>JBCFBG010000017.1:0-31800 GCA_038562515.1 Anaerolineaceae bacterium
AAGAACTCGCTCAGACCAATGTGGTTGTGATCTGCGCCGGCGCTAAAGCCATTCTCGACCTTCCCCGCACCATGGAATACCTGGAGACGAAGGGCGTCCCCGTCATTGGCTACAAAACCGATGTGTTGCCGGCTTTCTTCACCGCCAAAAGCGACATCCAATTGGTCGAGCGAGCCGAATCGCCGGAAGAGATCGCCAGAATCATCCTCGCCAAGGATCAACTGAATATGCGCGGAGGCATGCTGGTCGTCAACCCAATCCCCGACGAATATTCCATGGACCATAATTATATCGATCAGGTTATCGATGACGCCGTCCGGGCTGCCCAGGAGCAGGGCGTATCAGGCAAAAATATCACCCCGTTTTTGCTTAGTGAAATAACCAAAAGAACGGAAGGCAAAAGCCTGGAATCCAACCTCCACCTGGTCTACAATAACGCCTTGGTAGGTGGGCAGATTGCCGCCGCCCTGGAAGCAATATCGAGGGAATAGCCCCGGCAAAACGTCCAAAACCTTGACCGGGTAAACGCAAAAAACACATAGCCAAAGCCAGACGCAGTCCGCATTTTAAAGGGCAAGAAGCCTGGCTTTTGTGGTCGATGAGCGCTTGGGCTGTGGTAAAATCTAATTCCAATCAGGGCCTGTAGCTCAATGGCGGAGCAGGCGGCTCATAACCGCTTGGTTGAAGGTTCGAATCCTTCCGGGCCCATACACGAATACATTTTTTAGACAAAAGCAAGCCAAAAGGATCTGCACGCAATGATCCAATTGGTAAAAAAGGGAGAAACGAATCATGTCTGAAAAGCAATTACGAAACACCAACATATTACTTTACTTAATTTTGCTCGTTCTTATAATAAATCTTGCGATTGATATTTATCCATATTACATTACAGGAAGATTGCTTGGAGGGTTTTCATTCGGCAACTTATTTCCAGGAATTGAGTTGAAATTTCCCTGATTTTGTTGAATTACCCTAATTTACAAGTAAACCATATTACAATAAGCACTACTTGCATTACTAAGAACAGTGTTTGAACGAAAGAACACTTGTTTGAAGGTTATGATCCTTCCAGTCCCGATTTTTGACATATCGATTGTAAAGGGGCGCTATCTTTTTGCCCGGGTGAGGAGAATTTATTGTCATGCAATCCCAACAAAAGTTTTCTTTCCTTCGCTCTTTCTTGCGTACTTTTGGATTATCCCCAAAGAATGTTGACGACATCATTAGCAGGGTTGGTAACTTACTCTCTGGCACAGGCAGGAAGGTTGCTGACCTGCGTCAATACCCCTACCTTCTACGAGACAATTTCCTCTCTCCAGCTGAACTAAGCTTTTACCTTGTCCTAAAAAACTTAGTCGGCGATCGAGCTGTAATATCCACTAAAGTAAACCTTGGCGATCTGTTCTATGTGAAATCCCATGACCGAAGCGTATTTCGAACCTACACCAATAAGGTTGACCGCAAGCATGTTGACTTTCTGCTATGCGACCCAAAGACGATCCATCCTTTGGTAGGAATTGAACTGGACGATAAAAGTCATCAAAGGAGCGATCGGAAGACCCGAGACGAATTCGTGGAGATGGTTTTTAGAGCAGCCCAAATGCCTTTGTTGAGGGTCCCAGCACAACGAGCGTATTCTTCTGTGGAACTAGCATCACTTCTGAGACCGCATATCAAATTGGATCCAGCAGAAATACCCAGCCTGCCAATAATCCTAGATAAGGAAAACACTGCTCCCCGTTGCCCCAAATGCGGGCTTGATATGGTGCTGAGAACGGCGAAGAAAGGATCAAGCCAAGGCGCACAATTTTGGGGCTGCCCCGCTTTCCCTAGCTGTCGTGGCATACTCGCATATGTGCCAACAAATTTAGCGAACTTAGTAATGGAAAAGGAGGAGATATAGGTCTGATTTTGACAGATTCATACTATTCACCTAAATTTGTGTATTTATTGAAGGTAATCATTAACTCGGGATTGGTGTCGTCGAGTCTTTTACCGAAAGGATGTTATTGCATATCTGGCAAACATTACCACAAAAGGACTGAGTATCAAGTTATCAAGGAGAACCTAATGGGACATATTGAAAAAAAACTTTTAAATGACGAGACTATTCTTTATCGAGCAGATATTTCGTGGAAAATATTAGTGAGTCTAATTGTAGTACTCATTTTATTTACCTGGTTTAGTTCAAGATTTCATCCTATCGTTCTTTTATTGGCTAGTCTTTATAGTATCTATCTAATTATTCGAATGACACTTGTTATCCTATCAACGGAATTTGCCCTTACAAATCGCAGAATAATTGCTAAAAAAGGCTTTATTTTCCAACACTCAATTGAAATTCTACTGAATAAGGTTGAGAGTATATCGGTTTCACAACCTTTGATTGGTAGAATTTTGGGATTTGGTACTGTAACTGTAATTGGCAGCGGTGGAACTCAAGAAGTTTTCAAATCAATCGATAATCCGATGGAATTACGAAAACAAGTAAACGACCAAATATTCGAATTATCACAGAATCAATGATCAAAGATTATTGAAGGGTCGAATCCTTCCGGGTATCTTATATGGCTCATAGGTTAAATTGAATAGCTGGTAAGGTGGAATCCGCCTCAGTTGCGGACTCCGCCGAAAACGATCCGTTTTTGGGGTGTATCGGGGTGAGGGTCTCAAAAGGAGAGCACCATTCCATCCTAAAGTGGTTATCAAAGGCAACAGGTTTTAGTTTTGATGAAAACACAAGGATATAATCAGACAAGCCTCAGTCGGATTGGGTAAAAAAACATTAGGGAGCGTCTATGCTAACTTGGCCCGACATCGAAACCCGTGCAATCGCCTTTCAAAAACGCTGGAAAGGCTGTTTTGGTGATGAAAGACAATACTGTCAAACGTTCGAAAAAGATTTCATGGAAGTCTTCGGGGTAGATTGGCACGACGGCTTCCACGAACACCCGATCATCAGCCTTGATGGTGTCACCAACTACATCGATTATTTCCCTCCTGATGTTCTAGCTTCCTGATGTTCTAGAACCATGGAATTTTTGGACCAGGATTGATAGTCAATATTTATCAAATGATCAATATTGACACGATATATATTATTTGATATACTTGTTTTAGACCTTTGAAAGAATAATAATTGAGGCGTGCATGGAAGGTTTTTCAGAAGGAGAACTACGTCGTCAAATCCTTAACCTCCTGAAAGATTTTAAGGAACTGATGGGTCAAGGTCACTACTATGTCAAGGAACATCACAAAAATATTCAAGCATTGAGGGATTTGGGAATTAATGCCAGGTTACGAGATGAATTGATTCTTTCGATAGCTATGGATGATTATTCATCTGGTCCGAATCCAGACGAATATCATCCCGGTTATTTTTGGGTATTTGGGAAAAATTTAGATGCTGTTGAAATTTACATTAAACTTAAAATTGTCTCATATTATGGCGGAAATGAAAGAGCTGTTTGTTTATCATTTCATCCTTCAGAACATCCATTGAAACATCCGTTTCGTAAATGAATGAATTATTAGCGATGAATAAAGAACAAGAGGCGAAAGAGATGAATGCATTTTGTCCAAATTGCGAAAAAGATACCGAACAAAAATTTGTGGTTAAGGTTGAAGAGATTAATATTCGGGGTGAAATGATCCCTCTTCATATGGAGTACTACCATTGCGAAGAATGTGACGAAGATTTTGAAATCCCTCGACCCGATTATGATCCGTTAGATGCAGCCTATCGTGAATATCGAATTAGTAAAGGAATGATGCAGCCAGAAGAGATCAAGAAATTCCGCAAGGAGTTGGGACTTACTCAAAAAGAAATGAGTGAGATCCTAGGAATTGGAATCGCAACTTTAAATCGATATGAAAACGGGGCCCTGCAATCCGAAGCACATGATCAGGCAATCCGATTGAGTATGCAGCCGGCTAATATGTTGCAAATTCTGGAAAAAAAACCAGAATTGCTTTCCGAAGTTAACAGGAATCGTATCATTCAACATCTCCAAGAAAAAGAACAAGACTGTGGTGAATTGCTAGAAGAGGCTATCGAGCAATTCGGCAGTTATTCTCCAAGCTTGTTGAGCGGATTCATTCGCTTTAATGCCAACAAACTGTTCCAAGCGATCAAGTTCTTCTGTTATAAAGATCAGGTCTCGAAGACAAAGCTCAATAAATTGCTGTTCTATGCTGATTTTAAACACTTTAAAGATAATGGTGTTTCAATTTCTGGAGCGCGTTATGCCCATGCCTATTACGGCCCGGTCCCTGATCAATTTAATACTTGGCTGACTGCAATTTTGGAATGGGACAAACAAATAACAAGCGAGGAACAAACTTTTGGTGATTTGGTTGGCGAAGTATACGCCAGTGGCGAGCCGGATTGGACCATTTTCTCCACTTCAGAGCTGGCAGCCCTTGCGTTCGTCAAGGATAAGTTCCAAAAATTCACCGCCAGACAAATTCGGGATTTCTCCCACCAAGAAAAGGGGTATCAAACTACAAAAGATGGTGAAATCATTTCCTATCATTTTGCTCAGGAGCTCCAAATATAGTATTTCCAATTTTGAGTTGGTGAGTATGTTAGTCAAAGTATCCAGCAAGAGTCTCTGGAGATAGATCAAAAAACCGAATATGTAAAATGATTATTGAAAACTATAACAAAGATAACTGGAGGGCGCTTTGTGGCAAATGAAAAACTCTCAGAAGCCAAAAAGGCAAAGAAAGACGAGTTCTATACCCAATACAACGTTATTGAAAAGGAAATGAATGCATACCTGGAGTGTGACCCGGATGTATTTCGGGGTAAAACGATTTTGTTGTCCTGTGGAGACCCAGAGTGAAGTAACTTTACCAAGTATTTTGCCAGAACTTTGACTGCTCCGGACCTGGGATTTTTTGCTGCTCATTATGACAAACCGGTCAGTTATTTTTATCCCCCAAGAGTAGTAATCAATCAGCACGAATTATCACCACTCGATGAAGAATTAATTTTTTGTTTATCCAACTACCAGACACTCAAAAACTTATAGCGATTGAATATATTCGGCAACAAGTATAGATTACTAAGAAAGCCCTTGATAGAGAAAGACCCTTTAGCCAATAACCTTTAGACTTATCAACAAATTTTTATATATTGAGAGATTGTAGATACAAGGAAAATCGAAAGCATTATTTTGGCGATAATCTGATTTCTATGACTGAGACGAAATGTTACCTGGTAACATCTACTTGTTCTCATACAAACTTTTTACATAGGAGGCAACAATGGAACGTTATGCGAATTTAAATGGTAATTCAGGAGTGGTGGCTTATGCAATTGGAAACACATGGATAAAGGTCCAGTTTACAACAGGATCACCTTACACATACTCTTATCAAAAAGCAGGTGTACCACATGTTGAAATGATGAAAGTCTTAGCCAGAGAAGGGCGGGGTTTAAATAGCTATATAATGCGGAACTGCAAATATTCCTACGACTGAATTTCTTAAGCTCTCCGTTCTCGCCGGTCTTGCGAAGCACCCCGGTGCTGTAAGCGCGTGTGGGCAGACCACGTGAGGTTTTTGACCGCCAGGTCTCCTCTTGTAGTGGCAACTCACAACTTTGTTCTGTCATTGCGACTGCTTGCGTATGGAGTATGGAGCATAGTTGTTTTTCGCCGGCAGAGACACTGTGCTCCGGTGTCTGCAAACCAAGGTTTCAGTCCGTCCGCTGCTTGAATGCAGGAGACCATGAAAGTATTCAGGATTAAATGGCACGAGGAATTCCACGAATACCCGATCATCAACCTTGACGGTGTCACCAACAGCATCGACTATTTCCTGCCCGACAAAATCCTGATCGAAATGAAATCCCACGGCAAATCCCATGATTCCGCTTTCATTTAACAAATAATCAATAGCCCCACCTTAACGATGGGGCATGGGATTCTGTTTAGTAGATTGGAAATTTATCCGAGTCAAACCTAACCCTTTTACCTACGGATTGACGGCAGGTAAATCTGGTATGGATATGGGTCCAAAATGATTGTTGAATCATTAAAGGGACCGATTCTACCGTCATTATCGATAATTGCTACACGCCAGTAGTACGTCTTTGAGATTGTGTAGGTTTTAGTCGGTGTGTAACGGGTGTTAGCTGTTGTAACAGACTCGTAGGTTGGAGAAAATGTAGAATATTGAGAAACCTCAAGTTTATATTTCGCGGCACCACCCACAGGCATCCAGGTAAATGTTGGGGTTTCAGCGATAACTGAGTCACTGAGAGGGCCGATCAGCGTGGTGATCGGATATTGCTTTGTGAAAGTTTGAGGTTCACAGTAATTTCCTAGCTTTCCGTTGCCGTCAAACATGGCTACCCTCCAGTAATAATCACCATCATCATAGCCTTTCTTTGGTGTCCAGCAGCTTTGTTCTGTTTCAATTGTGTCGAAAGTCGTGGTGAACATAGGGTCTTTGCTCACGTGGACGCGGTATTTCCAGGCTGCCAACGCAGGTATTGATTGGATTGGCTCACCAACATCTGCAAATTCTATTAGAGGTTCCCAACACATCGTAGGAGCTCTGTCAACAATACTCCCTGAAATTGGAGTCAACCCGCCAGGGGTCGGCAAATTAAGTATAAAGGACTGGTTTGTTGTCCAATCGTTGATTACACTACCATTACGCCGCACACGGACACGCCAATAATACTGTCCATTTGCAAGTGTAGTCGTTGGAGTATAAGAGTTTTGCCGTGTATTGACATTGATCGCTGTAGAACCAAAACTGGGATCATCATCCACTTGCAGATCATAGGACTCTACCCCTTCCACCATATTCCATGAAAAGGTAGGTGTAGCAAATGTAACTGAGGTGGTTAGGTTTTGTGGAACAAACCCTTCTCGTTCGAAGCGCCACCCCTGGCTCCAAGCTCCATAATAGTTGGTAGTTCCAATCCTATAGCATGGTCGAACTCGCCAGTAGTAGGTATTATCTCCCAAAAAATCATCAACCCATGCATGGGCTGTCTGGGCATAATTTGTAATTGGAGTTGGCAATGAGGTGCATGACAAGTTATATGATTCGACCTCTGTGGTGAAGAGTGGGTCAAGGTAAGCTTTTATGATAGCTCCAGACCAGGGTGAAAGTACGGGCCAATCCCAGAAGAATGGTTGGACTGAAGGGTAAGTGCCGGGGTCTACACCAGCATCATTCGGTGGCATCACGAGGTTCATTCTTTCCGCCACATTCGCAAATCGGCTGATAATCCCGTCATTTGTGGCAGATGGGTCGGTGGGAACACTGTCCTTTGGAAGCCCAAAACCATTTGCTTCCAGGCTTATCAAAGACATTGCGTAGCTGCCTGTTGTATCTTGATAACCAATCGCTGTGTTGGGGATTTTTAGTTCAACATAACCACTTTCCTCGTAAAGTTCTCCTCCAATAGCGCTGAGAACACTCACGGCGTCCCATGTTGTGCCTGTCCAACTATAAAGGTGAACTTGGTCAGGAGAAAATGTGCCGGCATTCTGAAGTACATAAACAATGTATTCAGGTTTGTAACCTGAAATGGGGTTGACCGTATATCCTTTTGGGTCAAAGGTTCCACCCGAATCCACTTTATGATCAATATCAAGATAAAGCGCATAGGTGACATCATTGGTTGGAGAAGCAGGAGTGGTGAATCCAAAGTACCAGTTATCGCTAGCCTGGGCAACCTGCAAATTGATTACGTCGTAATCCGGAATATCAGTATCCCCAAAAGGATCAGAGCCGATCTGCAATCGGTTAGCTAAGTCACCTACCGTTCGTGAAAACTGCCACTGGCTTTGTGCCGCGAGCTGGAAGCGACGGGTTTCACTCCAAACGCCATCAGGAAGGCCCCGCACCCGCCAATAGTAGATCCCAAAGTCCACATCACCCAAACTACGCTGCGCCAGGCTATTGGTAGGGGCGTACATTGGATTTGAAACTGAGGCACTGTCAATGACAACGCTGAAAGTATCGTCCTGGCTGATTTGTACTTCGTAACCTGTCGCATTGCTGATTGGAAACCATTCTAATAAAGGCGTTGACTCGGCAAATTCAAACCCATCGCTGGGTCGGATCAACTTAGGGTCTGATTCAGGGGTCAAACCCATCGAAAGGTCAAACCTGGCTTTCCAAATTTGGCTCCATTCGCCACTCTCGCTTCCGCCAATTAGAGGTCGTACTCGCCAGAAGTAATCAGTTTCAGCCAGTGGCGTAAAGGGATTGCCAGATGTGGGCGTTGCCGTTGTGTTTTCGGTATCCACAGTCCATGAAATCGACGCAAAAGTTGGATCAGTGGAAACCTGGAGACGGTAGGCGTCCGCAAAAATATCTCCCTGTTCAGTCAAGCCGCTGGGGACGGAGACACGGTTCCAAATGAAAACTGGCAGCGCAACCGTCCGGTCCTCATGCGGGTTCACAGACGGGTCAGGTCGGTAGTAGAACAAAGGATAAACCTGGCTTGGAGCTACTGAATTGCTGTAGCTTCTGTAAGAAGATGTGTTGCTGGGAACACCAGGCTTCGAATTACCATCATAGGGTGTCACTCGCCAGTAATAAGTATTAGGCGAGCCGTTATATTTACTCGGACTGAAAAACGTGTTGGCTGTGTTACCGCTGTCATAAAGCGGGCTAAACCCCGGATTCAAGCTGATTTCAACCTTATAGTAACTCGCTCCAGGTACCGGTGTCCAACTGAAAATCGGAAAGCGTTGATGCTGATAATTATTGGTCGGGGTTAGTAGGACAGGTTTGAGATACCACCGTTTAATAAAGGTACGGGAAGGGGTCCAGTCTGAAATCGAATTACCTGAATGAACTCTCACACGCCAATAGTAATTGACATCATTGGGCAAGGTGGTGGTTGGGGTATATGAGGTATTGCGGGTCTCAATTTGGGTCACGCCTGTACTAAAACTTGGGTCTGTCGAGTATTGCAACAGGTAGTATTGCGCACCGCGTACGGAGGTCCATCTGAAAGGTGGGGTAAATGTGGGTTCGGCATTATTCCCTGGTTCTATCAATGCTAATTCAACAGGATTGTAATTGGTGGTGAACCAACGCTCCTCGCTTGGGGTGCCTTCATGGCCGCCACTATCGACTGGCACCACCCGCCAATAATAGGTACCATTTGCCAATTTTGCATTAGGCTGATGGGTAGTTGTCAAAGTTGTGGCATCGTAGTCACGGTTTGCCCAGCCACCTGAGCTGGAATAAATTTGCAGTTTATATACAGCGGCACCCATCACCGGCCCCCAAGAAAACAAAGGACTGTTGTAGAAATCAATCATAGCGCTATCAACCGGCGCAATTAAAGTGGGTTTATTCGTCTCAGTCGCCCATACCTTAGTGAAACTCCAAATGCTGCTATATTGGCCAATCGGGGCAGGGGCTTCCACTCTCACGCGCCAATACAAGATTCCATCAGTGAAGTCATCTGGATTGGTTGGGGTATAGCTTGTGTTAGGTGTGGTGATATTCACCACGAAATTCGTGAAACCAGCATCACCACTGACTTGTAATCGGTAGCTGGTCGCCCCATCCAGTGCTGTCCATTTAAATTCCGGGATGGCTAATGGTGGGTAATCCTCCAGATCTGAGGTTGTAGTAGTTCCATCAATCGGGCTGATAAGATCCGGAACGTCCGTGGCGTAAACTGGGATTGAACCTAACGGGCTGAGTGTAAACATGAATATCAACACACCGCTAATCAATAATTCCATCCAAGACTGACTTTTCGTTTTATTCATGTAATTACTCCCACTTTATAATTAATTTAAATCAAACGCGATCATTGTACCAGCATTGGCGGATGAATCATCAAAAAACCAATTGATAAGGCGATTTGAGAAGATGTTAATGAATTGTGTCATCTTGTAAGGCATGAATCCATCGGCAAATTCTGGATAGTCTTAGGGTCTGTAGCTCAATGGCGGAGCAGGCGGGTAATAGCCGGTTGGTCGAAGCTTCGAATCCTTAGGGTCCCCATTCTCTCCGGTATTGCTAAGCTCCCCAGCGCTGTAGCAAATGCAGACAGACCACGCGAAGTTTTTGACTTTCAGCTCTCCGCTGATAGTCGTAACCAGTTCTTCGATCTCGCCGATCTCCTGATAACCAATTGTACCCACCACGAAGTGGTTGGGTAGTTACTTTTTTTCCTATCAGCTGTTAGCGACTAACTATCAGCTATCAACCCCTTCCCAAAATCGAACAAATGTGCTATTATCAGTTGCAGAGCCTTATCTGAAACGCCGCACGTTAACATCCAGCCAGTTTTTTACATTCGAAGCGTGTTTTGGCACTATCAAAAAACAGTGTAAATAGTGTAAATAGTGGAAAAACCCCGCTATCTCATCAACAAAAAGATCACACCATCACTACTTGTTGGCGGAAGCGAAAGGCACGAATGCTGTGGCAAGCTTCTGCCTGCACTTTCCACCAACATACCCTTGCTGATACTATAATTATCCTGATCAAGGAGTAAGGGATGAACGAACTGGACAAAAGAGAGCTTGAGGCATTTATTGTAAGAGCGAAAGCCAATACTTATGTGGGAGGGGGGCAGAAAAGCCAGGCTAACCGCCCTTTGTCTCACGATCTGCAATTTCAGGAGGGTCCGTTTTCGTACCTGGACAGTTGCTTCGGTGGGACGGATTATCTGGGTCAGGAAGTGGTTTACTTTGATGGCAAACCGGTCTGGGCGATGAACTATTACGGCAGAATCCTGAACCCTGAACTGATCGACGGCCAGACGACTGGAAGAATCATCATGGAAAGCCTGAGCAAACTCTATCAGGAAGGGCGTTTTTTGGGCGGGTTCGATAACGAAACCTCCCTTGGCACCTATTTTGATACGAATGAAGGCGATGTTTCGTCTTTTACGGGGCTGGAATGGATTTCCGTTCAAAACCAAAAAGTGTACGAACTCCTGTACCACGGAGGTTTGATTAAAGAGTAGTAGCGCACAGCGCCACCACAGGGGACCCTACCGCAGGGAAGGCAGGGGGCTGGTAGGGTCGCTTAAGTCCTGATCAAAGCAATGTGATAGGGAAAGAGTTCTGCAGTCATGACACCGGCTGCCACGGCCGGGTCATCATTCATGATCGCCAGGGCTTCTTCCTTGGATTCGACCTCCAAAATCACGATGCCGAAAGTCTTTTCATCATCTCTCCCCGATGTCTTTCCTGCCAGGATCAGCTTGCCATACCGAAGCAGATCCTGTAACTTGGCGAAGTGACGGGAGACGATATCTTCTTATTTTTCCGTCCAGTTCTCCGGTTGGTAAAGCGAGGGTATCAACTTCAGAGCATAAATAAACTGTTTTTTCTCGTTCGCCATATTTCATTGTCTCCGTTTTCAGGTTGCGAATCTTTAAATCGGGTTCACCAACATGGTTAATTATAGCGGCTACTGGTTGATGGATCTGATTGTGAAAATTGCTTTCGATCGTTCTGGTCTCCAGACTTCGCACGCAAAAAGTCGGGTAATACCGACTTGATTTCTGAAACTGAACTAATACTGTCCGGGCGTACTTAAGTAACGGGAGACAAAAAAGTCAGCATCAGCGCACGGTCAGGAGACCGGCGCTATCAGAGCAGGGAATCCTTACAGAGGGAACCCTTACACCCTAACGCAGGGCGGGCAGGGGAGGCGGGGAGCGGAAAGCTGATTGGAATAACTTACAAGCCATTATGCTTACCGATGTAAATATTGCTTGTTCGAGTTTTTCTCGTTGAAAGTTGTGAAACCCTGAACAAGTTGCTTAACTTTGTATTTACGTCTCTTATAATGAATTCAGTGGCAGGCAATGGCACAATTTACAAAAGCTGTAGAGGCAGCAAGAATTATTAAAAGGCAGGTTAAACAATAATGAATCAAACAGCAATCGTCGCGGGTGGGTGTTTTTGGGGGATGGAGTCGCGTTTTCAGCAACTGGCTGGTGTGCTCGATACCGAGGTGGGTTACACTGGCGGGTTTTTAGAGGACCCAACTTATCGCCAGGTTTGCCAGGATATTACCGGGCACGTTGAGGCGGTCAAAATCGAATTCGACCCTTCCGTGATAAGTTACCGGGCAATCCTGGAAGCATTTTTCACCTTCCACAACCCGACGCTATGCCGGGAAAATTGTTCCAGTCAGAGCTCCCAATACGGATCAACCATCTTCCCGCTCGATGAGGAACAAAAACTGGTTGCCAAGGCAGTTCTGGACGAACTCAAAGCTAACAACCAATACGATTGCGACATTGATACAATTATCCGACCTGCAACTACGTTTTATCTGGCAGAAGAATACCACCAGGACTATTACAAAAAGCACAACCTGGTAGGCATTGAGGACTTAACTTGTTGACGTTAGCCGAAGGCTAAAAGCAGTTATAATACCTGCATGGCTACAAACACAGAAACCCCCAATGGCTCCAGGGAAAACCGCATCGCGATCCTGATCGACGGTGACAATGCCCAGGCGTCTTTAATTGAACAAATAGTGGTCGAGTCGAGCCGTTATGGCAACGCTACGATCCGCCGTATTTATGGTGATTGGACCTCAACAACGATGAAATCCTGGAAGGATCCTTTGAATTCTTACGCCTTTCAGCCATTTCAGCAATTCAGCTATTCGGTTGGTAAGAATGCGACCGACTCAGCCATGATCATCGATGCCATGGATATCTTACATTCCAATCAGGTGGATGGTTTTTGCCTGGTTTCGAGCGACAGCGACTACACCCGCCTGGCAACCCGCCTGCGTGAAAGCGGCAAGCTGGTGGTTGGAATTGGGAAAAACCTGACCCCACGCGCGTTCGTCTCGGCTTGTGATGTCTTCATTTACACCGAAAACCTGGAACAACGCGAACGCGAGAAGCGCCAGGCTGCAGCAAAGCAGCAGATTAGCAAGGAAGAACAAGGTCTGATCGATAACATTGAAGACGCAATCGAGTCTGCTGGCACCGATGACGAAGGCTGGGCAAGGCTCTCAGAGGTGGGAACCGCACTGAGACGAATTGACCCCGGCTTTGACCCCCGCTCTTACGGATCAAAACAGTTGGCAGGACTGATCCGGACCAGGAAGGATTATTTCGAGATTAAGAAACTTACTGGCAAATCGACAATCGTAGTGCGAACCAAAGACAACGATTAGGGTACCTTTTCGATAGCATAAATTATGATCCTGAGCTTAATTGCGAAGGATCTTTTTATTATTGATCAACCAAAAGGCGGGTCTCAGACCCGCCTTTTGGTTAGTTATTGTTGAAAGACCAAAAGCTTTTGCCTAATCTTTTGACGGGTAACCGGTGATGTCCTGAATCTCCTTGTACAATGGTGCGAGGCGGTCATACATTTTCAAGTACACCCGGTTGTAGAGCTCATCATAGAGTTTTTGGTTCTCCGGGTTGGGGTCAAAAGTATTGCTGATACGGGTCATTTGCGCGACCGCTGTCTCAAAAGAAGGCTGCAATTGCAGACCAACTGCCAGGTCGATTGCCGCACCGAGTCCGCTGGCTTCATAAACGTGTGGGCGGCTGACCGGCATGCCGAAGATATCGGCGGTCAATTGCAGGGCACCATCACTTTGCGAGCCCCCTCCAGAAACGCGCACCTCGGTGATGGGCACGCCGCTGCGCTTGCTGGTTTGTTCGGCACCTTCGCGCAGGGCATAGGCAAGCCCTTCCAGAATAGCGCGGTAGATGTGGGCACGGGTGTGCACGCCGCCAAAACCAATCATGGCGCCTTTAGCTTCTGGACCAGGCGATTTGAGACCGGGAGCCCAATAAGGCTGGAGGGTGAGACCCATCGAGCCGGCAGGAACAGAACGGACCAGGTCGTCGAACAAAAATTCAGGGGGAATGCCTCGTTCTTTCGCAAGCCGCTGCTCGTTATGACCAAATTCCTGTAAGAACCAGGAAACCATCCAGTAACCTCTGAAAAGTTGGATTTCGAGAGAATAAGAACCGGGCACGGCAGCCGGATAGGGCGGGATGAGCGGAACGACTTCAATGTAGCGTTGGTGGATAGTGTTGATGGTGGCTGCGGAGCCGTACGAGAGGCAGCAGATGTTCGATGCAAGCGTTCCCGAACCGAGTACTTCGCAAGCTTTGTCGGCGGCGGCAGATATAAGAGGCAACCCAGCCGGAATGCCGGTTTCATCGGAGGATTGGGATGTAATTTCTCCCAGTAAACCAGTTGGCGGAACAAGATCGACCAGTTTTTCTGGTTCTACAGGCACGGCTTTCCACTTCCAGTCAAAATTACCAGCCCATTGATGCTTTTTGTAGTCAAAGGGCAGATGGGCAACCTGGCAGGCGGTGGAATCGACAAATTTGTCGGTCAGTCGGTGGGTGAGGTAGCCGGATAAAAGCACAACTTTGGCAGTATTTGCCCAGATTTCAGGCTGATGGATGCGGATCCAGTTGGTTTTGGCTTCGGCTTGCAGGTATCGGATGGTATCCGTCATTCCAGCGACAGTAAAAAGCGCGCCCCATAAGCCACCTACATTTGGCAAACCAGAAGTGCGACGCTGATCTGACCAATGGATGGCGGGGCGGAGCGGCTGACCGTCCTGGTCAAGGTTGATGAGGACATTGCGCTGCGTGGTGAGAGATACTCCCGCGATTTTAGACTTATCCACACCGGGCATCGCCCAGAGTTTGTGACAAGCCTGGCAGAGACTCTCCCAGAAGAGCGCGGGTTCAAGCTCTGCCCAACCTGGTTTGGGGGCTGAATATTCGGGTAAACGTACCTGGGATTTGAAGAGCAGGTTGCCCTGCAGGTCAAATATCAGAGCACGGGTCGATTGAGTACCAACATCTATCGCCAAGAGCTGTTCTTTTGTCATCTATGCCTCGAAATCTTTTCCCCAGCGTTTTTCTTTTTGCGCCAGGCTCATATCCAATCCCAGTGTACCACCAGGATTCATAATGTTGTTAGGGTCAAAATGGTTTTTCAAGAGTCGGATGACATCCATTTGCTCTTTGCCGATCTGGTCTTCCAACCAGGGGGCGGTGGCCTTGCCTACGCCATGATGATGGCTGATGGAAGCTCCGGATTTTGAGATAGCTTCGAGGATGCCATATTGCAGGTCGAGGTATTCGCGGATGGTATCGATTTTCGCGATGAAGATGAAGTACAGATTCGCGCCTTGTGGGTAAGAGTGCGAAATGTGGGTCATGCAGATGGTGTTTGGGCGTGACTTGACAAACGAGCGGACGTCTTTGTGAACCTGAGGCATTTGCGACCAGGTGACACCGCATTCGAGCGTGTCGATGAGGATGCCGTAATCCTGCAAGTCTTCGCGTAAATATGGGTCAGTAAAGCGACCTTTTTCCCAGGTTTTGGTCACTCCAGCAAAAGAGAGCTCGAAGGCTTTGTATTTGCGGAAAATCTTGCGCATTTTTCTGTCTATGTTCTGGCTAAAGCCTTTTTCACCATCAGTGAAACCGAGCATCAGACATTTTTGCATCGGTTTGAATCCGATTTTTTGTAATAAGGTGTCGGCGATGCTTCCCTCGATGTGATATTGTTTCATCATGATGTCAGTTTCTTCGGGGTCAGAGACGCGGAAAACTGAGGGGTAGCCAAACTCGCCCTGCATTACTTCACGACTGGCAGCCTGGGCGTCCTCCCAACTGTGGAACATATAGCTGAACCGCATTCGATTTTCAGGTTGCCAGTGACAGATTTTTAAAGTGACCTTCGTGAGAATTCCAAAACTGCCTTCACCGCCCATCATGACCTGATCAAAATCTGGGCCTGTAGCAGCTCGTGGGTGTGGACAGGTTTTGAAAATGCCGCGCGGTGTTACATATTCCTGGTCGAGAACAATATCCTCGATCTTGCCATAATAGGTGGAATTCTGCCCGGCTCCTCGGGTGACAACCCAACCACCAACGCTGGAGTATTCGAAGGACTGGGGAAAGTGACCAACAGTGTAATTGCGCTTTGCGCCGAGCTTTGCGATAGCGTTTTGAAGCAGGTCTTCCAGTTTTGTGCCCCACATGCCGGCTTCAACGGTGATGGTCTGGTTAATTTCATTCAACTCGACCACATTGTTCATGTGAACGGACATATCAATGCAGATACCGCCCATGGTAGCTTCATAACCGCGGGTGACGGTTGAACCCCCACCAAAAACGTAAATGGGGATGAGATTTTGATTCGCGTAGGTAACGATTGCTTCGATCTCCGCCTGTGTGCGCGGTGCAACCACCACTTCGGGAATGTTCTCGACAATTTTGCGTCTCAAGCGTAGTGCGTCGATCATTCCTTGTCCATAAGAACGTTTGATGCGAGTGTAGGTGTCGATATGCAGATTTTCTTCACCGCTGGTTTGTGTCAGGAAGTCCAGATGTTCCGCCGAAAGGGTGACTGGGACATCATCAGGAACCACATCGAGACCTAATTGTCCGGGTTTAGAAAGCGTTTCTTGCGTGAGACCATAACGATCCATAATCAACTTGGTGAGGCCGCTGTTGGGGTGTTTATAAGCTGCTGGGGCACCCCATTTGAAGATAGAACGCCAGGTTCCGGTTGGAACTTCTTCCTCGTACCAGGCTGGGACAAATTTCTCTTGTTTTGTCATAATTCCTCCTATTTCAAATAACTTTCCGGGTTCGGACTGTAAGCTTTTTGGTAGATCTCCTGGTAGCGAGTGATTTCACTTTGCCATTCCTCTTCGGTCCAGGGCAATTCAGATTGAGTCAACTGTTTCACCTTCTCGATCACACCTAAACCTCCATCAGGCAAGAGCATACCCAACCGGGTGCGCCGTAATAGCAGGTCGTCGAGATGTTCCACCATGCCGTAGCGAGCATTGTAGGCAAGTTCTGCCCAGTGCAGGCAGAGATCGTCCACCTGCTGAAGATCCTGTGGTTGGGACATATTTAGCAGGTCTGGTAAGTCCTGACCGTAACGACCGACAAGATAATGAAAGCTTTCCAAGGAAAGACGATTTTCAGAAGAATAGGCTGGGTTGGGTTTGAACCAATGCTGGATTGGTTTCAGCTCTATACCAAGCTGTGGCAGGACGGCTTTGAGCGCATCTTCAGCCATGATTTCAAAGATGGTCAGTTTCCCCCCGGTGACTGTGACCATCCCATCTTCTACCAAAATAAGATGGGCACGTGATTCAGCGGAAGGGTTGTTGGCATCCCCACGAACGATAGGACGCAATCCAGCAAAGGTTGAGATGATTGAATTCCCGGTGATATTGGTGTTTGGGAAGATAGCATGGATCGCTTCGAGCATATAGTCAATTTCCTCTTTGGTACAAAAAGGCTCTTGTTCCAGCGGGAAAGGGTGATCGAGGTCGGTAGTACCAAAAATGGTGCGCCCTTCCCAGGGGATGGCGAACATTGCCCGTCCATCTTTTGGATGCATCAGGGTGACAGCATGTGAGATGGGTAGATCGTGGAAACTAAAGATCAAATGAGAACCACGTAGGGGTCTGACACGTTCTTGCCTTCCGAGTTGTTTGCGGAGTTTATCGGTCCAAGGACCAGTCGCATTAATCACCGCCCTGGCATTCAGTTCCAGTGTTCCCTGGTTTGCATGCGAGCGATCTTCAACAGTAACCCCACGGACACGACCTGCTGAATCTTTGAGTAAATTTTCAACGCGGGCATAATTGAGAGCGAGCCCTCCGTCATCACAGGTTTCCTTGATAAGACGTAAAACCATGCGGCTGTCATCCAACAGGGCATCATAATAGAGATAAGCACCAGTCATTCCCCGGGGCTTGAGCAACGGCATCTTTTCTCTTAACTGGGGAAAGTTGAGATGGCGGTGCTGCCACTTGGGAGCCATGAGGTCGTAGAGTATTACGCCTGCGTGAATCATGCGTTTTTGTTTGGAAGAAGCGTTATGAGGGAGTACAAAGCCGAGGGGGGTGACCAAGTCTTGAGCTTGTTTGAGCAATTTTTCTCGTTGCCGAACGGATTCGAAGGTAATGTCATACTGACCACTACGCAGGTAACGAAAACCACCGTGCACCAATTTCGACGATTTGGAGGAGGTGCCGCTGGAGAAGTCGGCCGCTTCCAGCAAAAGCGTTTTCATGCCTCCGCTGACCGCCCGCCTGAAGATTCCAGCGCCTGTAATGCCGCCGCCGATGATAATCAGGTCCCATTCCTGCGAAAGTTGTGACCAAAGTTGTTGGCGTGATTGAGTTTGATTCATTAACCCTCCCAATAAAACTACAGATTCTTCCAATAATCGAGGCTATCCTGCATGACCTTTGCTGTACGTTCGGATGCAGTCTGCGGGTCATCGCGGCGGAAATCTTCCAGAAGTCCTTTATAAAATGCCTGTGAATGTTTGCGTGTCTGGGGGCTGGCAAAGTAAGCTAAACCCGCCTGGTAAGACAACTTCCGAAAGCCATTGTATATCAAGGTAAATATCGGGTTGCCGGATAGTACGGTCAGTTGGTGGTGAAGTTCCTGGTCTGCCTGCGCATAGGCTTCGGCTTCATCGGGAAGCTGTTGATAAGCGCCGAGAAAGGTGATTAACTCCTCTTTACTTCGGGAGAAGGCGAGCCGGGTGTAAGCTGGCGCAATGGCGGCGCGAACCTCCAGTAAACTGGTGATGAAGACAGGGGAAAGCACCTCTGGCTGGCTGGCAAGAGCATTGAGCATAATCAGGTTACCCTCTTTCCAATAGTCCTGTACGATGGTGGACTTGCCTTGTCGGATTTGGATCCAGCCATCACGGGCAAGACGCTGCAGAGCTTCCCGGAGGGTGGGTCGTGTGATGCCAAGCGATTGAGCCAGCTCACGTTCAGGGGGCAAAAGACTTCCAATAGGGAAGCTGCCGTCAAGAATGGCAGCAAGGAGTTGCTTTTCAGCCAGGTCAGTAGGTTTTTGGGGAATGACCCATTCAGGTTGTGTGGACAATATGACCTCCTCTGGTGAGTGGTAAGAGGTCTTACCAGTTAAAGCAAGTTTATTCCAGGTTGAAGAAAAAGTAAAGGGATTTGCTGATCCAAAGTGATAAAAAAACAAGACCGCAAATGCGGTCTTGTTCAGGCGGAGAGGCAGGGATTCGAACCCTGGGTCGGTTTTACCCGACAACCACTTAGCAGGCGGTCCCAATCGTCCACTCTGGCACCTCCCCAAATTATTCGGCTGTCAAGCCAAGCGGAGGAAGTGGGATTCGAACCCACGATAGGTTTCCCTATACCTGTTTTCAAGACAGGCGCCTTAGGCCGCTCGGCCATCCCTCCGTAGAGGTGATATTCTAACATGAAAGGGGGATCGATTCAAGCAATTTCCAGTTTTCGACCAAGGGGAATATTTTGCTTTTCCAAGATGTTGGATTTTTCTGGGAATGAAAGGCAGATCACCACGGTCGCTGCGCTCTCTCGTGATGACGGTGGGTAGGGGTGACCTTCCACGGTCACCCAATGCGGGACGGCATGGAAGCCGTCCCCTACTGGGTATACAAGAAGAAGGTTACTACTCTACCGGAGGGGTGCTGATTTGGGTGCGAGTGGCGCTGTTGAAGCGGAAGAGCAAGGTGCCAAAATGGATCAAGTCAGCATGCTGAAGTGAAGTGCCATGCGTGCCAACGGTTTTAAAGTTGACATAGGTCCCTGAGGTGGAATTAAAATCAGTCAGACGAATACGACCATCCGCAAAGAAATGGATCTCGGCATGTAACGGTTCGATGGAAGGATTGTCCAAAACCAAGTTTGCCAGGCTGGGGTCGCTACCGATCAGGATGATCTCTTTGGTGAGCAAGTGAGGCTTTTCTGCGGACGGGGTTTGGTCTGGATCAAGCCTGGTGAGATTTCCAAAAGTCTTTTCCGGTGTTAAAGATGAGAAGGGGGCTCTCTCAACTACTTTTTCGACCTTTGGCTCATCTTCATTGCTCTCTTCGGCTGGTTTCTTTTTCGGAAATGGTTTTCGAAAGACGAGGAAAGCCACGGCACCTGCTAAAGCGAGCAAACCAAACCAAAGCCATGGACTGGTAAACCAGGTTCCATCAAGGTTGCTTTCCGGTTTTAACACATCCAATGCGATGGTCTGGATTGATGTGCGTCCCTGAAAGCCAAACTCGTCCTGAAGGCGTACATCCAATTTGATCTCGGTTTGGTCCACATAGTCCGCCAGGTCAAGCACGAAACTACCGTAAGGTGGTTGCGCGTTGGTGGCAACCTGTTCTCCATTCACGAACAATGTTGAATTGAGGATCGACCGCGGGTAGCCATCCGGAAATTCGATCAGCACTTCCAATGGCAACTGGGCAGGTTGAAAACCTCCGTCGTTGTTGTAAAGAATTTCGAGTGAATCTATTGGGTTGATAAAGCTCAATCGGGTTGGTTGAATATCCAGCGTGAGCGTCGCTGGAGATGATTGAAGGGTTGGGGATTGTTCCAAATTGGCTCTGACCAGGAGGTCATACTCGCCACTGGAACGGATTTTGGATTGATAACGGGCTGTGAATATGCGCCCTTTGCTTTCCATGTAGGTTCGAGGGTCGGGGACAACCTCGATTCCTGTAAGTGGCGTCAGGGTGCCGCCGCTGTTTTGCAAGGCGGTTCTCATCTCGTTTTCATAGGAAGAACCGACTACTCGCGGAGACATGACGATCCAAACCTGAGTTTCCACACCGAGCTGACCGGCTCGTCCAACCAATTCATAAAAATCTGGCAATAGACGAAAGTCCAGGTAAGGGGTTACATAGACGAGGACCGTATCCATCTGAAGGCCGCTGTGCTCCAGGGCGGATATGGCAAGTTCAAGACTGCTGAGAGATGCGCTTACATTTGCAGGGATGGTTTCGAAATCATCGAAAAGCCTTGCCCAGTCGGCATAATCCTCTGTTTCAACCAGGCTGACTTCATGATTGCTGAAGAAGCTGTAGCGGTTGTTGCGGGCGTTTTCGGGCTCCGGACCGACTGTTTTGAGCGCTTCGATCATGGCGAGGTTGTAGGGTTGGCGGTCTCCTCCACGGATAGTCAGGGAAGAATCGGGATTGATTGCCACCGCAAAATGGACACCCTGGTAATGCTCCTCCAGCGAGGTGGGGGTTATGGTCTGCCCATCCTCGATGATCTCAACGTCGGCAGGGTTGCCAGGCAGGGCGTCCGACAAGTTGCGACCTTTATATTCCAAGGTGATCTCCGGAAAATTACTATTGTCGACAGACGTGATCTGGATAGATGGCGGGTTATCTTGAGCCTGAACAGACTGAAAGGGGAGCGAGCAAAGGATCAGAACCAGGGTCACCAAGAGATGTCCCCAGAATGCCCCTTGGATTAGTTTGCTACTCGTTTTTATTGTTTTCATGCTCTTCCACTGGTAAATTGTTTGAGCTTGTCAAAGTATTTTCCAACAAGTGCAACGCTTCAATTTTATTACAGACTGCCAAAGAGGTTATATTAAACTCAATTGGCGAAAAGCTTTCCATAATCCATCTTCATCGATAGGCTCGGCGACAAAATCGGCGACGGCTTTGAGCTGTGGTATGGCGTTACCCATCGCTACACCGGTGCCTGCAATCTGAATCATTTCGATGTCGTTTGAAGAATCACCAAAACAAAAAGCGTCGCTCATCGGAAGATCCAGGTGTTTCATAACGAATTCAACCGCACTGCCTTTGCTTGTGCCATCCTGATAGATATCACCAAACTCTCGTTCATTTCCAAAAAGACTCCAAAGTCCGAGAACCAGTTCCGGTCGGAGATATTCGCGGATAACTTCCAGGTTTACTTTTTCTGTCAAAACAATGCTGATTTTGTTGACGTTCTCATGCCAATCGAGGTGATTATAGGATGTAGCTGGAAAAAGTCGGTCTACTTTCGCTTCTGCTTCTTTCGTGGTGACATTTAGGAGACTGGCTAACTCAGACAAATAACTCGGGTG
This sequence comes from Anaerolineaceae bacterium, assembly GCA_038562515.1. Taxonomy (GTDB): domain Bacteria; phylum Chloroflexota; class Anaerolineae; order Anaerolineales; family Anaerolineaceae; genus Mesolinea. The sequence continues at coordinate 21,878 of JBCFBG010000017.1, forward strand.
AGCATAAAGGCTTTCCTGACCTTCTTCACAAAAACCGATCTCGTTCTCCGTGAGGTATTGGTACACCTTTTTTACCAGGGGTTGCGGAATCGGACGGTAAAAAAGCACTTTGCCTTCTGACTCGATGTAGATACCATTGCCGCCAACAAAGCCATTGAAACCAAGTTCCCAGAGGTAATCATAGACCTGGCATACGCTGCGACCAGTGTTTATATAGAGTTTATGACCATTTGCTTTAGCCAGGTTGATCGCCTCGATGGCAGAAAATGGAGGAGTAAGGGTGTGGTCGATTAATGTGCCGTCCAGGTCGAGAAAGATTATCTTGTTTTTAAGCATTTTTTACCTGCGTGTTGAATTTACTTTTACAACACAGCCTTGAATTCAGAATTTGTGATTGACGGGAATTATAAGCGATGACCAAAAGAAAAATAGGGAAAAGTTGTGTTTTTTGTATACTCATTTATAAACACCAGGCTAAAAGCTTAAAAAGCCCACTCTTAAAGACCCTGAATCAATTTGTTAGGATGATGAAAATTCCGGCTGTTATTACCTAACTTGCGATTGCTATTCTCGCGGTGAATAGACGTCATGATATTCCGATGTGCGGTCCAGGACTTTTACCGCGTAAGAACAGGTTGCATCCAACCTGACGCCTGCCTCGCGTGCAGCCTCAACGACCAAATGCACCAAGTTCCGGGCGATGTCACCACCACGATATTCAGGGCGCACTCCAGTATGGGTTACGATCCAGATATCGGGATTGGCTGAGTAGTTGATCTCGCCAACAACTTCGCCTGCTTCATTTTTTGCCAGGATTTCCATTTGTGTGGGATTGTGGGTGTAGTTGATTGTGAATTCTTTCATTATTTTTTCCTCGCATGAATCTTTTGTTATACAGAAGCTATTATCTCATATCAACGTCAGACATCCAAATAAATGAAATACATGGTCGAGTGATAACTTTGATAAATTGCGTAAAGGAGTCTTTGGGAGCACCAGTTAGCAAACAAAAAAAGGGAGCTGAAAGCTCCCTGTTTATTCTACAACTCTTATTTTGCCTTGCCCTGGTTGGCGACGGCTTGCATTTTTGCCTGGATGGCGTCTTGATCGCCGAGGTAGTACTTTTCAAGCACGTTAAAGTTTTCGTCAAATTCGTATACCAACGGTACGCCGGTAGGAATGTTGACGCCGATGATCTCTTCTTCAGTCAACTGATCAAAACTCTTCACCATGGCACGCAAAGAATTACCATGGGCAACAACAAGTACGCGTTTGCCAGACAGCATATCCGGCTTAATCACTTCTTCGAAGTAGGGCATGGTGCGTTCGACCGTAATAGCCAAGCTTTCGGTTAAAGGCAGAACAGATTTGTCTTCAGTTTCGCGATATTGCGCCTGGACGCGGGGGCTGCGTTCGTCATCTTCATCCAGCTCTGGGGGAGGGGTGGCGTAAGACCGGCGCCAGATGAGAACCTGCTCTTCGCCGTACTTGGCAGCGGTTTCTGCCTTGTTCAATCCCTGCAAAGCGCCGTAATGACGTTCGTTCAGCTTCCACGATTTCACAACAGGGAGCCAGGAGCGGTCCATTTGGTCCAGAACGAGATCGAGGGTGTGGATGGCGCGTTTGAGGTAAGAGGTGTAACAAATATCGAAATCAAAGCCATCTTCTTTGAGCAGCTGACCACCAGTAGCGGCTTCTTCACGCCCTTTTTCGGTCAGTTCCACATCGGTCCACCCCGTAAAGAGGTTGAGTTTATTCCATTCACTTTCACCATGTCTAATCAGAACTAATTTCATCATTTTTTGCTCCCGAAATCTAATTTTGAATAATCATAACTCACTAAGGCACAACTTGTGACATTTTTTTCAGGTTTTTTGCAATAACAAAAGGGGGCAGAGCCTGAAGTAATCGCTACACCCTTTTCATCGCTTCCTGCCTTTTCGCTGTGGGCATCTTTTCAATTGCATAACGCAAGGCAGTCCTGGGCATCACAGCTTTCTTTTCGAGTACGTACTGAAAAACATCCTCTTCATAGGCTTCGGTAAGAGATTTCGACATCCATCCGTAGCCCTTCTGCACCATGTCATCGGTGTCCAAAAGTAAACTGTCAGCTATCTCAAAGATTTCTTTTTTGAAAAGACCTTTTCTAGCCGGTATGATCAGGGAGACAGCGGAAGCTCGTTTGACCCAGCGATTCTTTGAGTCAGTCCAGCCTTTGACCTTTTTGATATACTGTGGGTAAAGCTCCAGGAACGAACCAACCGAGTGATTACAGAGCGTGTCGCAAGAAGCCCAATTGCTGACGTACTCATTAACCCATTTTTCAAACCGGGAGAAATCATCTTCGGTGTATCTTTTCCAAAGCAAATTTGACCAGTTGCATGCAATGAACGATTCTTCAAGCATGCCCGATTGCCAAAGTTCTTCACATAAGTCAAAAATCTCTTCTTTGGGTACTTGCTCGATTGTTTTGAAAGCTTGCTTGCTGATTTGTCCTATGATCGCGGATTTTACACCATAAGGTCTGATATCTTCTTTGAAGAATCTTCTGCTGCTCGCTTTTGTCTTTTCGTCAGCATTCTCACGAAGCTGTTCCCGTATGGATTCAATAATCGCTGACATTTTTCTATCCTTTTAACAAGCTGTTCAAGCGCGAATATCGGTAATAAATTTCACTCCCACTCAATTGTTGCCGGGGGTTTGGAGCTGATGTCGTAGACCACGCGGTTGACACCTATCACTTCGTTGACAATGCGATTGCTGATATGAGCCAGCAGGTCCTGTGGCAACCGAGCCCAATCGGCGGTCATGAAATCGATCGAGGTGATGGCACGCAGTACGATCGTCTCGTTGTAAGTGCGCTGGTCACCCATCACTCCCACGCTTTTTACCGGGAGAAGGGCAGCAAATGCTTGCGAACTGCCGTGGAGCACACCATCTTCATCCACACTTACGTGTAACAGATCAGCCTTGCCCAATTCTTCGCGAAAAATTGCATCAGCATGGCGAACGGTGGCTATTCTTTCTGGAGTGACCTCGCCCAGGCAGCGTACTGCCAGACCCGGACCGGGGAAGGGCTGCCGCCAGACGAGCTCGGTGGGCAAACCCAGCTCAAGCCCGATGGCACGGACCTCATCTTTGAAAAGGAAACGAAGGGGCTCTACCAGCTTGAACTGCATATCGTCGGGCAATCCAGCAACGTTGTGATGGGATTTTATACGATGAGCTTCGTTCACGCCGATGCCCTTGGATTCGATCACATCCGGGTAGATTGTGCCCTGAGCCAGGAATTCGAAATCGCCAACCATGTGCACAGCACGTTCAAATTCACGCACGAACATTTCGCCGATGATTTTGCGCTTTGCTTCGGGGTCAGTAACGCCTTTGAGACGGGCAAAATATCGCTGTGAAGCATCAACTGTGATCAAACGCTCTGCGAGAAGCGGGCGAAAAGTGGCTTCAATTTGCCCGGCTTCACCCTGGCGCATCAAACCGGTATCGATAAAAACCGCAGTAACACGATCGCCTACGGCTCTTTGAACCAGCGCAGTGGTGATGGCAGAGTCGACCCCGCCTGAAAGTGCAGAGAGCACGCATCCACTGCCAACTTGCTGGCGGATGTGCTCGATGCTTTCCTCAATGATGTTTTTTGAAGTCCATGAAGGTTGGGCAGCACAAATATTCAGAATGAAGTTTTCAAGCATTTCAATCCCGTGTTCAGTATGGTGAACTTCAGGATGGAATTGCAGCCCATAACGTTTTTGCGTGAAATTAGCCATGGCAGCAAAAGGTGTGCTGGTTGTCCTGGCAATACCAATATACCCCTCAGGTAATGTGGAAACCTGGTCTCCATGGGACATCCAGACATTCTGATTTCCGGGATGGAGCATGGGGTTGGGTTCAGGGACGGTCAGGCGGGTGAGCCCATATTCGTGTTCTTCGCTTTGAACCACTTTGCCGCCGGACTGGTGGGCGAGGGCTTGCATTCCATAGCAAATACCCAGGATCGGCAGTTTGCTTTTCAGGATGTAATCCTGGATGTAGGGAGCGTTTTCTGCATAAATCGATTGAGGTCCTCCGGAGAGGATTATGCCGAGCGTTTCCGGTGTAATCGCCTCACTCTCGCTCGCATTCCACGGAAGGAGTTCACAATAGACGTGCATATCGCGGATTCGGCGACCAATCAATTGGGTAAACTGCGAACCAAAGTCAAGTATTACGATTCGATCGCTCATCACACCTCGCTATGCCTCAAATTCGTCTGTAAATTCGATTTTGCCATCATCCATCGTAGAGATGGAGACGAGTGAATGGATTGGCACTCCCAACTTTGAAAGCAATGCGCGTCCACCCTCAAAGGTTTTTTCAATCAGGGTGCCAATCCCGACCACTTCTGCACCAGCCACTTCAGCAAGGCGGACGAGACCAGCGATGGTGGCTCCGGAAGCAAGGAAATCATCGATAATCAGGATTTTTTCTCCCTTGCCAAGGTATTCCGGAGAAACGATCAGTTCCGCATTATTTCCCTTGGTGTGAGAGGGGGCGACTGTGATGTAAACCTCGCTGGGCATGGTGATCGGTTTGGTTTTGCGAGCGTACACGACCGGCAGATTGAGATACTTTCCGGTCATGAGGGCAGGAGCAATACCAGAAATTTCGGCGGTCAGAATTTTAACGGCAGGAGTGTTGGCAAAAAGACGGGCGAATTCCATTCCACACTCGTCCATAAGCTTTGGGTCGACCTGGTGATTAATGAAGCGGTCAACTTTGAGAATACCATTGCCAAGATTCTTGCCATCGGTCAGGATCTTTTGTTTTAATAATTCCAAGGTAAAGCTCCTTTGGTGGGGATGAGTGCTCGAGAAACAGGGTTAGGGAGAACAAAATGAACTGAAGGTATAAATCGGCGCAACATGGGCATATTATAACAAGGACTGCGCCATGGGTGCTTGAGATCTGTTGGCAAAAGGGCGGGTTTGGTGAACCCGCCCTGATGAACAAAAAGAAATCTGGATGTGGAAAGATTTTTTACGACTGCTTGAGCATCTCGCCTTTGAGGACAGTAATTGCCTTGCCGCCGATGTAAGCGCGGTTATCCGCAAGGCGCACCCAAACCTCACCGCCGCGAGCAGAAGCCTGATATGCATGAAACTCAGTCTTGCCTGTCTTTGCTTCCCAATAAGGTCCCAGGGCACAATGAGCCATGCCGGTCACAGGGTCTTCGGGAATGCCGGTCTTGGGAGAGAAGAAGCGTGACACAAAATCAAACTTTGTCCCTTCGCCAGAGACGGTCAAGGCAAGATCGAGGTGATTGAGTTGAGCAATCAAATCACAATTCGGCGAAAAATCGCGCACCTGGTCAACATTGGCAAGTTCTGCAATAAGTACACTGTTCTCAGATTCGGCGACTGCCACTGGTTCAACCCCGAGAATCTCTTTTAGGAGCGGCGGAGCAGCCAGAGGAGTCACCTTGAGGCGCGGCATATCGATTTCGATCGTACCCCGGTTGAATGTGGAGATTAAGACGCCGCTGCGAGTGTGAAAATGGATCATCTCATCGAGGTCATAAAAACCAAATTCATAGAGGATGTGCGCGCTCGCGATGGTCGCGTGACCGCAAAGGTCAACTTCTGTGGTGGGAGTAAACCACCTTAATTCGTAATCGTGACCCTTAGGGCGCAGAAAAGCAGTTTCAGAAAGATTGATCTCTTGAGCGACAGCTTGAAACCAACTGTCTTCCCGGGTATCTTCCATCATGATAATCGCGGCAGGATTGCCTTTGAAAGGTTTGACCGCAAAAGCATCAACTTGATAAAAAGGAAACTTCATTATCAACCTCCTGAAGTCTGGATAATAAATTGTACCTCGAATATATTCACTTTGGATAGGGTCCATTTAGGGCGATATCACTGCTAAAGAAGGGTTTGCGTTAATTTGCCTCAAAATTCTAAGAGGTTATAATGAAATTGTGAAAATGAAACACTTTTTTTTGATTGTTGTTGTATTTGTGCTTGGCACACTGATGGGTCCACAGTCAGTCAGAGCTGCTGAAAATCGAGCTGAAGCGGGACCGTACTACGATTTGCCGTTGTGTTTGCCGGGATATTATCCTAATGACCCTGGAGATTGTTTGCCGTTGGGTCCTTCTCGAACGATCACCGGTTTGCGCGAACAGGGTTTTCCTTATCCACTGGCTGGACTGCCGGCGAACAAACCCGATCCTTCTTTAAATGCCTTACCAATCCGAATAGCCAGCATTAACGAAGGGCAGACCAAGGTTTATGCCAGTCTTAGTGATGCCACCAGTGGTGGCACGGTGATTCGGTCCTATCCAGGCGGGCTTTCCCGTTATGTTGCTTTCATTGAACAAGCTAACGCGGGTGGGAGCACTTTTGTACGTCTGCTGGGCGGTGGGTGGATTGAAGCTCAACCGCTCTATTCGATTCCCAACTGGCAGGGTTTGGAGTTTTTTGATTCCCCCCAAAGTGATTTTGGATTTACGATCGATGGAACCGGCTCCTACAATGGTGCAAGCTTCTCTTCAGGAGCAACGGGCAATACTTACAACAAATACGAGTCCTTCCCGATCTATAACATGGTGGAAGCAGAGGGATACGAGTGGTACCAGGTTTCACCAACAGAATGGGTCCCATCGTTGAAATCGCGACGGATTGTGGTTGATACCACCACTCCTCCAGGTGTGGAGGGTGGAAAGTGGATCAATATCGATCTGTATAATCAAACTTTATCAGCATATGAGAACAACGAGTTGGTCTTTGCCACAGTGATTGCCTCAGGTTCCGGCGATCTGTATTCTGATCCCGGAACGTACCGGATCTATGAGAAGAAAGAACTGGAGCAAATGCAGGGGTCATACACAAGTGACCGTTCCGATTTTTATTACATGGAAGGGGTTCCCTGGGCGATGTACTACAATCATGCACAGGCAATCCATGGTATTTATTGGCCCGCGGTATTAGGGTTCAAGCAATCTCACGGGTGTATTAATATGTTTCCTGGGGACGCACACTGGTTGTATAACTGGGCGGAATTAGGCGATTATGTGTATGTGCACGACCCTTCGGGTGAAACGCCAATCCCGACCCCGACACCGGTGGGTACGCCAGCACAGGAAATCATTTATCCAACGGCAACACCGACACCATAGTGGAAGTGATCTTGGCTGCTTCGATTTTTTGGGCTTCTCCAAAAAGAAAGCTGTAAAGACAATGAAAAACCCGGGCTCATCTTTGAGCCCGGGTTTTTATCAACATGGAGAGTTTAGGCACAACGCCAGCGAGCTGGCTTGCCTTCCAGGATATTCATTACTTCTGACGCAATATCATCAGCAGCGCGAATCTGTGCTTCTATGGTTTGACCACCGATGTGAGGAGTTGCGATTACATGGGGATGTTCAGCCAGCTGCCATGACACAGGGGGTTCTTTTTCGAAAACATCAAGGCCGGCACCAGTAACCTTACCTGATTCGAGTGCGCGCAGGAGGGCTTCCTGGTCGATTACGCCGCCGCGAGATGCGTCGGCGATGCGGACACCATTTTTCATTTTGGCGAAAGCTGCATCGTCGATCAGGTGTTTGGTCTCAGGGGTGAGGGGCATATGGAGGCTGATGAAGTCAGCTTGTGCCAGAAGTTCATCCAGACTCACTTGTTCATAACCTAATTCAGCTGCTCTTTCTTTGACGTCGATAACATCATAGACGAGCACTTTCATGCCCATGGCAGCAGCATACTTACAGGTGCGGCGACCGATATTACCAAAGCCTAAAACACCAAGGGTCTTGCCATCGAGTTCGATACCCATCAGATCTTTCTTGGCCCAATTGTCGGCTTTCATCGTTGCATCAGCGCGTGGTAATTCACGGGCAAGTGCCAGCATCAATGCCATAGCGTGTTCGGCGACCGCTTCAGAGGTTGCTACCGGGCAATTCACCACCATAACACCATGCTCTTTAGCTGCTTCGAGATCAATATTATCTACACCAACGCCGGCGCGACCGACGACTTTGAGGTTCTTTCCGGCTTCAAAAACAGCTCGGGTGACCTTGGTGCGACCGCGAACGATCATACCGTCGTATTCACCGATTTCCAGCAACAACTGGTCGGCATCAATCCCTTTCCTGTCTACTGCTTCGCCAGACTGGTTGATAATGTCTTTCCCATTACTCTCCAAGCCGTCTGTGATGATAACTTTAAATGCCATAACTAGTTTCTCCTTTTTTAGAATGGTTGTAGGGTTATTGTACTATCTTAAACCGCGAACGTCACCTTTTCGATAAGTAAAACCGATCTGATCAAAGTATTCCAGGACGGCTGTAGCATACTTCCGGCTGGTATTAAAGTGATCACGGAACTCGGCCAGGCTTAGTTCACCTGTTGTGGCGATGGTCTCCTTGACCCACCCCCGCATCTGGGTTAAGGTTTCGGGCGTGAATACAACCTGGTCGGACACTGCTACCAACTTCTGAGAGGAAAGCAACCCTTCCAGCAAATCCAGGCCTAACTGCGCTTTGAGTTGGTTGACATCGGGCGGGCTGAATGGATTCGTGTTGAATTCTGCCAATAAAGGGGTTGCTTTGAGCTGGTCCTGCGGGCTCAGAACAACCTGATGTTCGATTGCCCAAACCAGGCTTCCTTTCTGAATTACCAGAGTTTGTTCGACCAACTTGTCGACAACTTGATCAAATAAGATCTGGGATAGACCAAGGACGGTTCTGAACTCCTCCCTTGGCATGCCAGCCTTGTAGGGATTTGTGCGATGAAAAGTATTCAGGCTTTCAAGCCCTTTTTGTTGAAGCGAATGCCAGTAATCGGGGTGAACAAAGGTGAGTTTTTGGATATCTTTGGATTTTCCCAAACTGATAATTTCACCACTCTCGAGCATGACAGATGCAATTTGGTTGATTTCTACAAATGGCAAGGCGGATTTTTGTGCCAAGGTAGCCAGGTTGGTCACTTTCTGACTTTCCAGGATCTGACTGACGAGTTCTTTCTCGCTCCCTGAAAACATCTTCTTAAGCCGTTCGAGGTTGTCAGGGTGAAAACGTTTATATGTCTGACCAGGATCGGGATCCAGAACGATCCCTCCTCCAAGTGTTTCGGATGGAGATGGGAGGCGTAGGATGAAGCGGTCACCTTTGGAAGCAATCACAGGGTGATCTGTGCGCAATTGGACAAAAGCTTCCTCCCCGGGCTTCAGCCCCTGGCTGCCCAATATGCGCAGACGGGCAGTGGTTTCGCTGGCACCGATAAAGAGCTTGACCTGCAAGTTGTGCTTGACCGGGTAAAGGCTATCTTCCAGGAGGCGAAAATGAGCATCCAGAAGGTTGGTAGGTGAATAGTCCCCTGGATGGGCAATGACATCTCCACGGACCACATCCTGGTGGTTCAAACTGACGATATTTACGGCGGCTCTAAAACCGGGATCGATTTTTTGCAGTTTGTGGTGATGATTTTGCAGTCCGCGGATGCGACCGGCCTTTCCACCAGGCAAACAGACGATTTCGTCGCCAATCTTAAAGCTGCCATCCAGAAGCGTGCCTGTTACTACGGTGCCAAAACCTGTTAAAGTGAAAACCCGGTCAACAGGTAGGCGTGGTTTGCCCAGGTCCTTACGCTTTGGGATATCCATCAGCGTTTTCTGGACTTGTTCGAGCAATTCAGGAATTCCTGCCCCTGTTCGTGCCGATATTGCTACGATGGGAGCCTCGGCGAGAGAGGTGGGCTGAACGAGTTCGCGGATATCCAACGAAACCAAATCAAGCCAGTCAGGGTCTTGAACCAGGTCAGTTTTGGTCAGGACGATTACGCCGCGCTTTATATCCAAAAGGTCGACAATTGCCAGGTGTTCCCGGGTTTGGGCGGAAACTCCTTCATCGGCTGCCACGACAAACAAGACAGCATCTA
>JBCFBG010000017.1:31900-39174 GCA_038562515.1 Anaerolineaceae bacterium
TCAGTTTTGGTCAGGACGATTACGCCGCGCTTTATATCCAAAAGGTCGACAATTGCCAGGTGTTCCCGGGTTTGGGCGGAAACTCCTTCATCGGCTGCCACGACAAACAAGACAGCATCTATTCCGCCAATGCCTGCCAGCATGTTGCCAATAAAGTCACGGTGACCAGGGACATCGATTATGCCAATTTCTTCCCCATTGGGCAGAATCATTGAGGAAAAGCCCAATTCGATGGTCATCTCACGGGCTTTTTCTTCCTTTAGGCGGTCTGGATGGGTGCCAGTTAACGCGGCGATTAGCGTGGATTTTCCATGATCGACGTGACCGGCAGTTCCAAGAATGTACATAGATTATGAAGCTTTTTTATCCAATAACGGAGCAATATTCTGGATTGACTCCTGAAAGGCAACCAGAATCGTTTGGACGTGCCTTACGATTTCACGGCTAAGGTTGTCCAGATCGTCACGCATCAGAGCGGTCAGATCATCCATCTCCTGAAGTTGCTTGGTCAGATTGGAAAATTGTTGGGTGGTTTCCCTGGTTTGCTCTTCATGGGCAAGCATGTAGTTAGTCCAACGTTTGACATCATCAGATTTGAAATTGGTCCATTCCTGGCGATAACGGTCATCGTTAAGGCGTTGAAGTTCAGTGATTTCATTGATACGGCGCTCAAAGCGTTGAGAAGCTTCCTCAGAGGTCTGGATTGCCTTGGTAACAGAGAGACGAATTTTCTCGAGGGTTTCGATTTGTGAGCCAAGGTTCGCGTTAAACTGGTCAATTTCTGCAAATCGTTTTTCCCAGCTGACAAAGACTTTGTCCTTTTCAACCAACGAGCTGTTGACGCGGTCGATAAATTGAGATTGGTTTTCGCGTCGATCTTTCTCGTTGCTCTGGATCTCCGCGATGCGCGTATCAAAGGTGCGGAAGCTATCGCTAAAACTATCGAAGCGACCGCGAGTCTCTTCCAAGCGTTTACGCACTGAGGCGACTTCGCCTTGTAAATCGGTGATGCGTTTTGCTTCCTGACGTCGCCCTTCTTCCAACAGGTGGAGAGAGCGTCGATAGTCCTCATCAAAACGACCAACATCCTGAATTTTCGCTTTTAGTTCTTCGTTTAAACGTGCCAGGCGACTGTCTTCTGCTTTTAAGGCTGAGATATCTGTCCGGATTGGATCAAACATGTCCATCAGCGGGTAGAGCTCAGCAATCGTTTTCTTTGTGGAATCTACTTCGAGCTTACTCCGTTTTTGGGCTTCAGAAAGATTATTTTCTGCTCGTTCGTTCACTTCCCGGATTTGTTTAGTCAGTTCTATGTTCAAACGATCGATACGATTATCGTACTTATCCATACTGGCTATTTGGGTGGAATTGCGATTGATCAGCACTTCAAGTTCTTTGATCTGTTTTCGCAAATTCAAATTTTCGCCCTCCAGGATAGTGAGGCGGTTTTGTAACGAGGCGAGGTTGGTTTTATCGTTGCGGCGTTCATTGTCTAACCATTCAACGCGTTTTTCAAGTTGTTCTATTCCGGAATATTCGTCCATATGATTCCTAACTTTCAGTGTTTCAATTTATGAGATTATACACAATTTCAGGCGACAGGCTTTTGTTAGCGCAATAGATTCTGAAAAGAGATCAAAAGGTTTTGTACTGGAGTTGAGTAGATCTGGGGAAGTAGCCCTCCCAGCACCATTATGATGACAATCACTATTACCGGAACGATCAAGATGGCTCTCTCTTTTTTATCCTGTTCTGCAATTTCAGGTGGTTGAATCACCTTGCCCAGGAGTCTCAGGAACAAAGTGATCATTCCTAGCAGACCCAGGCTGATTAGCAAACGGATAGGCAGGCTCTCGCTGGCAAGTATGCTCCAGATGACGCGATGGGCAGGAAAGAGTGAGAACAACGGCATTCCGATGATATTAAGAAAGCTGCAAAGCAAAAGAACAGTTATCAGGGGATAACGCCAAAACAGACCATTCAATTCGGAAAAATCAAGTTTGTCCGAATCCAGGGCTTCCCGTAATAAAGTAAAAGTGTAGCCGAGGCTCCAATAGGACAATGCAAGCGGCAGCAAGTAAATTGTCAGAAGTTCGAGCCAGCCTGGTTGTTGAAATGCCATTGTAAGCACGATATATCCTGTGCCAGACAGAAAAAAATAGCCAATGATCCGGCTTAACTTCATTTGAAAAGCAGCAATACCTCCTGCGGATACGACGCATAATACTCCGATCCACTTGAGTACCGGCTTGATTTCTTCCAGGTTGCGCAGCCAGGGATATTGGTTCAGAAATTTTAGGAAGAATATGGCAAGACCAATTTGCATGATGGTCATGAGAAAACTGATAATCCAGGGATGACTTTCTTCAGCCAACATTGGAAGCCAACTGTGAAGAGGGAAAATGCCAGCCCAAAGGCTGAACCCGGCGATTACAAGCAGTGAACCCCGGTAAATCAGCTGTTCGGCGGATGGTGACGTTTCGATTCCGGCAACCATCCAACCACTCATCAGGATGAGTGGCATAGCAATCGTCTGCATGCTCAAAAAGCGGATTACACCACTTTTGGCTGGTATACCCCGGGGTGAAAGCAAAGGAACGCTGATCAGTGCGATCAATTCTATGACTACTGCTGAATACAAGAAGGGGTTGATAAATTGCACCGAAACCCATAGGGCGGTAATGATCAGGCTAAGGCTATTAAACCATCGGCCAATCTTGAATGGCCCGCTGAGCAGATTCCATACAAAACAAAGAAAGTAAAAAAGCGCGATAATCCCGAGCTGATTTGTTGTGATTTGAATGGTGCGTCCAAAAATTAACAGGCTATCTTCAAGGGTGAAGAAGCGACCAAGAACATTGAGGGTCAACCCATTGGAAAAAATGATAGCAAGCAACGCGAGAATCAGGGGAAAAAGACTGCCTAAAACAGCAGACAGTCTGGAATTACGCTGAATCAACACCAGCCCAAGACCAAGCAAGACCGGCAAGATGATCCAGACCATGACAGTGCTGTTCACAATTCTTCGCTTTCTGCATTCTTAACAATGAAGAAAGCACCTACGATCGCCAAAAGCAGGTTGACTGCCACCAGGAATGCTTCCAGCAGATAAGAAAATTCCAGGGCAGAGTAGAGCAATTCAAAACCCGAAAGAAAGGTGAGCATCCCGATTGCCAGGTACAACGGCTCGCGGATGGTGCCCAGCTGTAGAAGACCGATCAGGATCAGCCCAAGGCTGACAAAGAGATAATCACTTGAGACCAACGGAAAGACTGCTAGCTGGAATTGGGGCAGAAAGGCGCGTAAGGTGGCAATCAGGAAGATCCCCGACAGCGCGCGGAAAATCTCACCGCTTGTCAGCGGATCTCGAAGGTTGAGTGGTTTGACTCCGCCAACACCTAACAAGGTCAGATAGAGAATTAGTGTGACCATCAAGCCTGTAAAAGGATGGATGAGGGCTAATTGGAGGGGCAAGATTTTCAATAAAATTGGGAAAAGGCAAATAAACTGCACAAGCAGGGCGAGTAGATTCAGTGTCCATTGTCGTCGCACCAGGTTAAGCAGGGCAGCGAGAAGAGCGAGATAGACGGGTAAGGATTGAAGGAGGTCTGTCATCATGCTCCCGGAAGAAGGAAAAGGATTGAGAGCACCAAGAGGAACACCATCGACCAGAGAATGCCGCCATCACCCTCGAGAATTTGACTGAAGAAATCCACTAAACCGGATAGCGACCGGTAGATTCGTGTGACCAGCGGTGAGACCCAGGCAAGGCTAAGAGCTTTCCGGAAAAAGTTGAATACTATTGATATTAGCCTGAACATTGGGATTTTCTGGGCAAGCACGTCGGTCTCCATGCGGAAACCAAAACGCCAACCGACGAGAAGCCCGACAAGAACTAAGGCAAGGCTGCCCAAACTACCCACCAGGTTTCCAACAAGGAGCACATTGGGCCAACCGACCAAGCCAATCACTAAGATCGTCTGAATCAGGGTCACCAAGCCGAGGGGAAAAGTGATTCGTGCATATTTTTCGAGTCCGGTGACCGTACTGTCTGCCCCGATAATGTAGCGGATATAGCCAAGCACAAGAAAGGCATGAGTAAGGATCAATATTACTGATGTAAAACCAAATGTGTCGGGCAAAAGCCCTACCCATCCGGAGGCTGCTATTGTGTATGGCAAGCCAATAAAACCAAGCAAACCTAGCAAAGGCAAAAATCGGATGCGCCGGATGGGTGGATTGAAGAGGAAAAGGAGGCTGCCAGATAACAGCAACCCCAACCCCCAAACCCGGCTCGCTTCAGGATGTCCGTTTAGAGCACTTTGAATGGCAAACGACGAAAGCGCAACCATCCAATACAAACGGCCTTCATAAGTTGTCTTTCGGGTCAGCCACATAAGCGAGGAGTAAAAGGCGGCGATCAGAGTTAAAATCTGGATAATTTTGACCAAGTCCTGGTTGAAAATCAAGAAACCAGGCGGAAGGTGGGCAACGAGCACCAAGGCAGAGGCGGCAGGAGTGAGACGAATAAGCGTGCCTGCTCCCCGACGTAGCTCTGGAGAATCCAAAAATGGGAGGTTTAGTGGGAAAACACCAAGGCGTAAACCAGCCGCGATCAGGAAGAACAAGCTGGCGTTAGGCTGCATCAATTCAAAGCCAATAGATGGTTGACCCAGCCAGGCAATAGAAGTCGCTGTGATCAGCATAAAGGTGCTGAGTATTCGAATTCCGAACAAACTGACAATTTTCGAACCCATTTCGGCAGCTCTGGAGAGTCTTGATAACATAATCAATTCAACCAGGTCGGTGACCATCCAGGCTATTGCCATGGTGAGTGGATTGGCTGACAGGATGGCAAGCAGATTTAAACCAGTGATTGAGATGATCTGAACCCAGGAGTAAGGTGTGATGCCTGGGTCAGTCCGAGTAGTATCGGTTAGGAGCGCTGCCACGCACATGCTTATAACGGCAACCATGTAAGGCCAGTTAATATAGTCTACAACAAAGGCCACACCTTCTTCAAAAATTGTTTCTGGAAACCAGGTTAAAAAGCTGACATCAGAGGGCAAGTAAAGCCGTAGTACGAAAGCGGCAACCCAGGCTACAATGCCGGTGACCATGGCTATGACCCATGATCGGGCTATATTGGGACGGTAGGAATGCGTGAGCAAAATGATCAACGACCCAAGTAAAAGCACTCCCAGGATTGCAAAAAGGATCATAATTCTAAACGGTCTTAGAGGACCTCTCCACTCAAACGATGGAGGAACTTACCCTGACCTGGTTTTCCGAACCACTGACCGTTTTCAACCAGGATCTTTCCGCGCTGCATAATAGTGACTGGCATACCCTTCAAGTTCCAGCCTTCATAAAGGTTATAGTCGGTACGATGCTGGGCGACGTCTACGCCGTATTTGACACTCAAATTGGGGTCCCAGATGGCAATATCGGCATCAGAACCAGGCTTCAAGCAGCCTTTCTGAGGGTAGAGCCCGAAAATTTTTGCGGGGTTGGTCGAAGTTAAGGCGACGAAGAGTTCAGGGGTGATACGACCGGTGACGACTGCGTGTGTCCAGAATATCGGAAGTCGGTCACCTAAACCTGGCAAACCATTGGGGATTTTGGTGAAGTCATCCTTCCCCAATTCTTTGCCTGGGATGGCAATCATTTCTCCTTCGTACTCAATGGGATTCTGACCGTTAAAGAAGAATGGACAGTGGTCTGTTGCCAGAACCTGGATGGTACCGTCTTCCAAACCTTGCCACAGCCCGGTGTTGTCATCTTTGGAACGCATCGGAGGAGAGCAAATCCACTTTGCTCCGTCAGGTTGTTGCAGATTTTCATCGGTGAAGAAAAGATATTGCGGACAGGTTTCACCCATGGCATAAATACCCTTGGAACGGGCATATTTTAGTTGGTCGACCTCGCCAGCCATATTCATGTGAACAAGGTAGACAGGGGCATCCGCCTGGGCAGCCAAAGCGAAAGCGCGCAGGCTGGCTTCAACAGCTCCCCAGCCGGGACGAGTGAGGGCATGCCAGATTGGCTGGGTGTGACCGGCTTGCAGGGCTTCTTTGATCAGGAGTTCAATCACATCGCCATTTTCTGCATGTACCATGGTTAAAATATCGTTTTTCCCCGCAATCCGCATGGCTTTGAAGACATCTCCGTCATCGATGCGTAAACGATCGTTGTATGCGGTGAAAACCTTAATGGTGCTGATGCCGAGTGCGGGCAAGCCAGCAATTTGCTCAGCAACCTGATCGTTAAAACGGGTAATATTCATATGAGAGCTGTAATCGATACTGGTCGTGGCATCGGCAAACTGTCGATGAGTCCGAACACTTTCTTCCAGGCTGCCAGGACCTTGTGAAACGAAATCGATTACCGTGGTCGTGCCTCCAAAGGCAGCCGCTTTACCGCCGGTGTAGTAATCATCCGAAGAGACTGTGCCTGCCATTTCAAGATGCAGGTGAACGTGAGGGTCTACCCCACCAGGTAGGACCAATTTCCCTTCAGCGTCAATAACCTGGGCTTCCTCGTCGTAGATTTCCTCAGCAATTTGACTGATGACATCACCATCGATAAGTATGTCAGCCTTATAACTGGTTTCTGCGGTCACAATTGTGCCGTGCTTAATGATCGTTTTCATTTAAGCTGCCCTTTCTTACGAATCTGTCCTGGTAAACCCACCCAAAAGTGCCAGAAGGGCTGGGTCCAGGAGAATTTCTGGAAGTTCATTTGCCTGGTATTCTTCGCTCTTTAGAGCACGTTCACGCAAAGCTTGCCATAAGATTGGCCGCTCTTCATCATGAACTGGAAGGTCATCCAAACTTGAGGCAGTTTTCATCCTCTGACCGGTGGTGTAGAAGAAAGTGACCCGCTTCCAGTTTTTGGCTGGAAGCGGACTGGTTAATTCTATAAGAGGTCCAAGCTGAATTTTGAAGTATTCTTCTCGCGCGCGGGGGTGATCAGCCTGGTCATGCATCAATTCGGCCCGTGTAGTGAGTTCGTGCCCAAGTATTGGTGCCAACCAGCGAATTTGCACCTGCTGATTCTTCGGGAAGGCTGAGGTCTGATAAAACGCCAGGTAATCCACCGCGATGATCTTTGGCGCAGATTTCAAAGGGATGCGATACCATCCCAGCAAACGCGCGATATCGAGGTCGCGGATAGATGGGATCACCGCGACCATCACGAGGCTTGTATCAGGAATCGCTGCCGATAGATTCAAACGCGCTCCTTTAGAGCTGAACTGCCGCTTTGTGGTTGAA
>JBCFBG010000018.1:0-39045 GCA_038562515.1 Anaerolineaceae bacterium
AGCGCTTGTTAGCCCCCTTTTTTTTTCATAGAGGTAATATCTCTTTTAATTCTTCTTCGGTAAAATGCTCCCTAAGAATTTTAATGACATCTTTAAACGCCTGCTCGTTTTGTTGCGCAAGTGACCTGCCCCCCAAAAACTGATCCAGGTTATAAGTTAGGAAAAGCCTGGAAAAGGAATTATACTCTGGGAAAGGCAGGTGAAAAATGGGCAAGAAAATCTATACAGCTGAACAAATCATCAGCAAGTTGAGAGAGGCAGAAGTATTGATCAGCCAGGGACAGACCGTCCCAGCAGCGAGCAAAGCGATCGGGGTGACGGATCAGACCTATTACCGCTGGCGCAAGATCTATGGTGGGATGAAGTTAGACCAGGCACAACGGCTGCGGGAACTGGAACAGGAGAATGCCCGGTTGAAGCGATTGGTAGCGGATTTATCTCTGGACAACGCCATCATCAAGGAGGCGTTGAAGGGAAAATGACCAGCCCGGCCAGGCGGCGCCAGACAGTGGATGAGATGAAAGCAGCCTTTACCCTGTCAGAACGCCGAGTGTGCCGGGCAATCGAACAACCTCGCTCCAGTCAGCGCTACACGCCACAGCTGCCAGATCGAGACCGCCCCTTGATCGAACAAGTGGTCAAACTGGCGGAGAAGTACGGACGCTATGGCTACCGGCGGATCACAGCACTGCTGCAAAACCAGGGCTGGTTGGTCAATCACAAGAAAGTGGAGCGGATCTGGCGTACAGAAGGGCTGAAAGTGCCTCAAAAACAGCCCAAACGAGGCCGATTATGGCTGAATGACGGGTCGTGCAACCGATTACGACCTGAACACGCCAATCATGTTTGGAGTTATGATTTTGTGATGGACGCGACGGATGATGGGAGACCCTTCCGCATGTTGAATATCATCGACGAGTATACCCGCGAATGCCTGGCGATCCAGGTTGCGCGGTCGCTGAAGGCCGGGGATGTTGAGGCCTGTCTCACAGAGTTGTTTTGCACACGAGGGGTCCCGGAACACATCCGGTCGGACAATGGTTCAGAATTCACGGCCAAATCGATCCGCAAGTGGTTGAATGAGTTGGGAGTAAAGACGGTCTACATCGAGCCGGGCAGTCCCTGGGAAAACGGCTATATCGAGAGCTTCAATGGCAAGTTGCGTGATGAGCTGCTCAATGGCGAAATCTTTTACACCTTACAGGAGGCAAAAATACTGATCGAACATTGGAGAAAGGAATATAATCAAGTCAGACCACATAGTGCATTGGGCTACAGGCCCCCAGCTCCAAGAGCAGTTATCACACAGCCAATTGCCGTGACTCTGCTCTCCAGCTTGTCCCCAACACTAACTTATTAAGTGGTACAAAGAATGGGGGCAGGTCAGAGCGGGTCTACGCGTTTTCGCAAATGGAGTGGACGCCGGATTACGAAGGGGCAAAGTTAGCGCCTTCGTGCAACCTGGTAGCAGGGAATATGCCGAAAGCGGTGGTATTGCACTTCACGCAAGGGGAGTTGTCGGGAGCAATCGCGCGTTTCCAGCAGAAGGACGAAGCCTCAGCGCATTACATCGTAGACCGGGATGGGACGGTGTACCAGGCGGTGCCGGAGCGGTACGGGGCAAAGCACGTCAACTGTTGGGGCCAGCGAAGCTACTGCCTGGCGGCATGCCCGATCTGCGAGGATGGGGAAGGCCGGCTGGTGGAGCCGTACTTACAGACTGTGGGGATCGAGATCGTGAACCTGGGGGCAGTGGACCCGAAGGCGTTTTCCGGTCCGTTGTATGAGGATTACAACATGGCCTTTGGTTATCGGTACTGGGAGGAATACCCGGAGGTGCAGCTGGAGTCTGTGAAGGCGCTGGTGGAGGACATCTGCGCTCGGTGGGGGATCCCTCTGGACATCGAGCATGTTATTGGTCACTCGTTGGTGAACATGAAAAGCGATCCTGGCCCAGCATTGAATCTCTTCTGGCCGCGTTACGGGGCGCCGGCGCGGGAGGCGCTGTGGCCGTAGGCGGGGCAGGTGGGGGAATTGGTAATCGGCGCCTGACCCAACAAGCGCCGATTATGGTGATTCTGGTAAACATATAGAGGGATAGCTGGCGCGGAGCCAACCATCCCTCTATTCTCTAGTTATTTAGTTTACCTCACAACGATGGGCAGGAAGATCTGATTGATCTTGGTGATGGTCACATTTACCGTAATAGTATCCACGCCACCTTCACCATCTGACACCTCAACGACGAAACTGTCATTGCCATAGTAGTCTGCCGCCGGTGTATAGCTGATCACTTTGGAGGTTCCTGTGCCGGATACGGTCGCTGTGCCGTGCTGGGCCAGAGTCAAGACCTTCCATGTCAGTGTGCTATTTTGGTCTTCGTCCGTGGCGTGTAATGTTAGACTGAACTGTTGGAGTTGGCCGTTTTGCGACATCGTTACGGTGACAGATTCGCCTTCGGTGATGATCGGCGCCTCATTCACGTCCGTAATATTGATGGTAAGCGTATCGGAGTCATCCGGAGTACCGCTCAGAGCGGCGTCGTTCACTTCCACGGTTACGTTAAGCACCGGTTTGGTTTCGTAATCCAGTACTGTGCCGGCCTTCAGACGCAGCTCGCTGCCCACAATCTGGAAAAGGGCTGCGTCCGCGCCGCTAAGCTCCAGTGTATTTGTCCCGAGGTCGTCATCGGTTACGACGATATCCGCCACCATCATGGCGCTGGCGGTACTGGTATTCTCGGGCAGGCTGGTCGTTTTGTTGTTTAGCGTTACGGTGGGCGAGTCGTTGACCGCATTAACGGTCAGATCGAAAGTATCGGAGTTCGTTTGGCTGCCGTTGTCCACGATGACTGTGATCGTGGCACTGCCATACTGTTCGGGGGCGGGTTGTATAGTGATGGTGCGGTTAGCTCCGCTGCCTCCAAAGATGATATTCGCAACAGGAACAAGCACAGTGTTGGACGATTCAGCTGTGATGACCAAATCCTGGAGCGGAACATCCGCGTCGTCGACCATAAAGGGGATGGCGGCGGTGGAAGTATCTTCGTTAGTGATCTGGTCGGCGATATCGCTGATGTACGGGCTGGGTATCCACCAATCGATCCAGGTTCTGTTGCCTTGTCCGTCGTTCTGGGCGGCCCAACCGCTACTTCCAGCGCGCAGGTCTGCCAGGTCTTGTTCGTCGTCACGCGAGCCGGGATGGGCATAATCTACTGACCATGCTTCGGTTACGTCTGGTGTTGTGTAACGCGCGTAGCAGCCGTCGGGGAAATTGAAGCACACCTGCACTTCCAGAGCAGGATCCCCCACCCCGCTAATCGTATCCAAGTCCATGTCAAGGGCAGTGACGACCAGGTTAGTCGGCGTCATCGTGCGAGTGGTCGTTCCGTCAGTAACGGTGACGATGTGGCCAGTTTGTAAATCGAAACCAGCCAAGTCAAAGTGGGCGACGATATCATTCGAGTCCCACGGGGCGGGACCGACGACACTTGTGCCGGTGTAGTCAACATCCCCCCCGGTATTTGGGTCGTCAATCGTCAAGGTTAAGGTTGTTCCGGCGGGCCATTCACGCGCCTGCACCCATTCTGAGACTGGGTTGGCTTGCAGCCATGGGTTGGCAATACGCCAATCGACAGAGGTGCGGTTGCCGTTATGATCATTTTCGGCTGCCCAGCCGTTAGTCCCGGGCTGAAGATTTACCAGATCCTGCTCGTCATTGCGCGGGCCAGGGTTGGCATAGTCGGCTGTCCAGTCGCCGCTTCCATCACTGTTAATGTGGCGTGGATAACAGGCATTAGGCACATTCACGCAAACCTGAACCTCGGTATTGGGGGTGGCGACGCCGGTTATGGTATCGGCATCCAGGTCAAAGCCGGTGATGTCCAGGTTGGCCGTTGTCATTGTGCGGGTTGTGATCCCATCGGTGACCTCGAGGATAAAGCCGGGCTGCACATCGAAACCCTCCAGGTCGAAATCCGCCAGGATTTCATTGGGATTCCAGGGGGCGGGTCCTACTGTGGTGGTGACCGTCTTGTCCACGCCAACACCGTTGGACGGGTCATCAATGGTGAGTGTCAGGTCGGTGCCGGTGGGCCATTCATAAGCATGCACCCAATTGCCGGTTAGATTGGCTTCAATTGTTGGATTGGCAATGCGCCAGTCGATCCAGGTCTGATTGCCATTGGGGTCTCGCTGCGCTGCCCAGCCGTCGCTTCCAGGCTGAAGATCCACTAAATCATTCTCATCGTCACGCGGGCCGGGGTTGGCGTAGTCCACTGACCAAGCCTCGGTTGCATCTGGGGTGGCATAGCGTGAGTAGCAGCGGTCGGGGGCGTTCACGCACACCTGCACCTCCAGGCCTGGGGCTCCTGCGCCGGAGATTGTATCAGAGATCAGATCGAAGCCGGTGATGGATAGATTGGTAAGAGTCATCGTGCGGGTTGTGATCCCATCGGTGACCTCGAGGATAAAGCCGGGTTGCAGGTCGAAACCCTCCAGGTCGAATTCCGCCAGGATTTCATCGGGATTCCAACTAGCCGGGCCAACCACGGCAGTGACCGTCTTGTCCACGCCAACGCCGTTGGACGGGTCGTCAATGGTGAGTGTCAGATCGGTGCCGGTGGGCCATTCTCGGGCATGCGCCCAATTGCTGGTTAGATTGGCTTCAATTGTTGGATTGGTAATGCGCCAGTCGATCTGGGTCTGGTTGCCATTGGTGTCATACTGCGCCGCCCAGCCATCGCTACCAGGCTGAAGATCCACTAAATCTTTCTCATCGTCACGCGGGCCGGGGTTGGCGTAGTCCACTGCCCAGGCCTCGGTTGCATCAGGGGTGGTATAACGAGGGAAACAGCGGTCGGGGGCGTTCACGCACACCTGCACTTCCAGACTTGGGGCTCCCGCGCCGGAGATTGTATTAGCGTCCACGTCAAGAACGGTGACGGCCAAGTTGGTGGGTATCATCGTGCGAGAGGTTGTTCCATCGGTGACTTCAATCAGCTGACCTGGCTGCACATCGAAGCCCTGCAGGTCGAATTGCGCTACGTTTTCATTGGGATTCCAGGGTGCCGGTCCCACCGTGGCGATGGCCGTCTTATCCACGCCAACACCATTGGATGGGTCATCGATGGTCAGCGTGACCACCGCTCCATTGGGCCAGTCAAACGCTTGCACCCAGTTGTTGCTTGTGTTGGTCTGGATGTACGGTCTGGGGATGCGCCAATCGAACCAGGTCTGATTGCCATTGGCATCATACTGCGCCGCCCAGCCATCGCTACCAGGCTGAAGATTCACTATATCTTTCTCATCGTCACGCGGGCCGGGGGTGGTGTAGTCCACTGCCCAGGCCTCGATTACGTCTGGGGTGGTATAGCGTGAGTAGCAGCGATCTGGCGCATTTACGCACACCTGCACCTCAAGACCTGGGGTTCCCACGCCGTAAATTTTATCAGCGTCCACGTCAAGAACAGTGACGGCCAGGTTGGTGGGTATCATCGTGCGAGAGGTCGTTCCATCGGTGACTTCAATCAGGTGACCTGGCTGCACATCGAAGCCCTGCAGGTCGAATTGCGCTACGTTTTCATTGGGATTCCAGGGCGCCGGTCCCACAGTGGCGATGGACGTCTTGTCTACGCCAATACCATTAGATGGGTCGTCGATGGTCAGCGTGACCATCGTTCCATTGGGCCAATCATACGCATTGATCCAATCACTTGATGAACTGGCCTGAATGTATGGGTTGGGGACGCGCCAGCTTACCGTGGTGTTATCCCCGTCGACGTCTCCCTGGCGGGCTTCGCTGGAGGTGCCGGGGATGATATTGAACAGGTCTTGTTCATCCGGGTCTTCGCCAACCTCAGAGAAATTGGCCATCCACTGGCCGGACAGGTTGGCAGTGACGCGCCGAAATGCGCAGACGCTTTCATTACAAATGTGGCCGACGTTCACCTCGCTGTCCGGTTCGGCGGTACCAGACACTGTATCGGCTGCCGGATCAACCACAGTGACAGCTAATTCCCTGACGATATGCGTTTTTGTAGTCGTCCCATCCGTCATGGAAACTACCTGGCCGGGCTCAAGCGCAAACCCGCCTAGGTCAAAAAACACAAAGGTCATTTCGGGATCCCAGTCTGCTACAACGACCGTCTCGGAATCGGTGAAGTCATCGCCCACGCCATTATCAGGATCGTCAATAGTCAGTGTGACTGTATCCTCCAGGTTCCATTCATAACCATGCACCTGATTATCGGTAAGACGGACCGAAAACGTGGGGTCGTATGCAGCCTGTACAACCCTGGCCGACCACGTATTCGTGAGGGTTATGATCATCAGCAGAATCATACTGATGTTTACTGCCTTGCTCAAAAAAGGCACAACCAGTTTTGTTTTCATTGTTTCTCCTCTTGGAAAATGAAGTAGGTTGAGGGAGCCCCAAAATCAGCTAAATCCCCATCGACTTTAAGTATAACACTATCTTTGCACTTTAACAGAACTTGAATAGAAAGGCATGGTCAAACCGAGGATAATAAGGTTTGCTGAGAACCTAATCCTGGAGGTTGAGCCATGCCCAAGCCAATTGTATGCTTATCCGAGCAACTGCGCCAGTATTTGGAGCTGTTTCGTTCCTGCTTCAGCAAGCCCCAGTGGAAGTACTTCGTCATCGTACTGCTGGGCCTGATCGAATGCGAAGAGCGGAAGACGATGACTGGATTGCTGCGAGCAAGTCATCTTCCGCTGCTGTTGTGTTGTTTAATGCCCAAGCGGCAAGCCCGCGTTCGATCAGTGCCAATCCTTGAAGATGGTGATAACCCGCGCGTACTGCCAACGTCATTGCGTCCTCAGCCCATTCCCAGGCTGCAGCCGCGTCACCCATTTCACGATGGTATCGGCTTGGCCCCAGGCGTACCAGAATTCCCAATCCGGGTTCACCAATCGCTTCAGCAATCGATCGTCCCCGGGTAAAACAGGGCAGCACCTGTTCGAGATCGCCGCGTTCCTGAGCCAGGTTTCCTAATAGCCAGTGACCATAACCCTCCTCGAGTGAACCGGGAGTTGCCTGATTGAACAGTTCATCCAACGTAACGGAAGCTTGGGTGTATTGACCGCTGAGCCAGTAAATCCAGGCGATGGTTACAAGTGCACCCCAATACAATTTAGGAACATTCTGTTCTTTTGCCAAACGCGCCACTTCCTGATCAGCAGCCAGGGCAAGCTTAAATTTTCCCTGGGGCAAATAGATGCCGGTGGCCAGGTTATGTAGACTGCTCATAAAAGCACGGGAATAACCCATTTGGCGGCTCAGATCAATCGCGTGGAGATAACTGTCCTCAGCAGCTGACAGGTCATTGGTTTCAGCCGCGCAGTTTCCCAACACCAGCCTGGCATCTACATGGCTTTTGGAGTCAGGCGCATCTATCGCCAGCGCTTCCTCCGCCAACTTCCGCGCGCGGTCATAATGACCCAGGCGAAAGTGGAGAAATGCAACGCGGACTTGAGCCTCGACAATAGACTCGTTGATTCTGGCAGAGCGAGCGTGTTCAAGAGCTTGTTCAGCGAATTTGAAAGCCTCACCTATGTTGCCAGCACGTTCCAACGCAAGACTAGTCTCAATTAAAGCAGAAATTGATTGAATATCCAACGTAAAAAATTATAGCATAACAAGAATGCGGGTTGATTCCTTTGCTCACTCTTGAGCGATTACAAATTGAGATTGATCAGATTGATTTTTTTAATGTTGTCTTTTGGATCTGCAAATTTGGGAGATTTGTCCAGCTATAGATGGAGTGTTCCTAAAAAAACGCCTTCCAGGAGTGGATGGCGGTTTTCGTTTTCTTATGTTTAGTGGCTAACTCTGCATCACCTAGCTAATTTTTTGTTGCAGAGAACAAGCCAAATTGGTATAGCCAACCGAATTGAGCAGGTCAAATCCCGAAGAGAACGGAGGCCTTTTCCATGTTTTGGATCACTTCCACTCCAAATGGACAGCGTCCCTCGCAGGCACCGCACGCAATGCAATCGGACGCGTGCGCGTGGAGCGTCAGGTAATGCTCACGGATGGTAGCCGGCACTTCGCTCAGGTTCCTGGCGAGATCATAATATTGATGCACCGCGGCAATATCAATTTCTTGCGGGCAGGGCAGGCAGTGGTTGCAATACATGCAAACTCCGTTGGCCAGGTAGCGCTGAGAGGTGTTCAGAACTTCGGTGTAATCCTTCTCTTGCGTGGAAAGCGCCTCGTATTGGAGCGCCTGGTTCACCTGTTCGCTGCTTGCGCAGCCAATTAAAACACTGGCAACCCCGGGGCGTGTGAGAGCATAGTGTTCGCATTGTGCCACCGTCAGAGGCTGCCCAAATGGGGAGGTCTCAGCGTTGAGAAGCAGCCCAGCAGCCAAAGTTTTCATCACCGTGATGCCCACGCCAAGGCGCGCGCAGGTTTCGTAAAGCAGCTGGCAGATCGGATTGATCCCGCTGGACGCCCCTTGTTCGTAGGTTTTTTGCTCGAAAAGGTCATTAATTTGGGTTTGTTCGGGAACCAAATCGAACATTGGGTTGACCGAAAACATCAATACATCAAAGTTCCCGCTTTGCACTGCTTTCAGGGCTGTGTGGGGGGCATGGGAACTAAGCCCAATCGCCCGGATGATGCCTTTTTGCTTGAGCTGCAAGGCGT
Source organism: Anaerolineaceae bacterium (assembly GCA_038562515.1). Taxonomy (GTDB): domain Bacteria; phylum Chloroflexota; class Anaerolineae; order Anaerolineales; family Anaerolineaceae; genus Mesolinea. Next base: position 8,671 of record JBCFBG010000018.1, read on the forward strand.
ATTCAAGAATCCCTTGGGTTTCGATGGTATGCCAGTCATCCAGATCATCCACAAAATGGATCATGCCAATGTCGATGTAATCTGTCTGGAAGCGCGTGAGAAAATCGTGGATGAATTCGTCGCATACCGCCACATCGCGGGAGCGCTTATACTGGCCATTTTCCAACGTCGCCCCGATATGCCCCTGCAGATAAATCTTCTGACGAACATGCCGGATCGCATTGCCGATGTGTGTGCGCACTTCAGGCTGGGGCATAAACACGTCCATGATGTTGATCCCGCCATCCAACGCGGTCCCGATCACTTCATCGACCAGGCTCTTCTCTTTTTTCTCTAAATGCTCGCAGCCCAAGCCGATCTCGCTAACATTAAAATTGCAACGTGGAATCTGACGGTAATTCATAGTTGGTGTCCTTTAAAAAATATACTACTTATCTGTCAAGTAATCAAAATGCGGAATGTTCCTATAGGCACTTATCCACCAGTTAATTCGTTGGTGATGCGATTACCTTGCCATAAATCCAAATGTATGTGCGCGCCAACTCATAAGTCGACATCCGCCATCCCGGGTTGTGGCTATTGATACCCTGCAGCTGCCTATCTTTCCGTTTGTTCTGTCATCAAACCCCAACGGATACCAAACTTGTCAATCAGATTTGCTATGCAAGAGCTGTAAGTTGTACTGTGAATGGGGACAAGAATTGTGCTTCCTGGCAAAAATGTATTGTAGACTTCTTGAACTTCTTGCTTAGTATCGAAAGTTACCGCCAGGAAAAGACTATTCCCATTGTGGATTTCAAATTCAACTGTGTCGGAAAACATAAATCGTTGGTTGCCAATTCTCATTTCGGCATGATAGACATACTTTTTATGCTCGTCTGTTATTGGTTTTTTCCAATCCTCTGGTCTTGCATCACTATAATGCAGAATGAAATCAACTTTCGCAGAAAACACTGCCTCGTAATAATGTATTGCTTCTTCGCAGTTCCCCGCCATGTTTATTACTGGGTTAATTTGCATAAAATTCTCCATCCATAAGTAGTCTGGTGCCCGTATTTGTGACAAAGCACCTGACAATTAGTTGTAAAGACTCATGATAAGCTGCAATTATGGCATAACAATCAAAAAAGCGCCATCATCTCTGGAAGTCGCTCATTGTGTTTTACTTTTTTGAGTTATCCCTGCATCGCCGGCCTGAACTTATATCCATAAACGATTATGCCGCGTTCGTCTCCGTCGTTGTGGATCTTGCGTGTCACCATCTCAACCGGCAGGCCAATGCGCACGGGCTCGACGCCGCAGGCAGAGCATCCAGTGGAGCCGGTGTCAGGCCACTTCGTTTTCCGCATAATGCAATATCAGCTTGCTTCTGAAAGTCAGATCATATACTCTATTCTTTTGAGTGCGCCAGTCAGGTTCCAGCATCAAACCCGAATATGCGCCCCATTTGGAGAAATATGGATGGGTAAGTTTTTTTATAAAGAAACCTTTAACGTCTAACATTGCTTTCATGGTGCTTACTTGTGCCTGAAGTTCAGGAACCAATGAGACTATCCCCAGACGTGCCAAACACTCCATACGATGAAACCACATCATCCAATGCGCATCATCCATTTGGTCCATTTCGAGATTAAAGTTATGCATGCAAAAGGATGCAGGCGCAATTAATTGGGATTTGTTGCGAATATAGATATCAGGCAAGGGAGATAACTCAATAAGCCTTCTAACCGCTTTGGCAATCAGCATCCGATTTTTCTCCGTACGCCAGCGTCGTGTGAATGCCAACAATCGGAGATGATAGATACTTGGCCATTGAACAGATGGCTTGAAAACTAACTTTCCTCTGTATTCCTCCGCGATATCAGCAATCGAATTCTGTGGCGATACAAACGCAAACGCTACCAATGCCTTCTCGATTTGCTCCTGTACGAAAGTCTTGTCTTCTATTCCAGCATAGGCAAAAACAGTCGCTCGAATTAACAACGGGCCGCCTAACCCCATCTCATCCACCAGTCTCCCTACTTTAACTATTCCTCGATCCAGACGCTCGGTATATTTTTCTAATGCATTAAGCGCATCTGCAAGAACCGGGTGATTATGTTGAACACCTTTCTCACAAAGTATCCGAATACCCGCTTCAATGCCTTTCGTTCCATGAAAATCCCACCCCAGCCATCCATCAGCCTGTCGCCAGTTGAGTACATCCAACACGATGGGGTCTTGCAAGATTTGAGCGTGAAGTTCAACCATCTTTTCGCTGGATCCGGGTTGTCCAAGTACCTCTGAACGAATCCGAAATGCTATCGAGGGACAAGCATCCTCTACTAATTTACACGTCGAATCTGGGAATAAATCACTCATAGTTTTTATTGAAGTGCCTAACTATTACTTATGTGGACTTCTATTACACTACTTTTTTACCGAATTCTTAACCAGAAATATTATATTATATTGTTATGATGGTTGATAACCTGTCTGAGCCTGAAGATGATTTCAACGGGCTCTTTTTGCATCAGGCAACTCTCCATAAACCTTACATACGGGTTCTGTAAACCAATCAGCTTGCGTTGAAGTTCGGTCTCACTGACAAAGGGTTACTACGCCAAAGTTCAACCTGCAGGGCCTCTATTTTGGGATGGGTATCGGGAAACAAAGCGCCCTTTGATATCTTTTCTTCCATAGCTATGGTTATTTCGCCAGGATAAACAAGGGCACAATAAATATACGCCCCAACATAAAAACCGCCCTCCATTTCTGGAAGGCGGTTTGCATATTTACATCTATTCAGCAACTATCCCTGCATTACCGGACGGAATTTGTAGCCATATACGATGATGCCGCGTTCGTCACCATCATTGCGGATTTTTCGCGTCACCATCTCCACCGGCATGCCGATGCGCACCGGTTCGTCACCCAGGTCGGTCAATTGGGCGGTTACAACCGGACCTTCATTCAGCTTGACCATCGCAACCGTGTACGGAGCTTGCTCTTCAAAGCCGGCTGGTGCGTTGGAAATGAGCGTGTAAGAATATACCTCGCCTTGACCGCTAAAGGTAAATGGGGTTTTCGCTTCGCCGCCGCATTCCGGGCAGACATCGCGAGGTGGAAAAATTTTTGCAGCGCAGTGGGGGCATTCTTCGCCCTGAAGCGCGTATCGTTGTTTTTTGAGTCTCCAATATCGTGGAACTTCCATGTAGTATCTCCTGATTGGTTCTATTAGCCTCCAGTGTAGCGAATGGAAACTATCAGGAACTCTCAAAAAATAACTCAACGAGGAGATATGGATGAAATTTGCAAGGGTGACCTGTAATGTTCAAACTGATAAGATGGCATGACAACCGTCTGCCTATGTGTGGAGCAGGCGTAGGTCAGGTTCCACTCTTGAACCTGACGTCACGAACATTGGAATATGGACAATTTCTATTTATATGGAGACCTGCGGTCAAAACTCGTGCTCGGTGATGATGCCGGCACGATCGAGAGATTTGTAGGGGTGACCAAGGCAAGCCAGAATTGGCTTTTGGGGAACAGTCGGTGCATTTTCCCTACGAGGACGTATACAATCGTGACCAAACGATCATTTCATCACCATCTGCGATACAATAACGCCATGTCTGAAACCCCTTCCCTCACCAAAACTCAAGCTCAACAACTGATGCTGGCCGGGTTGGGGCTTCTCAGGAAACCGCGCAAAAAAGCTTCCAAATCGGACATTCCCCTCATAGTTCGGCAAATTCACAACCTGCAGTTAGACACCATCTCGGTCGTAGCCCGTGCCCATCTGCACATCCTCTGGTCCCGCCTTGGAAATTACAACCCAGACTGGCTGGAAGAATTACACGCTGAAGGTAGGCTTTTTGAGTATTTTTCACACGGTGTCAGCCTCCTTCCAATGGAAGACTATCCACTCTTCCGTTCGCTCATGATGCAAAAATTCATCGGCTGGGATAATATCCGCGATTGGGGACAGCAAAATGCCGATGTGCTCGAGGCTATCCTTGAGCATATTCGCAAAAATGGTGAGGTTCGTTCAGTGGATTTTGAAAGCAAACAATCGCGCGGAAAATGGTGGGATTGGAAGGTCGAAAAGGTCGCCCTGGAACATCTCTATTACCGCGGAGACCTGATGATTGCCCGAAGGGAGAAGTTTCAGCGGGTTTACGATCTGCGTGAACGTGTGTTACCAACCTGGGACGACAGCCAAACTCCACCATACGAGGAAGCCGTCAAAGCGTTGACCCTTAATGCCGTCAAAGCGATTGGTCTGGCTAATCTGACCTGGGCAGCCAATTATTTTTATCTCAAGAAGGCTGAAACAGCTCAATCCCTGAAAGAGCTTGAAGAAGAGGGCTTGATCCATCCAGTTAAAGTGGAAGGCCTGAAGGGCAATCCCTTTTACGTCCACGTGGACAACCTCTCCCTTCTAAGTGAGGTGCTCACCGGCAAACTGCGCCCAACCCACACAGCCATTCTCTCACCGTTTGACCCCCTGGTAAGCGACCGTGCCCGCGCCCGCGACTTGTTTGATTTCGACTACAACATCGAATGTTACACCCCTGCTCCGAAACGCAAGTTTGGTTATTTTCTCCTGCCAATTTTGCATAAAGGCAGCCTGGTTGGGCGGATGGATGCCAAAGCCTGGCGCAGCCAGAAACGCCTGCAAGTCATCAAGTTGTATTTGGAATCGGGCGTGACACCCAGCTCTGCCCTTGCCAAAGATCTGGCAGACACTATCAAGGCTTACGCTGCCTGGCAGGGTCTTGACAAAGTGGATATCGATTGGACTGAACCAGAAAATTTTCGGGGTTTACTCCAAGCCGGGTCCTAACAAGAATTCCTTCTCGTCATCCCAGGTATCGCCATCATTCAAACTTAGCATGGTCAGCCGATCTACCTCAAAGGTCCAACGAAGATCTTGTGTGGTCAGAAAGTCCCGTGCGGCTGCCGTATTACACCAACCAGATCCATTCATCGACAAGGTAATATGAGGCACCCACTCTCCTGGCTGGTATAGCAAAGATGGCGTTTTCCAGAAGGGTTGCAGACCTTCCCATAAGGTTTGATGCAGAGCAAGCAGTTCAGGGTTCGGAACAATCCGTAAAAAAACTACCGGGTCAAACTCTGAAAAGCGGGTAATAATGTCTGTTTGGATCTCAAAAGTGTCTTGACCAAGACAAATGCGCTCCAAAGTCTGAGCATAAGCTTCGTCATACGAATCGGCATATTGCCAGGTGAAATGTGGTTTTGGTCGGGCATATACATGCTGGCAACCGAAACGTGTTTCCAGTTCACTCCAGATATCTTCCACCATTTGGAAATATGGGTCAGGTAAGAGCGACACTAATGCTTGCATAATCTAATAATAACACGCCTGCTTATTGCACTGGACAGTTGGCTTTCAAGTTTTCTAAGTCGTGATATTATCCACAGCATGGATAATATTCCTCCAGTTAATGGAAAAGAGTCGCCTTCGCAAGGCTACAACACGGAACTCGAACACCTTCCTGGTGAAGTTTTGGCTGAGAAGTTTTGGACAAGATTTAACCAGATGGGTCTCTCGAAAGGGCTTTTTCGAGCCATCACCCTGGTTGCGACGATCCTGGTTATGTTGATGATGGTTTGGGTTTTACGCCGTTTTTACGTCAACCCGGATGGAAGTATGGTGACCCAGCTGCAAATCCCTGACCCGGCTCAGGCTATGAAAGAACCGCAGCTCCTTTTACCGCCGATGAATATTAGTCTTCAATCCACAACGGCTGTTCAGCGCGACACTGCTGTTGATACTATCCTGCCGGTTCGCAACCGAACCGACCTCAGTGAGTACACAGTGGAGGTGGGGGATACCTTGTTTTCAGTTGCCGCACGTTTTGGTCTGCTGCCTGAAACTTTACTTTGGAGCAATCGGTACAATATCGGCGATGACCCTCATATGATTTTCCCTGGACAAAAATTGGTAATCATGCCCATTGATGGCACACTTCACGTTTGGAGTGCCGGTGAAGGAATGAATGGTGTTGCCGAGTTCTACCAGGTGACTCCCGAGACAATTATCAACTATCCCGGCAACAACCTCAACTCGTCTGCTCTAGGCGATCTTGCCAATCCCAACATAGAGCCCGGCACAATGCTGATCATTCCAGGTGGCAAAGGTCAATATTCCGACTGGCGTATTCCCCGCATCACCCGCGAGGACCCCGCCACAGCGTTGAATGTCGGTCCTGGCGCCTGCCCGGAAAGCTACGACGGCGTCCTTGGTACGCTCAGCTTTACCTGGCCAGTAAGCACACATACGCTTTCAGGGTACGATTATGCCCCTTCAGCCAACCATTATGGCGTTGACATCACTGGACAGATTGGTGACCCCGTCTTCACTGTGGATAACGGCGTGGTGGTTTACTCAGGCTGGAACGACTGGGGCTATGGCAATATGGTGGTGGTGGATCACGGGCAGGGCTGGCAATCGCTCTATGCTCATATGAGCACGGTCGAGGTGATCTGCGGTCAGGAAGTCTACCGCGGAGACGTCGTCGGCACTGTTGGCGATACTGGTATGGCGCTGGGTCCGCACTTACATTTCGAACTCCGCAACGACGAATATGGTCGTGTTAATCCCTGGGACTTTTTACAATGAAACGGCCGCTCGAAACCATCATTCTGATCCTTTTCGCCTTGATTCTTGGCGCCTGCGGTGTTTTCACTCCCACGCCGACCTTGACCTCTACACTCACGCCCACGTCAACCCTTACCCCTACACCAATTCCAACCAACACGCCCACTCCCACGCCGACACACACAGCCACCCCTGTGCCGCCATCGCCAACTCCGACGCTGACAAAGAAAGAACAGGCTGAGATATGGTTACATGAAGCCAGCCTGGCTTACCTGGCAAACACCCCCAAAAAAGCACTCGAGGTTGCCCGCTCGATAGACTTCACCGAGGGACCCTACGAAAACCCAGACAACATGTGCGGACCACTGACGGTCGCCATCATGCGCGATTCCGGCTATTTGCCCGCCGAAGCGAACCCTCATAATATGTGGTTGCTTTGCCCACGCACAGACAATCCCGAATGTCACGGTTTGCGTATTTTGGAGCGCACCTTTTTTCCACCTGACCAATACGATTACATCTGGGTCGAAGAAAGCGTCGGGAAACACAATTGGCGCAGCGATCCTCTCCAACCAGGAGATTGGCTTTACTTGTATGTTCTGAAAGGCGTCTCTAATTATACTGGTTTTGACCACATGATTGTGGTCACCCGGGTTGATGAACGAGGGCGCGCCTATTCAGTCACCAACATCAATCATGGCGATGGATTTGTGATCCGCGAAGAACTGCTTTACGATCCAAAACGACCTGGTGAAGGTCTGTTCTACGACATTACCAACGATGAGTTGCGGAAAGAATTGGGCATGACCGGCACTGCCGGGTACTTGTTGATTCGCGCCAAAGAACCGACTTTTTTCAAATAAAATAACCCCTCTATACAATCATTACAAAAATACTTGCAATTGTTGTCTATAAGCATTATTATTAAATAACTATATATATATAAAGTATTTGGAGGAAGAATGAAAAAAGAAGATTTTATCTGGGAATTGTGGAATCTCACCAGAGAACTACAGCGCAGTCGATTAGGTTTGTGTTTCGAATTTTGCAAAAAATACGATTTGACTCAACAACAAGTCAGGATTCTCCTGCAAATCAAAGCCGATGAAATTACAACACTCACAGAATTAGCAGAAATGTTGGATATCAACCCAGGCAACCTGAGCAAAACCTGTAAAGTTCTCGAAGAGAAGAAATTTATACAGAGAACTCGTCACGACGATGATAAACGTGTCTGGACAATTGAATTGGATGAACTTGGCGTAAAGGCAACTGATGAGGTCGCTCAACATATCCAGGATGTGTTTACTGCATTTTCAAAGAAACATAAATCTGAGGAATTGGAATCGTTATTATCCTTACTCAGAGAATATGCTGATTTCTATCACGATTTGATGAGCAAGAAGTAATATCGGTAAATCAAATTCTGCCTCCGTGTTAAAATAGAGGCATGCAACAATTTGATTCGGTAAACGTTCGACCTTCACCGATCGCGGGCAGCTGGTATTCTGCTAACCCGATTGATTTGCGGAAATCGCTTTCTGTTTACCTGGATCATGCCATAACACCAACGAATAGCGGCAAGATAAGAGCTCTTATCTTGCCGCACGCGGGTCACTATTACTCTGGGCAGACAGCTGCTTATGCCCTCAAGGCAATCGAGGGTCAGCAATATAGCCGCGTAATCATCCTCTCCCCTTCTCACAACTATTATCCGGGCAACGTCCTCACCAGCTCTCACGATGCCTACCAAACGCCTCTCGGCATGGTTCCAGTTGACAAGAGTTCTCTCGTTGCTCTCTCATCAGCGCTCAGCCAGCAAGGGCTTTCGCTCAATGCGATTCGCAACGACCGTGAACACTCCATCGAAATCGAACTACCCTTCCTTCAGTTATTGCTTCCAGACGGTTTCCAATTGGTTCCCCTCATGATGATGGATCAGAGCCTGTCAACCGCCAAAGCTCTCGCCACTGAACTGACCAATTTAGTCCGATCATTTCCTGAAAACGAACCCACTTTAATGATCGCTTCGAGCGATCTTTCCCATTTCTATCAGCAAAGTCAAGCCAACCGCCTTGACCAACGCCTGATTGACAGCCTGCAAAACTTTGACCCCACCATTTTCTATGCGCTCAAAGCAACCCACAAGGCAGAAGCCTGCGGATACGGAGCCATTGCTACCGTGCTTTTGGCTGCCAAAAATCTTGGAGCCAGCCAGGTAACAATTGCCGACTACCGCACCTCCGGGGATGTCAGCCAGGACTTCAGTTCGGTGGTTGGCTACGTCTCTGCCATTATTTCCGAGGGCAAACATGACTGAAAGCAACCGTTTAAAAACCTTGATTTTGATTGCCCTGCTGTGTGGTTTTCTAATCTCCAGCCTTGGTGCCTGCACCCCGCTATACGAAGGTCGTCCAACCGCCTTCCCAACTGAAGCTCCCACAGATACACTCGAGCCCACCGTTACCCAAACCTTCACACCAGCTCCCACCTCCACGATGACTCCCACACCAACCCTGACCCCCACGCCGACGCTGGTTCCAACGCCCACCCCAACCTACACGCCTACCCCTATTCCAACCCGTCTGGCAAATTTACCTGTTCTCGTAACGGGTAACCAGGTGGTTGATTGGAGCTACTACTATGTGACTCGCAAAGAAAACCGGGAAGATGGAAGCTTGCTCAACTTGTCAGGTATGGTTTCGTTCCAACTAATGGATCGCGGTATTCACCATGAAACCATCCAGGTGCTTGGTAAAGATGTAACTGTTTTCTATCTGCGTGTCCGGCATCAATTCAACACTACATTTTCAGAAGTCAAACTGATCCTCACCGGTGTCTATGGCACCAACCTGGAGATTCGCAATCTGCCGGCCGATGGCTCCACCTACATCAGCGTCCACTCCCGCCGGGCGACCGACCTCTTTGAACCCTGGAAGCTCTACCAGGAATGGACTCTGCCGCCCAGTCAGCGCGAACCGCTTTTTAATACGATGCGCCTTTCAGAATTGGAACAATACCTGAAGAATCTACCTGAACAGGTCGTTCTTCTCGCGGATCACCCTGTGATTTTGCAGAGGGATAGTTGGAACCAAACCTACCTTGATATGGATCGCCTCAGCGCATCTGCAGCCCGCTTCTCGCCTTTCTTTGCCTTCAATGAGTTCAACCAAATGACCGGGCAGACAACGATGGCTTTCGTCTGGCAAAATTACCTGGCAAATGATGTGGACATCCCTGCCGATCAGATCAATAAAATGGTCTTTTCTGCCGATTACCTTGTATTTGTTACCCCTTAATTGACGGTGCTTAAATGAGCGCTTTCGCCGAAGTTAGCATCAATCTCACCCAGATTGAGCGAACCTATCATTATTCCATTCCTCCGAACCTGCAGGGTCAGATTCAGCCAGGCAGCCTGGTGGTTGTGCCGTTTGGCAAGCAGATCGCACAAGGGGTTGTACTGGCATTATTGGATCAGTCCGAAATTGCCGAAACGAAAGACATCATCGAGTTGCTCGCGCCAGACACACTCTTGGTCCAACAGCAGATCAAACTGGCTCAGTGGCTTGCCCAGCACCACTTTACCCCGCTGGGAGCTTGCATCCAGTTGATGATTCCAACCGGGTTGTCACGTCGGGCTGATGTGTCTGTGGCACCTCTGAGCAGTCTGCCTACCAATCTTTCTGAATTTAGTCCGACACAACAACGCCTGCTCAAATTACTCAACAGCCGGGGTGAACTACGCGGTGCCCAAATTGACAGGGCTATCCCAAAAGTAGATTGGCGCAAAGGGCTGGACTACCTGCGCTCACAGGGATTCCTCAAAACGAGCAACGTTCTTCCTCCTCCACGCGTTGCTGCCAAAACATTGCGCACCGCTGCGCTTTCCATCCAGCCCATAGCAGTTCCGTCAATAGAAAAAGAGTTGCTGGGAAAAACGCCTGTCACTCAAACCAGGCGGGGGAAAGTATTGGAACTGCTTGCCAAACAGGCTTTCCCGCTGGACTTTTCCTGGGTCTATGCTGAAACAGACGCAAACTATACTGATCTCTCCTATCTCGCCGATGTAGGCTTGATCCATTTCAACGAAACCGAAGTTTGGCGGGATCCACTGGCTGAAATTGAAGTGATGCTCGAAGTCGCCCCCGAACTCACCAGTGATCAGATCCGGGTTTGGCAGCAACTGCAAGCTGAATGGAAACAACCCAAACCGAGACCAATCCTGCTGCACGGTGTTACTGGCTCAGGGAAGACCGAGATTTACATGCGTGCCGTGCAGGATGCTATTAATTCAGGCAAACAATGCCTTTTGTTGGTGCCCGAAATCGCTATGACTCCCCAAACGGTTCGTCGGTTCATGGCGCGTTTCCCAAACCAGGTTGGTCTATACCATTCCAAACTGTCCGAAGGAGAACGTTATGACACCTGGCGACGTGCTCGCCAGGGAGATTTGCGCGTCATCATCGGCTCGCGCAGCGCGCTTTTTGTGCCACTGCCAGAACTTGGCTTGGTCGTCATGGACGAATGTGACAACAGCTCTTATGACGAAAGTGAGCGACCTCCCCTCTACCAGGCAGTTTCTACTGCAGCAGCTCTTGCAGACATCAGCCAGGCTAATTTGCTGCTTGGCAGTGCCACGCCGGGTGTGGAACAATATTTCAAAGCGCAACGCGGCGACTGGCTCTTGCTTGAGATGCCAAGGCGCATCCTCGCACACCGCCAGACGCTCCAAAATCAAGCGCTTTCTCTCAAGTTCGAGCTACCGCAAGCCGCTTCAGCGGACGATTTGCTCACCTTTGACTTGCCCAAGGTGCAGGTGGTCGATATGCGCAAGGAACTGACTAGCGGCAACGCCAATGTCCTTTCACGTGCTTTGGAAAGTAGCCTACAGAAAGTGCTGGATAAAAACCAGCAGGCAATCCTCTTTCTCAATCGCCGTGGGCAGGCAACCTATGTTTTTTGCCGGCATTGCGGTAAAAGTCTGCGCTGTCCCAATGACGATCAACCTCTGACATGGCACGGCAGCCAGCAGGGTTTGCTCTGCCATCTGTGCGGCTATTCCCGAAAAATGCCATCCAAGTGTCCTAATTGTGGCAGCAGCCAGATCAGGCAGCTCGGATTGGGTACCGAAAAGTTGGAAGAACTGGTGAAGAATCGCTTCCCCGAAGCCCGTTTGCTCCGTTGGGATGCCGACACCACAAAAAATAAGGATGATCACGAGTTGATCTTGTCGCATTTCAGTGCTCACCGCGCCGATATCCTGATTGGGACGCAAATGTTGGCTAAAGGGCTCGATTTGCCCCTGGTTACCCTGGTCGGCATCGTTTTAGCAGAGGTAGGCTTGAACCTGCCTGACTATCGTGCCGCTGAACGCAGTTTCCAGGTGCTTACGCAAGTGAGCGGACGTGCCGGGCGCAGCCCCTTGGGCGGCGAAGTGATTTTGCAGACTTATCAACCTGAGAATTATGTCATCCAGGCAGCTTCCCAACACGATTTCACGGGTTTTTACAAAAAAGAACTGGAATACCGGCGAATGCTTGCTTATCCACCCTTCAGCCGCCTTATTCGCCTGGAATATCGCCATCTTTCCCAAACCAAAGCCGAGCAAGAAGCCCGTCAACTCGCAGCTCTGATCACTGACCATATTGAAGTAAGGAAATTGCGAAACACTGACCTTATCGGACCGTTAGCTTCCTACTATTCTAAAATGCATGGTCTCTGGCGCTGGCAAATCGTCTTGCGCGGGTCTACCCCTGAAGTCTTGCTGCCCGATTTACCATTGCGGGACTGGCAGATCGAAGTTGACCCACCCAGCCTGCTATAATTCCCCGAAGCGCCTTGGGCGAAAAATATAATTTATCCCAATAACACCAGCCAAGGTTATGGAGGAGTATTTATGGAAGAAGAAGTTGCAGTAAAAAAACCCCTCAAATGGTTCGATGCCATCACAATGAACGTGATTTTCCTTGGCATCACGCTCCGTTCTCAAACCCTCACGCCCCTCATCGTCCCACTACTGGTCCAGCAATTTGTAGGAGACGAGACCAAAGGCACCAGTTATGGAAACTTGCGTCTGGTATCGCTGATGGTTGCCTTGCTTGTGCAAGCCTTGGCTGGTCAGCTTTCAGACCGCAACACATCCCGCCTGGGTAAGCGCCGCCCCTTCATTTTGGCAGGCGGGGTCCTGGAGATCCTTGCCTTTCTGGCAATCGGTGTGATCGCTGGCACAATGGATGGGATGGCTGGGTATACAGCTTTGTTCGCCATCATCATTTTGTCGATGGTTTCCTCCAATATTGGTCACGGTGCCGCACAGGGCTTGATCCCGGACTTGGTTCCAACAGAACAGCGCGGACGCTATTCTGCCATTAAAGCCTTCTTCGAATTGCCCCTGCCACTGATCATTGTCGCCTTTACAGTAAGCAAAATGGTCAGCGCCGGCAATATCTGGGGGGCGCTCATCTTCATCAGTGTCGTTATGCTGGTTGCCGTGGTGCTGACCATGTTTGTGCGCGAGACTCCGCTAAAAGGCCCATCCGAGCCCATGGACTGGCAAGCCATCGGTCGCCTGGTTGCTATGACACTTTCTTTTACCGGCATCATTCTATTGGTAGGTTGGGGCGTAAAAAAGTTATTACCCCTCTTGCAGGGTCTTCCAGATAAACAATCTACGATCATGATAGCAATCGTCGGTGTGGTTGGTATGATCATTGCGGTTGCCCTGGGTGTGATCTTTTCTGTCCGCATCAGCCTTGGCAAAGAAGCCAAGACACGCCCTGCCTTCACCTGGTGGGTCGTCAATCGCCTGGCTTTCCTGGTCGGAGCTAACAACCTCTCCAGCTTCGTACTCTATTTCATCCAGGAAAGATTCCCTCAATACCAGGGTTCTGCTGCTGCCGGACCCACGTCACGCTTGATGCTGGTCGTTGGCATTTCAATTTTGATTATTTCTCTACCCTCAGGTTGGTTGACCGATAAATTCGGTAAAAAACCGCTGATCTTTCTCAGTGGTATCCTGGCAAGCATCGGTACCCTGCTGGTGATTCTGACCCCCAATATGCCTCTCATTTACGTTGGCGGTATTCTGATTGGGCTTGCCTCAGGGATCTTCTTTGTCGCAAACTGGGCATTGGGCACTGAATTGGTTCCGCAAAAGGAAGCTGGTCGCTGGTTGGGAATTTCCAACCTGGCTGGTGCAGGCGCAGGTGCCATTGGTGGGTATATCGGCGGCCCGATCGGGGATGGTGCTGGCTATATTGTCTTGATGGCTTTGTACGGATTTCTGTTCCTCTTTTCTGCCATTGCCCTCCTCAAGATCAAACCTGAAACAGAGGCTAATCCTTTGTAGGGAAGGTGCTCACCTCTTGTAGGGAAGGGGCTCGACCCCTTCCGCAAGATTGAGGAAGTAAACTTCCACCTTTGATCGTGCCGTTCTTGCGAAGCACCCCGACGCCGAAGGCGTTAGTGGGCAGACCGGGAACGAGAACTCACTAGCATTGTCCAACCTTCAGCCCTATCCTTAACAAAAGCGACCTTCCGTAACATTAAAAAGAAAAACCTGAGAATGGTGCAAGACCATGCCCTACTTTTTTCAACCTTCTCCAGTGGAGATGGTCGGCGAGTGAAACAAAAAACCCCCGGATTTCTCCGGGGGCTGCCTGTTCTGATTCAGGGGAATGATCAGAACGGGTCTTCTTATTTATCGCCAAATTCGTAAATCAAATCTGCATTGGCGGTGACTACAATCTGGCCGGCTGAAATGGGTACGGAAGCCGCATCTTCAGTTGCTGCACCTCCCCCGCGACCGTATCCGGCAAGCGGTTGAACATAAGAGGTGTTAACAATACTGATATTATGGATCTTTCCCAACGATACACCAGCGGTTTCTGCAACTGCCATGGCTTTGGCTTCGGCATCCTGGATTGCCAGGTCGCGGGCTCTTGCGATCGCGCCACTGCGATCAGAAATATCGAAGGTGATCCCATATATTTGGTTAGCGCCTGCGCTCAAAGCGGCATCCAACATCTCGCTCAGTTTAGGCAGATCGCGTACGATAATATAGAGCGTGTTGTCTACTGCAAAAGTCGTTCCGATGATATTGGACATGTTGTCATAACGATTCATTGAGTAAACATTAAAGTTTGAGGTTTGAATATCCTTTTCTTCCACACCCATCGCCACGATCGCCGCGGTGATATTGGCTGCTTGTTGGTTGTTGGCCGACACTGCAGAGGTTACGTCTTCCGCTTCGGTGTGGATACCAACATTGATGTAAGCCATATCCGGAACCAAAATCACCTCACCGGTTCCGGTGATTGCGATTGTTCGCAGACTTCCAGCGGACTCAGCTGGGGTTACAGTATTTTGTGCATTCGCTGCTGGTGCCAATTGACATGCTCCTAAGACTAAAGTTACTAGCAACAGAACGGGAATTGCGTAGTTAAAAGTTTTGTTTTTCATTTTATTCTCCTTGAATATCCTTCTGCCCTTATAGACGTTGAATAAAACTGGTTAGTTCCAAAAAGAGTCGGTTCATAGTTATAATTACTTTATGATCAAATTTTCTTCATCCATCCAGGAAATCTCATGCCCTTAAATTACGCCTCAGTCGATAACAGCGCCAGCCGGTACGCTGAACAAGCTCAAAATTGGCTGATCGAAAACAAAACAATTGCAGGTCAACTTAACACTTTATTCAACGAAGCCGCCTGCGATCCTGTGCGACTGCAGCAGATGATCGAGTTCGCCCAAAGTAACAAATCCAGTCTCTACCTTGCCAAACCATTGCAAGAAGATCCGCTTCTCAGTTACCCTGCCCCCGCACTACCCAAAGATTACACGCTGCTCACGGCAGATGGCTCTCAGATCGTGCCAAACCGGCATCGCCCACTACAATTTGGGCTGATCAATATCGGCATACTGACGGTCAGCTTTGGAAGTGGACATGCGCCTGAAATCAAGCTGATTTCAGAATTGCTTGACTACGCCAAAATCCTGCGTGAAGACGGCAGCTTTGCCACGGAAGACGATATCGCCCTGGTTCGAGATCTGCGTGAACGCATCCTTATCCGCGATGAGATTACCCCTGAGCTTACCCGACCGGTCTTGACCGTCACTGATGGCCCTCTGGACCTCTTCTATCGCAGTGATATCCAGGGTAAAAATACCAAAGCAGCTCAAAAAGAGGTCTTTCAGCTCGACCAGCAAATGCAGCAAGAGGGCATCCTGAGCGCTGGCTATATTGACAAACCTGGTTCATCCATGCTGCATAACATGCTCGACATTTTCAAAGAGGTTGAGGGTAATCAAGATTCTGAGCCAAATAAGTATCGTGTGAGTGATCGACTTTTGTTGGGCAATCGTATCAACCCCGGTGAACGCTCGGCTGTATTCGAAATTATCTCCAAACACCGTGGCGATGCCGCCGATCGCCTGCGTGTGGCTTTCTTTTATCTGAATGTCAGCACGGTCAAGGATCATCCCTGGCTGGCGCGCGTCGAAATTCCCTTCTGGATTTCACAAAAACCGGAGTTGGTTGGTCTCATCCATTCCGCCCTGTTTGCCGATGCCCAGGTGCTCGATTCGCATCCCTACCCATATTCTCTACACCGTGCCCACGAATTGGCTGTGGTAAAACAAGCCGAATATGAAGAAATTGAAAATCTGCTCCTTTCCAAATTTCCCCAGGACACTGAAATCACTGGTTACCGGTCAAATAAGGATTTCTTGAAAGGTCTAAAATGAGCGAAACACAAACAAGCATCCCCATCGGCAAACTCTTGCGCGCTGAAAACAGCCAGTTTGTTGCTGGCTGCCGCGTCCGGGAGCTGGAAACCCCTGCTTTAGGCGCCCTGGTCAAGGTCACCTTGGAAGACCGGAGCGAGATTTTCGGTCTTATCACCAATATCCTGATCAACGACGATAGTCTCGTCCGCCAACTCGTTTCAGGGGTCAGTATTCCAACAGAATACACCGCCGATAACCGCTACAATCGCAACTTGCCAGTCGAAATCCACGTTCTGACAGTCGGTTATGCCCAAAACGGCAATATCTCACACCGTCTTCCTCCCCGCCCACCCCTCAGCTTGGACGAACTGCATTTGTGTAAATCGGACGAATTGTGCCATTTCACTTCACTCAACGAGCAGGCTTACCTGCGTCACATCCTGCGATTGCTCGACCAACCGGTTGAAGAACTGCTCGCTGCCCATTTACGCCAGGCTAAAGCTGCCCATGAAAGCGTCAATGACAGCGCTTGGTATGAATTAGCCTGTCAGAAAATTATCACACTGTTGCGGGATGACTACCCACGTCTTACAGCGGTGTTGGACGTCTTGACCGACCTGGAGCGTGAATAAGATGGAAGACCAAACCTTCACTCAAAACCCCTCAATTGGCTATGTGATCGGCGGCGGACTGGAAGCCAACCTGGATGTTCGCCTTACCGTGCCCCCACAGGAAGTCCAGGAAGGTGCCTTTGTCGTGATCGACAGCAACAACTGGCGCTTTTATGGTCTGGTCACAGACTTGCGCCTGACCGCCATCGACGAACAATATGCCAACCAGTTAAATTCCCAGCGTTTCGCGCCTCACCTCGCAGAATACCTCAATAAGCAAGTCCTTTTTACCAACCTGGCGGTCATGCCCGTTTTGATGAAAGATAAAGGTCCTGACCTGGCTTCGCCCGATTATTCAGCCTGGCGCCGCGAGCATACAGACGATCCGGCTCCTATGCCGGTCAAAACCATCCCCAACCATCATTCATCGGTCAAGTTGGCTGACCAGGCTGATATTGCCGATATTTTCGGTGAAGAAAACAACAATGAAATTTTCCGTGTTGGCAGCACCCGCGAGCAGGGTCATCCCGTCTGCCTGAACCTGGACAAGTTCGTCCAGCGTTCTTCAGGAATTTTTGGCACAACTGGTTCAGGCAAATCCTTCCTGGCGCGCATGATTTTGGCAGGCCTAATCCACGCTGATCACGCTTCCACCCTTATTTTCGACATGCACAATGAGTACGGACCTGACACAACCTCTTCCGATACTGGCAACGCCGTGTTTGGGTTGAAAGGTAAATTTTCCAACAAGGTTCGCCTCGTTGGATTGGGCGCGGGAACGAAATTCGGAAACATTCCTGCCGATTTCAACCTCGAAATCAGTCACAGCGATATCACCACTGAAGATGTTTTGCAACTCACTCAAATCCTCAATCTGAAAGAGACCACTGCCACCACTCTCGACAAACTGGAAAACGATTTTCATCAAAACTGGTTCAATGCTTTCATGCAAATGAACGTGGGCAGCGTGATTGAAAATGAAGACGGAAAAATGGAACCTGCCCCGGACAGTGTCGCTTTTTGGGCTCGTCAGGCAGGCATCCATCCAGGAGCGGCAGAGGCGCTCCGCAGCAAACTCGGCCGTCTTTTCAACCGTCCCTACCTTACCGATGCGCCTGCCAGCAATGGGCTGAATGCGATAATCACCGCTCTTCAGGATAAGCGCCACGTAGTGCTCTCGTTTGGCAAAAACGATAACGAGCTCGACTACCTGCTTGTCACAAACCTGATCACCCGCAAGATCCGCGACGCATGGCAGCAATCCACCGAGGATTATCACAGTGGCAAGAACAAGGTCGAACCCCGCCCCCTGGTGGTTGTGGTGGAGGAAGCTCACAAATTGCTCAACCGTGAGATGGCTTCCCAAACCATTTTCAGTACCATCGCGCGCGAAATGCGTAAGTACTATGTAACCCTGCTCGTTATCGATCAGCGCCCTTCTCAAATTTACGATGAAGTCATGTCCCAACTCGGCACGCGCATTTCCGGTTCGCTGGGCGATGAAGATGACATCAACGCGGTCCTTTCCGGCTTGCCCGGCAGAGGTGGCTTGCGGGGCATGCTGGCAAAACTGCAGCCTAAAGAAGAGGTCTTGATGCTCGGCTGGGGTGTGCCCATGCCCATTCCGATCCGTTCCCGCCGGTATGACCAACAATTTTGGATCGACCTCATGGGCGAAAAGCGTGAATTTAGGTCAACCAAAGAATTTAACAAAAGTTTAGGGATGGACGATGATTCCGATTAAACTGCGTCTGGCTGGTTTCACCTCTTACCGCGAACCGGTCGAGCTCGACTTCACCGGCTTTGACCTGGCTTGCATCTCCGGTGCAAACGGAGCAGGCAAATCATCTTTGTTGGATGCCATCACTTACGCACTCTACGGTAAAGCCCGTGTGCAGAACGAAGCCATCATCAACACTGCCAGTAAAACCGCCGAAGTGACTCTCGATTTTTCTTACGAAAACCAGGTCTATCGTGTCACCCGCAGTAACTCCCGTGGAAAAACTACCCAGGTTGATTTCTTCATCCAACAGCCTGATGCTGAAACAACCGGTAAAAGTTGGAAGGTTCTGACCGAACGCACACTGCGCGAGACCGATGCCAAGATCGTCAACACCTTGAGGCTGGATTATGAGAGTTTCGTCAATGCGTCCTTCTTCCTGCAGGGCAAAGCGGACTCCTTCGCTACAAAAAAGCCGTCGGAGCGCAAAGAAATTTTGGCTGCCATCCTTGGGCTGGACCAATGGGAGGTTTTTCGCAAAGCCGCGAATGATAAAAACCGCCAGGCACGTGCCGATGCCAAACTTCTGGAAGGAAATATCGCCGCCATCCAGGAGGAAATCGAAAAGGAAGAGCGGCTGCACCAAGACCGCGACCTTGTGGAACGCGACCTGGCACTGATCCGTGAGAAAGTCAGCAGCCGCCAGGCTCAGTTGGACGTCATGCGCGCTCAAGCTCAACTGATTGCCAATCAAGTCAAACAAGTTGAGACTCTCAGGCTGCAGCTTGAACGTTCCCGCCAATCCCTGCAGCGCAAGCAGCAGCAGGCAAACGAAAAGCAAACCACCCTCGCTGGATACCAGCAAAAGCTTGAACAGGCAGTTCAGATCGAAAGCGCATACAAGCAACTGCTTGGCAGCCGAAAAGAATTGGAAGCTCTCGATCAGCTTTCCCAGCAATATTGGCCTCTTGAACGCCAGCGATCCGGCTTTGAAACCCAACTTCAAAGCCATTTGCAGTCACTTGAGCGTGAAATCCGCACCCTACAGACCGAAGAGCAGGAATTGCACACCGCCCTCAAAGCCTCTGAACAAAAACAAGCAAAATTGAAAGACCTCAATGAAAAATTAGCTGCTTTTATTGTTTTGGGTGATCCACAAAAAATCAACGAACAAATCCAGGAGATCAGCACTCAAATTGAAGCCTTGGAAGACCAGAATGGCAGTCTGAAAGCCCAAATGAAAGAGCTCGATTCCCGAAAGCAAAAGGTGGAAGACGCCGCCGGCTCAGTATGCCCCATGTGCGGGCAAGATCTTTCCCCTAAACACCGCCAGGAGATCATTGCGGAGATCAACGAATTGGGTAAACCCCTCGGCGATCAACACCGTGCCAACCGATCTCAAACCGAGCAGCTCAAAGCCAACAAAGCAAAACTGGAGAGCCAGGCTGCGCTATCCCGCCAGCAGGAAGTCCAACACCTCAACCTTCAACGCGAACAGGCATTGCTGCAGCAAGAACTCAATCTTCTGCAAGAGCGTGAAAACGCTTGGAAAGCCGCAAAAGCACCCCACCTGCTTAAAACGATTGAAGCAAGGGACAAACAGAGCTTTTTACCTGAAATTCGCGAGCAATTGAACCAGGTCGGTCAGCAAATTGCGGCGCTCGCCTATGATCAGGATGCTCATGATCAGTTGCGTCAGCAAGTTCAAGCGCAAGCTGATGCTGAGAAGTTCTGGCAGGATCTTCAGATCGCGCAAAACAGTTCGCTCCTGGTCCAGGCTGAGCTTGATTCGATGCTCAGTGAGATAAAGCGTGAAGAAGAAAATCTCGTAGAAGCTGAATCTCATTACAACCAGGAAGCAGAAACCCTTGAGAAAGCCCGTTCCGAAACCCAGGACAGCCGATCAGCCGAAGCAGAACTTACCAACCTGCGCGAAGAACAGGATGTCTACAACCGTAAACTTGGGGAGGTCGACCAGGCTCTGGCGACCATCCAGACTCAACGCGAACGCCAGGTCAGGCTTCGGCAGGAGATGGAACAAACCAATGAGTTGATCCGCCAGTACTCCAAACTCGAAACCGCCTTTGGTAAAGATGGTGTGCCCGCAATGCTGATCGAACAAGCCCTGCCTGAGTTAGAAGACCAGGCTAACGAGCTCCTTGCCCGACTTTCCAATTATGGTATGAGTGTTAATTTCAGCAGCCAGCGCGCTTACAAGGACAATAAGCGCAAAGACATGATGGAAACGCTCGACATCCTCATCAGTGACGGTTCTGGTTCCCGCGATTACGAGACCTATTCCGGCGGTGAAGCCTTTCGCATTAATTTCGCCATCCGTCTTGCTCTCAGCCGTGTGCTCGCCCGTCGTGCAGGCGCAAAACTGCAAACCCTGGTGATCGATGAAGGGTTTGGCAACCAGGATGCCCAGGGTCGTCAACGATTGATCGAAGCGATCAATGCCGTCCGCCCGGACTTCCAGAAGGTGCTCATCATCACCCATCTGGAGGAGTTAAAAGATTACTTCTCCAACCGTATCGAGGTCACCAAATCCCCCTCTGGCTCGAAGGCAGAAGTGCTGCTGGGGTGATCTTTCTAGGGAAGGGGCTCGACCCCTTCTTCCGATAAAGTAATCTTTTCGTAGGGCGAGATTGAGGGCGTTCGAACATGCAATTTATGGACCCTTCCTGCGTCCTCAATCCGCCGATTCTCAGGCTTGATGTTGGCGGATTGGAAGCACAATGACAGGTCCAATAATTTATTGTTACGGTGCTTCCAATCTCGCCCTACTTAGAATGGATGATGACCACACTACACGTGATAAAATTTCATTGTACTTTGTCTTTTGAAAACCAGAACAGGAGTCTTTATGAGCCTTCACCCTCTCGCTGGCAAGCCTGCCCCCATTGAATATCTTGCCAATATTCCCCGCCTCGTATCCGCTTACTACACCTTGCACCCTGAGCCGGGTGAACCTGCCCAGCAGGTCGCTTTTGGCACCTCAGGGCATCGCGGAAGTTCGCTCACTGTAAGCTTTAATGACGACCATGTTGCCGCCATCACGCAGGCAATCATTGAATACCGTCGCAGCCAAGGCATTACCGGACCGCTCTTCATGGGGATGGACACCCACGCTCTCTCTGAGCCAGCCCTCTATACTGCCATTGAGGTTTTCGCCGGAAACGGCGTGGACATTCGCATTCACCGCGATCATCGCTACACCCCCACTCCTGTTATCTCCCATGCCATCCTGACCTTTAACAAGGCTTACCCTCAAACACAGGCTGACGGCGTGGTGATCTCACCTTCGCACAATCCTCCTGAAGACGGCGGATTCAAGTACAACCCTCCCAACGGTGGTCCAGCAGATACAGGCACCACGAAATGGATCCAAAACCGCGCTAACCAGATAATCGCCAATGGCATGAAGGATGTGCGCCGCATCCCGCTCAACAAAGCGATGGCAGCCTCCACCACCACCCAAATCGACCTGATCACCCCCTATCTCAAAGACCTTGAGAACGTGATCGACATGAAAGCCATCGCGGACTCGAAAATCCATATCGGTGTGGACCCTTTAGGCGGCTCTGGTATCGCATACTGGGAACCCATGGCAGACATGTATCACCTGAATTTGGAGGTGGTCAATAAACGCGTTGACCCGACATTCTCGTTCATGACCCTCGATAAGGACGGCAAGATCCGCATGGACTGTTCCTCTCCTTATGCCATGGCAAGCCTGGTCGCCATGAAAAATGATTTCGACATCGCCTTCGGCAACGATGTCGACTTCGATCGCCACGGCATCGTCACTCCCAGTGTCGGTTTGTTGAACCCCAACCACTACCTCAGCGTGGCTATCTGGTACATCTTCCAAAACCGACCCGGCTGGTCAAAAGATGCAGCCGTTGGTAAAACGCTTGTTTCAAGCTCGATCATCGACAAAGTTGTCAAAAAGATCGGTCGTAAATTATGCGAGGTACCGGTTGGCTTCAAGTGGTTTGTACCCGGATTGCTGAGCGGAGAGATTGGTTTTGGCGGTGAAGAGAGCGCTGGAGCATCCTTCTTGCGGAAGAATGGGACAACCTGGACCACGGACAAAGACGGGTTCATTCTCAACCTGTTGGCAGCCGAGATCCTGGCAGTTACAGGCAAGGACCCCGGTCTGCACTACCAGGCACTCGAAGCAGAACTGGGTGGTTCCTGGTATGCCCGCGTGGATGCGCCCGCATCAGCCGCTCAAAAATCCATCCTTTCCAACCTTTCACCAGACCTGGTCAAAGCAAAAACCATGGCTGGTGATCCAATCCTTGAAAAACTGACAGATGCTACCTGCAATCATGCTCCCATTGGCGGGCTCAAGGTTGTTACCCAAAACGGTTGGTTTGCCGCCCGCCCTTCGGGGACCGAGGAAATCTATAAAATCTACGGTGAGAGCCTGAAAAGTGCTGAACACCTGGCCCAAATCCAGGCAGAAGCACGTGAAATCGTTGATGAGGCGATGAGCCAAGATTAAGCTTGTTGATAGAAAAAAATGGATAAATATTACGTTAGAGGAAAGATCGACAACAACCTGACTAACCTGTACCGTATCGATGAAAAAGGTCTAATCGAGATGTATACTGGCAAGGGAATTTGGAAAAGTGACTTCGTCGGAAGCGGAAACGCATTGGCGGATATATCTGGGTTCGGAGGGTCTTGGTATAACATGTCCGAGATAGGATTTGATGAAGTTAATGGGGCAATTGAAGTGCTGGAAGCAAGATACAAGGATATGGAATTATACGCATATCACCCTGATTTTAACAGGTGAATTGGATTCGTAGGCCGGGCTCTTAAACCGCGCATTACATTGATGGGTGACCGAACGTAGGCCGGGTTCCGATTTTGAACCCGGCTTTAATTTGTGGGCACCTGATTAAGGGCGAGTCTGGGACCCGGTCTCCTTTTATATACAATGTCTCGAACGAATTCCGTAAGCCGGATAGAACCCTCACCAGGGCAGGATCGCAATCCGGCCTACAAAATATCCGTCTTTGCGAGGAACGCAGCAACGAAGCAATCTCAAGTAGTCAATTTACCCAAATTAATCCCAACCATTTTTTCCTGCGTTACAATGGTTTAATACGCAATATAAGGACCAACAATGCAATCTGATAACTCGCCGAAAAACCGCCCCCCCAAATCCGTAAAGGAACAGATCAGTTCATCCTGGAAAGACACCAGGGATGCTTTGCGCAACACGCCCCAGGCATTTAAACTTGTCTGGCAAGCCAGCAAACGCCATACACTGATCAACTTTTCGCTGATTCCTTTTATCTCTGTTCTCCCAGCAGCTCAATCGTGGGTGGGTAAAATGATCGTCGACCGCATCCTCCAGGCTGTCAATGTTGGCGCGGATGTCAAGGCCGGTTTACAGTTGGTGCTCCCTTTTGTGTTGTTCGAATTTGCGCTTCTTCTGATCGACACCTTACTCAACTCTTTCAAGGGTCTATCCACAAACATCCTGCGCTCGCTGCTCACCAAACACGTTAACACCCTCATCATCGATAAATCCATCAAACTTGACCTTCAGTTTTATGAAGACCCGGTCTTCTACGATAATATGCAAAACGCCCGTCGCCGGGCTGACAGTTCCGCCCTGGCAATCGTCAACGCTATCTCGCAGGTCGCCCAGCAATTCATTACCCTGATTTCATTAGTCGTACTGCTGGTCGGTTTCAGCCCCTGGCTGGCGGTGGTAGTCATCTTAGCCGCAGTGCCAAATTTCCTCTCCAATTCCCGCTTTGCAGAGATGTCATTTCGGGCTGTCACCCATCGCGCGCCTGAATCTCGTTTGTTGAGCTACATTGAAAACCTGCTCACCAGCAATGAGACGGTCAAAGAGATCAAACTTTTCGGTCTGGGTGCGGCGCTCAAAAAGCGCTATGAAGACCTCTTCACCCGTTTTATTGATGAAGATACTTCCATCGCTCGTCGAAACACCCTCGCCAGCCTGGCATGGGGAATGCTCTCCAACCTGGCTTACTACGGCAGCTATATTTGGGTAATTATCCGCACAATCACCCGGGCAATTACCCTGGGCGATATGACCATGTTCCTTTCCGTCTTTCGCCAATCGCAACGTGCCGTGCAATCGCTATTGGAAAACTTCAGAATGCTTTACGAAAACAACCTTTATTTGGATAACCTGATCGACTTTCTCAAAATCGAACCTGCGTTGGTATCCCCTGAAAACGGGAAAATTGCTCCCTCTCCAATTGAAGAGGGGGTTCGTTTTGAGAACGTATCTTTTAAGTATCCTGGGTCTGAAAAATATGTCCTGAAGAATGTCAACCTCTTCATCAAACCCGGGGAGAGCATCGCCCTGGTTGGTCTCAACGGTGCCGGCAAAACCACGCTGATCAAACTGCTCACCAGGCTCTATGACCCCACTGAAGGGCGCATCACCCTGGACGGCACCGACCTGCGTGACTTTGACATGAAAAGCCTGCACCAGCTCTTTGGCGTCATCTTCCAGGATTTTGTACGCTACCAATTCAGCATCAAAGAAAACATCGGTTTTGGGCAAATCGAGGACCTGGATAACCAGGCTCGGGTTGAAGAAGCCGCAAACAAAGGTGGTGCAACTGAAGTAATCGCCAATCTGCCTGAAGGCTATGACACTGTGCTTGGTCGCCGGTGGAATCGTGGGCATGAGCTCTCCGGCGGGCAATGGCAAAAAATTGCCCTGGCTCGCGCTTTTATGCGCAAGGCTGAGATGCTCATCCTCGATGAACCAACTTCTGCGCTGGATGCCCAGGCAGAATTTGAAATTTTCTTGCGTTTCAGAGAACTGATGGAAGGGCGTATCGCCGTTCTGATCTCCCACCGATTCTCAACGGTGCGAATGGCAGACCGGATTGTTGTCCTCTCGGAAGGGCGCATCATAGAACTTGGTAGCCACAAAGAACTAATGGAGCTCAATCAATCTTATGCCCACCTCTTCAACTTGCAAGCTGAAGGATATCGATAGCTCATAGCTCATAGCTCATAGCTCATAGCTCATAGCTCATAGCTCATAGCCCATAGCTCATAGCTCATAGCTCATAGCTCATAGCTCATAGCTCATAGCTCATAGCTCATAGCTCATAGCTCATAGCTCATAGCTCATAGCTCATAGCTCATAGTAATGATTGTATTATGTTATTGGGTTTGTCAAGCCCCTATTGGGCAGGACGAACGTCTTGTCACACCCTCAGACTGGTGCGGGTCACATTTGTTATATGATTGTCGCTGGAATTAATCACAAAATCGAGGGAAAATGGCAGTAAAAATGATAAAACAAACAAAACACACCGGAATGGGCGCAATCGTCTATGAAGGCGGCGTTGCCTTTCGGGTTTGGGCACCTCATGCAGAATCGCTAGCAGTCACAGGCGACTTCAACCTGTGGAACGAAGGCGCTCATCCGCTGGAACATGAAGGCAACGGCTATTGGTACATCGACATACCTGGAGCAAAAGCTGGTCAGGAATACAAATTCCTCATTTATTACCAGGGTGAAAGGCTCTATCGCGTCGATCCTTACGCCCGCCAGGTGACCAATTCGGTTGGAAACAGCGTGATTTACGACCCCAACAGTTTTGATTGGCACAACGATCAACACCAGTTGCCTCCTCATAACGAATTAGTGATCTACGAGATGCACATCGGTTCATTCACGGATGGAGAGGGGAACAAACCTGGCAATTTTTATGACGCTATTCAAAAATTTGACCATTTGAAACAATTAGGCATCAATGCCATTCAGGTCATGCCTATCGCGGAATTCCCCGGTGATTATTCCTGGGGTTATAACCCCGCCAACATTTTCGCAGTCGAAACCATTTACGGTGGTCCGGATGGCTATAAGCAATTTGTCAGGGAAGCTCACAAAGCTGGCTTTTCGGTAATTCAGGATGTGGTTTATAACCATTTTGGACCCAGCGACCTCGACCTCTGGCGTTTTGATGGTTGGCATGAAGGGGACTATGGCGGCATCTATTTCTTCAACGATGACCGCGCCGTCACCCCCTGGGGTGCTACTCGTCCGGATTATGGACGTACCGAAGTACGTCAATTTATTCGCGATAATGCCCTGATGTGGCTGGAAGAATATCATGCCGATGGTTTGCGCCTCGATTCCACTCTTTTCGTCCGCACAAAAGATGGCGAAGAAAGCAACCCGATTGAAGACGGGTCCAGCTTGATGGCAGATATCAATGCTGAGATTCGCGCCAGGCATTCGCATGTGATACTGATTGCTGAAGATTTGCGCAATAACGAACTTGTTACTCGCGACAGCGACAATGGTGGGATGGGTTTTCATGCCCAATGGGATGCCAACTTTGTTCATCCCATCCGCGCCATGGTGGAGGCAATCTCGGACGAAGGCAGGTCCATGCAGCTTCTCAAGGACTTGATTGATTTCACTTATGACAACGACGCCTTCAAACGAATAATTTACAGTGAAAGTCACGACGAAGTTGCCAACGGCAAAGCGCGCGTCCCGCAGGAAGTCGACCCTGCCAACCCAACCAGCTGGTTTGCGCAGAAGCGTTCCACCCTGGCAGCCGGATTGGTGTTTACTGCCCCAGGCATCCCCATGATCTTCCAGGGGCAGGAATTCCTTCAAGGGGATTGGTTTCAAGACAATGTGCCTCTTGATTGGGATTTTAACGAAGATTTTCATGGTATCACTCGCCTCTATCGCGACCTCATTCGGCGCCGCAGGAACTGGAACGACCAAACCCGCGGCTTGCGCGGTCAATTTTTGAATGTGTTTCACCTCAACCAGGAAGACAAGATGCTCGCCTTTCAACGTTGGGATCAACACGGTAAAGGTGATGATGTGATCATCGTGCTCAATTGTGCCAATGAACTCAAGGAGAACTACCAGATCGGTTTCCCTGCTGAAGGGCTTTGGAAATTGAGATTCAACAGCGATGCAAGCATCTATAGCGACGCCTTCACCAACACTAACAGCGCTGATGTGGAAGCTCATGTGGGTGAAAAGGATGGTCTCTATTACAACGGCAATATCAACATCGGTCCATATTCCGTGCTGATCTACAGCCAGGACAGATGATATCTCATAGCGGATAGCTCATAGTTCATAGCTCATAGGGAAAAGATCGAAAGAAGGTAATTCGTTCGGAGGGGGTTTATCTCCCTCCGCCAACAGTCGTACAAGCCAACGCACCGGCTGGAGACTAGCCCCAGCCGTACGGAGGGGGTTTATCTCCCTCCGCTAACATTTCCCCAAACCAACAGATCCGTTGGACTAACCATTACAGGACAATAAAGCCCAGCAGTCCGGAGGGGGTTCATCTCCCTCCGCCAACATTTCCCCAAACCAACCGATCCGTTGGACTAACCATTACAGGACAATAAAGCCCAGCAGTCCGAAGGGGGCTATGGTGTTGGGAGCGAAGTGAGCAGTATTATTCTCCCTCCGCCAGATTGCATCAGATCAAAACAAAAATCTGGCGCATTCAATCAACAAAATACCCCCACTCTCCAATTTATCGGTTAAAATAATTGTATGGTTTGATCATGCGCAATATCACGCCCACTCTCTCCCCGGTCTTGGTAAAACACGTTGGGAACGACGCGGTCAGAAGAGTTGCGCCTTATCCAATAGAAACCTACCCCGAACTTGTCCGTGAAGTTGCCAACCTTTCCTATCAAAACAAAGATTTCTTGCTCTTTTACCGTGGGCAAGACAGAGATTACCTCAACAAAGCCGGCAGCAGCACCTATTACCCCACCATCTACCGCAAAGACGTCCTGACAGCCCATGAAGCTGGTTTACGTTTCGATATGCTCGAATTAGCCGAACTCCAGCTTGCCGATGCTTTCGATTCCGCCGAACTGGAAGGTCGCCAGGATGTACGCCGTAAAAGCTACATCGCCTGGAGCATCCTGCAGCACTATGGCGTTTGTGACACACCCCTGCTGGATTTCACCCACAGTCTGCGGGCAGCAGCCACCTTCGCGCAGTACAACAACCAGGAAGAACGAGGCGTGGTGGCGATTTTTGGTCTGCCTTACACCACCAACCGCATCACTTACAACAGCGAGCACGATCTTGCAATCGTGCGCCTGCTATCCATCTGCCCCCCGCTGGCTTTGCGCCCCTACTTCCAGGAGGGCTACCTGGCAGCCACCATGGATATCGCCCGCGATTATGTTGACAAATCCGAACTGGATTTCAACAACCGCTTGCTTGCCAAATTTTCCATCCCGAACAACCGCTCTTTTTGGGGCAAAGACTTCGAAGGCATCCCTGAGCACCTGCTCTTTCCACCCGACGACCGCATGGCAGAAATCTGCGTCAAGGTCAAAACACGCGTTGTCAGCGAGATGAAGAATATCTTTGTGCTTTGATTGTGTGGCAATCGTGAGTTGAATTGTCTGCTTACCTTCTCCTTCGCGAAGGGGAATTGCTTGTGGTGGATGGGGTTAAGGCTCAACCTATTCCTGCATCGTTTCAGTCTGATAAAAATTTAAACGAAATAAATTGCGGTAAAATCCTATCGAAATGAAAAAGAAGAAGAAACTGCGCAATTCTGTTAAAGCCATCATCATCCAGGATGGCAAACTGCTCGTCCTGCGAAAAAAGAACGGCAATGGCGCCTACATGGTCCTGCCCGGCGGTGGTCAAAAACACAGCGAAACTCTGCACCAGGCACTCAAGCGCGAGGTCTTTGAAGAGATCAGCGCCAAGGTCAAAATTGGCAAGCTTCTTCACATTCGCGAGTATTTTTCAGAAAAACACGGTTTTGCCTACGAAGACCGCGAGATTCACCAGGTGGAATTCTTCTTCAAATGCAATTTGCTCGAAGATTACCACCCAAAAAACGGGCACTTTCCCGACCCGCATCAGAAAGAAGTTGCCTGGGTGAAACTGGACCAACTGGATGAAGCAAATTTCTACCCGGTTACCTTAAGAAAAATTCTCAAAGACCTCAAAAAGGATGATTCCCCTGTTTATCTGGGCGAATGCAATTAGTCATCCCATCACCCCCACCCCGTAAAGGTATAATGAGGAAACTAAGTGGAGTGTCGTTCCACTCCAGAAGGATATGCTGTGCGTGAAGGATTCCTGTCCAACGATGAATTGTTATTCCTGCAGAAAGAAAAACGCAGTCTGAACAACGCGCTCACAACGTTGAGCAACTTTTCCTTGCCTGGAGATGACCTTGCCAAATTGCGCAGCGCCATCGAGCAGCTTGACGAACTTTTTCTAATTGTTGCGGCAGGCGAATTCAACGCCGGTAAAAGCGCCCTTATCAACGCGCTTCTGGGTGAACGGGTTTTGGAAGAAGGCGTGACCCCCACAACCGCGCAGGTAACACTGCTTCGTTGGGGAGAAGAATATAGCCGTACGGTTGTTGATGATGGCTTTGCCATCGTCACCCATCCACTGCCCTTGCTCAAAGAGCTGAATATGGTCGATTCACCCGGCACCAACGCCATTAACCGCCAGCACGAGCGTCTAACCAGCGATTATGTCCCCCGTTCTGACTTAGTGCTATTCGTGACCTCCGCTGACCGCCCGCTCACGCAAAGTGAACGCCTGTTCCTCGAAAAAATCCTCACCTGGGGTAAAAAGGTGAGCCTGGTTGTCAATAAAGCTGATATCCTGGAAGGCGATGAGGCAGTCGAGCAGGTTCGCGAGTTTGTCA
>JBCFBG010000019.1:0-10413 GCA_038562515.1 Anaerolineaceae bacterium
TTCCCACTGACGTAATATTTTTGTCCCTGGCCGCCATACCAACTGGCTTCTTCCACCAGGCGGGGGCGACCACCCTGGGTGCCGGCATCCCAGTTGATGCTTACATCGCGGAAGGTTATGTCTACTGCTTTCCCAAAACAGTAGTTTGTGCACGAGTTGAGTGTCGATTGTTCAACCACCATCAGATGCACGTGGTGCCCGGTGCTTGCTCCTGTGTCATCCACGTTCGCAATTTTTGTGCCTTGAGCAACGTAGACACCCTGGCTTTTCAAGTTGGCTGGAATACTGTTGTTGGCAATGTGCATGTAGATCTGATACGTCCAGGGGGTTGTGGTGCGGTCCTGTAATGTGATGCTATTAGTGCAACTCGAGTTTCCGTTGCTGCAGGTATCCCGCCAATGATATACATATCCACCTTTGGATGCTAACAAATCAAACATGGTGCCATCAGCAAAATCAAATGCGTAGGTGCAGTAGTATTGTGGGTTGCAGGAAGAATGGGCGACTGACCAACTTAATCGCTTTGTAAGCCCAGCCTTCCATGGCAGTTTGTATCCACCGTAAACCGTTCCTGTCGGTCCGGGTTTGGGGTCTGCGTCCGGGAAAAGGCGTGCAGCCAGTTCGCTTTCTTTAAAATCCGATTCCAGAAAAATCTGGCTAAAATTCTCATCGCTGATCTGGTGGAGCTTCCATGACTGGTTAGCTGGATCCCAGGTAGCAAGTACGATCTCAGGTTCCCGTGGAATAACCTCACCATCTTCGTCATAGGTTTCTGCCATCCACAGTAAAGCCTGGGTGTAGTCTTCATTAAATTGCACTTCGTCCAGGGACCAGGCTCCGTGACCCGCATCGGCAGCAAGTTTTGGCAGCTGGGTGTAGAGGAGCGTTTCAAGAGCGCTTTGGCTGCCTGGGATTGGCGTGGGGATGTCAGGGTTCTTGGGGATGGCGTTTTTGTTCCCTTGAAATATCAGGAACAATGCCAAAACCAGCAATATCAGGGTTGGTATCCAGATCTTGGATGCCTGGCTTTGACGCTTGGGGGGTTCTTCATTAGGGGTATATGTTTGATTGTTCATTGGCTGTCACTCAGTCACTTTGATATTGTCAGATACATAGTTGCAATTCCCTTGCCAGATATACTTTGATGATTCACGGGCAAATTTCCGGTCAGTCTGATCACATCTTCATCGAGGTAATGCCATAGGCAGTGGAAGTGGAAGATATTTGATCAAGGGAAACCATCTGGCTTTTGCGATATACTTGGACCATCACATCCTGTCTGACTCAACCAATCGACAGGAAAAAACAATACCAAGGAGGCACTACATGCCCGCTAAGGGATGGGTAGAGATAAACGACTTGTATTGCAAGGCCTGTGAAATCTGCGTTACAGACTGCCCCACGCATGTTCTGGCGCTGGATATGTCCCGGCTTAGCCCCAAGGGGTATCACCCCGCTTATATGCTGCATCCTGAGGAATGCATCGCCTGTGGAATTTGCGCCGTGGTTTGCCCAGACGCGGCCATCACGGTCTTCAAAGGCACGCCACCACTTCAAGAAGGAGATGCTGAATAATGGCACTTGAACTAATCAAAGGAAATGTCGCCGTAGCCGAAACTGCGCTGCGGGTCGGGCTGGTTTCCTATTTCGGATACCCCATTACTCCTCAAACTGAACTTCTGGAACATCTTGCTGCTCGTATGCCGGAACTCGGCAGGGCTTTTGTCCAGGCTGAAAGCGAACTCGGCGCGATCAACATGGTTTATGGTGCTGCCTGCACTGGTATGCGCACCATGACCTCCAGCTCCAGTCCTGGCGTCAGCCTGATGCAGGAAGGAATTTCCTACATCGCCGGAACAGAACTCCCGACAGTGATCGTGAACGTGGTTCGTGGGGGTCCGGGATTGGGCAATATTGCTCCTTCGCAAGCGGATTACACCCAGATGGTGCATGGCGGTGGACATGGCGAATATCACCTGATCGTCTTGGCACCTGCCTCTGTCCAGGAAGCAGTGGATCTAACCGCCTTGGCTTTCGATTTGGCAGAAAAGTATCGCATGGTCGCTTGTCTCTTGATGGATGGCTACTTGGGACAGATGATGGAACCGGTCGAATTACCTCCTTTTGCTCCAATTCGTACGGATGCCCCCTCCTGGGCTGTCGGCGCGAAACATGCTGAGGGTGAACGCGCGGTTTTGACTTCTATCAACATCAGCCCTCCCATGCAAGAAATATTCAATGTAAAAATGATGTCTCGCTGGCAGCAAATTGAGAAGGATGAAGTCCGCTACAAGGGTTATTACCTGGATGATGCTGAGTATGTGGTGGTTGGTTACGGCACCGCTGGCAGAATTGCATTGACCTCTGTGCGGGCTGCCCGGGCAAAAGGGATCAAGATTGGTCTCTTGCGCCCAATCACAGTTTCTCCGTTCCCAGTAGAGGTTTTGGACAAATTGGTTCCTGGAAAAAAAGGAATTCTGGTAGTCGAAATGAACAATGGTCAAATGCTGGACGATGTTTCAGCAATTGTTGCCAAACGTGTCCCGCTCCATTTTTATGGTCGCATGGGCGGTATGGTGCCCTACCCGGATGAGATCGATGCTGTTATCGACGAAATGATTCACGGCGAATACGATGTCAACCGCGATGCCCGTGGGGTATGGTTGGCAAAGATGCGCGAATTAGTTGGAACAGGAGCCTGAGATGCTTGATACTGATGTGAAATTGATCTACGAACGTCCGCTTGGTTTCACCGACGTGACCACCCATTATTGCCCAGGTTGCACGCACGGCGTCGCTCACCGCTTGATCGCCGAGGTTTTGGAAGAAATGGGCGAATTGGACAACACCATCGGTGTGGCACCAGTTGGTTGTTCAGTTTTTGCCTATAACTATTTCGATTTTGACTTCGTTGAAGCTGCTCACGGCCGCGCGCCAGCCATGGCAACCGGCATCAAACGCACCTTGCCAAATAAGACCGTCTTCACCTACCAGGGTGATGGCGACCTGGCTTCCATGGGCATGGGCGAGATCATCGCTGCCGCTGCCCGAGGGGAGCAAATCGCCGTTTTCTTCATCAACAACACCAATTACGGCATGACCGGTGGCCAGATGGCACCAACCACGTTGCCTGGTCAGAAAACCAGTTCTTCCCCGCTTGGTCGCGATGTTGAAACCCAAGGGTATCCCATCCGAACCGCTGAACTAATTTCGTCTCTTGATGGGGCTTCGTTTGTCGTTAGGCGCAGCCTACACGACGCGCGCAACATTCGCAATGCCAAGAAAGCCATTCGAACTGCTTTCGAAGTACAAAAACACGGGATGGGCTTTGCGTTTGTAGAGTTGCTCTCCACCTGCCCAACCAACTGGGGGCTGACCCCTGTGAAGGCTCGCGAATGGTTACGGGAATTCATGATTCCGCAATATCCCATCGGCGATTTCAAAGTGTCGTCAGCTGTTGAAGAATTGGTAAAAGGAGCGTAAACGATGCAATCAGAAGTAATCATCTCTGGATTTGGTGGTCAGGGCACGCTTTATGCCGGTCAGGTGTATGCCTACGCGGGAATGGATGAAGGCAAACATGTGACCTGGATTCCTTCTTACGGTCCTGAAATGCGCGGTGGCACAGCCAACTGCACGGTTGTGATTTCGGATGAAGAAATTGGTTCGCCCAGCGCACTGCACCCCCGTGCTGTTATTGCACTTAACCTGCCTTCATTGGACAAATATGAGCCTCTGGTTGCTCCAGGTGGATTTTTGATCGTCAACGAATCGATGGTCAACCGCCAACCAACACGCACGGATATTCATTGGCTGATGATCCCGGCAAACAATATCGCTCGCGAGCTTGGTAATGAACGCGTAGCCAATATGGTTTTGCTAGGCGCTCTGGAAGCAAATATGAAAGCCTTACCCGATGGCGCGCTGGAAAGAGCCCTTCAGGCGCATACCGCTGAGAGGTTGAAGAAATTTATTGGTATGAACATCGAAGCCATGCACAGAGGCGCGGAATATAAAGTTGAATAAGTAAAAATTGCTCAAACAAAGACCCGAAGAAAAACTTCCTTCGGGTCTTTTTCTTACTCATCATAAATCAGGCTGTTTTGCCAGCGGAACGTATGTACAAGTATAATTTCAAGGATGAACACGGACTTTTCACCTCCGAAAGGCAGGAGCCTGGCAATCAACGGGCTTGTCACAGCGTTTCTGATTGCTGCTATCTTATTTCTGCTCATCAGTGGGTCCATGGCTGGTCAGGGATGGCTATCGATCGTCTTTATTGGAGTTGGGCTGCTCCTGCTGGTTCCGCTTGCATTGGCAATTTACCGAATTATCACAATTACCACCACAATCTATAGCCTGAGCAGAGATGCTTTGGAAGTGAAATGGGGCTTGCGGCGCGAGTTGATTCCAATGCGGGAGATTGCATGGGTACACCCGGTCAGTGATTTCGAAACCCCTCTGCCATTGGGTAATACACTGCTCAAAGGATCGTATTATGGGGAAACCAACATCAAAGGGCTGGGAAAAACCCTGTTCGTCGCCACAGCACCTGAGCAGATGGTCTTAATTAAACTAAGTGAAGCGTATTTAGTTATCTCACCGGAAGATATATTGAAATTCCTCGAGGCATTCAAGCAGTTTTCACAATTGGGAAGTCTTCGACAGATCGAACCCGAATCAGAAAACCTCAGAATGCTTTGGCGGCGGGTGATGGATGACAGAGTGGCAAAACGGTTGCTCCTGGGTGTCGCAATCAGTTTTTTTGTCCTGCTGCTTTCAACCGCAATCATTGTTGGCATGCTCCAGCAAGTTGTTTGGGTAAGTATGGAAACAGTCCCATCGCCCAGGCTCTTTCTGCTATTGCTGGTTAGCCTGTTATTCAACATTCTGAACACCCTGGCTGGGCTCTTTTTATACCTGCAGGAGCGGGCTGGGAAGACCGTGGTCTATCTGATTTTAGGATGGTCTATATTGATCAATGTCATCATGATCCTGGCGATGATCTTCATGAGTATTTGACCCGGAAAACTCACAAATAGGGGAAAGGTGCGGAAAGATTTTGTGATGGATAATAACTCGACAAAACTCAGCTATGCTATAATCGGTATCCTGATGGCGTGTCGATGCACACCGTTATTATGCTATGGAAATTAAGCGCACTTTACCAACCGATCACAAGCGGTGGTTAGCGTTTGTTGTGGGGTTCCTTGCCTTGAGCCTGATTATTGCAGGCTGTAATCCTGGGGGTCGACCGTCTTCCGGTCAGCCAGGGGGAGTCGAAGCCGGAGTAGCATCCTCTACTGCCAGCCCAACTCTTACCCCATCTCCAACAGCCACTTCAACACCCTGGCCAACCTTTTCACCGGCTGTAGAGACTTGGCCTACGCCAGCACCTCCTCCAGCAGATAGAGTGGAGCTACCGGAA
This sequence comes from Anaerolineaceae bacterium, assembly GCA_038562515.1. Classification (GTDB taxonomy): domain Bacteria; phylum Chloroflexota; class Anaerolineae; order Anaerolineales; family Anaerolineaceae; genus Mesolinea. Next base: position 5,429 of record JBCFBG010000019.1, read on the forward strand.
GGCACCACGGTCTGGCTTTTACTTGGTGCTGAAGATGCAAAGCCAACCCGCGGGCGCACCCAGGCAATCCACCTGTTACTGGTCAATGAACGCCTTTCAAAAGCCAGTGTTATTTCCATCCCTGGTTCAACCTATCTTTATATGCCTGGGCATGGGATGGGAAGGATAAACACAGCCTGGCCTCTGGGCGGGATGAAGTTGGTCTATGATACATTGGGGTACAACTTCGGATTGCAGCCTGACCGCTATGTGGTCGCTCATGAAACGGAGTTTACCTGGTTGGTAGATGACCTGGGCGGGCTGGAGGTAAGTGTGCTTTATCCTATCCGGGATGATTGCGGAGGACTGCCGGCAGGATTACACAGCATGGATGGGAAAAAGAGCTTGTGTTATGTCTCCCACCATGCGGATGATGATATTTTTCGTACGATGAGGCAGCAACAAGTGCTTCAATTGCTCTTTACAAAATTAGTTCAAAGGGGACGGCTGGCAAAGTTGCCTGTGATGTTTACGTCTTACGACCAAAACCTGGATACCGATGTCAGTCTGCTCGATTTGATATTACGGATCCCGCTGGCTTTGCGGTTGGGTGACCCGGAACGGGTAAAAACCTTCGTTCTAGGTTGGGAAGCTTTGGAAACCTGGCAACTGCCTGATTCCACCCGGACCGAAGTGCTCTTGCCAAGGGAAGGGAAAATCAGCCAGTTGGTCAGCCAGGCAGTGGAGGCAATAAGTGAGCCTTCGCCGCTAAATGCTGTGGTCCTGACTTACGAGTTTCAGTTGACCGAGGTGATTGGAATAACCTATACAGCTGATGCACGCTTGACGGAACTGGCAGCACCAACAAAGACGCCAACACCCCCTGGGAGTAGCCCAGCAACTGCGACACCATTAGTGCCTGGTCAAACACCTACAGTTACCAGAACCCCCACGAGGACGGCAACCAACCCGTCGCCGCTGCCCAGCCCGACCAGCAATGCACCCTATCCGTTTCCGACGGCCATTTGGGATACGCCTTACCCCTAGAGGACTGGCGTTAGTGAGAAAATGAAAGAGAACAAGCAAAGAATCAACCGATTTGTAAGGATCTTCGTGATCTTTGCCTTGTTGCTTAGTTTTTTCAATGCCAGCCCTGCCAAAACCTCCCCAACCGTATTTTCCGAAAAGAAACGCACAATCAAGATCGAGGTTGATTACACCCTGTATGAATGGTGGTTACTCTCCTGGAAGACCTCCGGAGTAGTTTGCCAGGTTTATACCGAACACGAGTCCTGGCCTGACGATAGCGAAGTGCTCTACTATTGCGGCGCGACAATCCAGAAACAATGGAAGCAAACCAACGCCTGCATGTACACCAATGAAATCACCCAGCTGGATGATTGCAAGGGCTTGTATCTACACCTTGCAAACGTGACCCCCCTCGTAAAAGAAGTGGAAGTCAACCTGCCGACGCCTGAGGTATTTATTACCGTGGTCGGTTGCGACAAAGAACCTGGTCAGACTAATTGCAGCAGTTTACCTTATTTGAGATTTCAGGGGTACGAACCCCTGCCGAATGAAAGTATTATCCAGATTGTTGGGCGATATAACGGGATGGGTTTTAGCTGCCCTGGAGGATACTGTGACCTTCCGCTCAAGCCGACCGGCACGGATGGTGTCACTGTAGAATTCTGGGCAGAGTCGAGCTATGGTGATGCCAGCGAGGTTTACACCGCACAGATAAGAGTGATTCCCTGGGGCGATTTTGCCAACCCCGATAACCCATCGGTGGATAAGCCCACCTATTATGTGGATGTGCTCAGTTCTCAGTGGGCAGGCGAAGGCAAGTCGACTTGTTCAGATATCTGGCAATCTTTTATGCCGATTGATGGCCCTCCAGCCTGGCTGCGCACGCCCGTGCTGGCAGAGCAACTGGAAACTGATAATGAATACTACCTTCTGGCGGGAATGTTGATAAAACAAGGCATGGTCGATGCCAGTGAATGCCCGGCAGGTGGGCTGGAAGAAAATGGCGCAGCGACTGTTTGTGGAATGGAAGCTTCTCAACCAGTGGTAGACAATTGGCAAAATCAGTTTAATGCCGAAATCATCCAGGTGGCTAACCAAACTGGCGTTCCGGCACAATTGATGAAAAACATCTTCAGCCGGGAAAGTCAGTTTTGGCCTGGTATCTATGAGAAAGTAAGCGAAGCGGGGCTGGGGCACCTGAGCGATCTTGGGGCTGATGCCGTTTTGCTTTGGAACCCCAGTTTCTATACCCAGTTTTGCCCTCTTATCCTGACCGAAGAATCCTGCCAGCGTGGGTTTGGCAATCTGGACAAAAAACAGCAAGAAATGCTGCGCGGTGCGTTGGTCCAGAAGGTCAATGCGGCTTGTCCGGAATGCCCGGTAGGCATTGACCTAACCCAGGCAACCTTTAGCATCAGCATTTTTGCTCGCAGCCTTCTGGCAAATTGTGAGCAAGTACGCCAGATTGTTTTCAATAATACCGGTAAACAGCCCGGGCAGTTGATCAGCTATGAAGATTTGTGGAAGTTTTCGCTGGTGAATTACACAAGCGGGTCTGGCTGTTTGGGTAATGCGATGCAGCGGACGATGAATAATGGCAATTCCCTCACCTGGGAGAATGTTTCTTACAATCTTGAGCCTGCGTGCCGTCTCGCTATTGAGTATGTGGATGAGGTTTCGACCATGCCAGTGGAAGAAGCCCCTGGCGTTGGTGACTACTTGATGAGCCCGACGCCTGAAGTGCCCATTGCCCCCATTCCTACGCCGATAAAAGTGATCTATCCGACCACCACGCCTTACCTCACCCCTACGCCGTATCCGTAAAAGAACTACCAACTTGTGGCAGTAAAGTCACCTGATTATGCACTTGTCACCAGAAGCATGAACTCGTCATCGCGAGCGAAGCGTGGCGATCTGCCTTTCACTTGTCATCCTGAGGGTACCGCCACGAGGTGTGCTTCGATGGAATCTAATTGTGATGAACGCAGTGATAGCATGATGGAAAGCAAGATTCTTCACTGCGTTCAGAATGACAACCCTTACTATTTCTTACCGGAGCGAAGCAGTTCCAACTCAGTTTCCAGCTCAAGTCTTTTTTCAACCCCAGCCTGTTGCACCTCGTTTTGAACGTTATTGATGTAGTCATTGATTCGTGCTTTTAATTCTTCACCGGTGTAAGGCGTCAGGATTAAAACCAATGCACTACCAATCAAACCGCCTAAAAAAGCTCCTTGAAGCCAACTGGATGATTTGCTCATAGTTTCCTCGTTTCTCTATATGTCAAAGTGACACGAACTTAATTTTTTGGGACTTTCTGACCTTACTGCAATGAATTATAGCGGGTTTCACACCGCGATCATGTGCCTGCAAAATCTTACAACTTACCACTGATTATAGGCATGCTCAGCGAAACCGATAACGTTATTGAATTCAACACGCTCTCCAGACAGATCCATAAAGTTTCCAACAAACCTCCCAAACATCTGGTGGCAGGTGTTATCGACAAAGAGCATCTTGGTGCATGTCGTGCGGTCGTATTGAGGGAAGAGTGTGGCTTCGAAACCGCCATCATCCGAGCGCAACTGCCAGGGCTGCATAAAATCAGCCTGGCGAGTAATGTCCATTCGGTTCAGTTTGATCACCTGATCACCGTAATAGACGACGTTTTCAGTACCTCGCATTTGGCTGGTATCGCCAAAGCCGCGGCCGAGGTTGAACCCGAAAAGTCGTCCATTCAAGCGCGCGCTAAGACTGGACCAGATCCACTCGTGCTTGAAAGGCCACACGCCTCGCCCCCAGTCCATTAAACCAAAGGTGGTTTCCGGGTCAAACTCGAAGCGCTGACCGTCCAGGCTAAGCGCGACCTCTGCTTCGAGCAGGTTGATTTTCTCGTTGAAGTAGAACTCGTTGGGTTTATGAAACGGGAAACAGATACTGATCGAGGGATCAGTTGTTGGTTTTAGGACGACTTCTGCAGTCAGACCCCCGGCTTTGGCTGTCAGGTGTCTGACTAAATTTTGGGTCTCAAACCGCAGGAGAGCCCCGTCTTTCTCGACCTTTAGCAGCGAGTCTGCTCGCGCGTCGGTGGGCATCCCCAACGAACGGAAAGGCAAGGGAATGATGATGTCCTTGGTAAAGAGATGTCTTTGTGCACCATGATCAAAGAGCATGATATTGCAGTTGCCGGCATAAGAGACATGACCAATGGTGAGCTGAAGACATAGGCGATGATCGCTGATTTGGTAGAAATCCCATTCTTTCAGACGCCATGGCGCAGCATGGACTCGGTTGGGGTCATAGACACCGCTTCCATCAAGCGAAACGCCTGGGACAGGATGCCCTTTTAGGGTAAGGACAGATTCGTCGGTGTGAAAGTGATAATCAGGATTCATCTTGCCTCGCTGGGTGTTGGTCTATTGCGAAAGTTCGTTTGAGGTACGCGGTGACTTTGGCTTCATAGTCAGGATAGGAGAACCCCGAAACTTCACTGGTAATTTTGCTGGTATCACAGAAGAGGCTCAGACAAGCACTGAGGGATGCCCGGGTTTGATCAAAACTATCCATCCTCCAGGTGCGCAGGAGTTGTGCCCAATCCTTCTCCGGTATGTAATTCTGCAGGTATTTGTAGTCTTTTCCGATGCTGAAGTTGAAGCCTTTTTCAAAACCGAGCTGCCAGCTGAGCATGCGCATCAATTCATCGCGCATCAGGTTGAGGTGGGCGTTGGCATAAGGCAGTTGCCTGCGGGCGAGCGCTTTGGCAACATAAGTGCTCAGCCACCAAAACTCATTGCAGCAATCGTCAAAGGTTTTGCAGGAGGGTGGCTTAAGCCAATAATCCTGATCGGTGCTGGGAGGCAAATTTCGCACCAGTCCGTCCTTATCCAGCAGTAAAACGCACATACGGTCTGATTCAAAGTAGGTTTCGAGTTTTTCTAGTGAAATCAGAGTCAAGTCGATCCGATTGCCATCTTCAAAAA
>JBCFBG010000019.1:10513-17408 GCA_038562515.1 Anaerolineaceae bacterium
AAACTGAGGAAGTAGGTTTGCAGCCCGGTGCGCGGATTGTGATATTTCTGGTTATGGGTAGCGTTGAAATGAGTGCAGTAAAAATCTTTCATCGTCTCGAGATCTTCCACGTAGAGGGCGACATGTTCCAGTTTCATCCTTACCTCGCTTTCAGGCGAATATAGCGCAGTAATTCCTCGATATAGTCCCGGTTGCTTAGGTCCACCGAGGTTTGTTTGGAAGACCGAGGTTTACCGCTTTTTCTGGAGGTGAGGAAGCTGAAAAATCGCATCAACAGGCGATCAATAAGGCTCATTTTTTCGTAATTAATACCGGCAATAAAATAGTAAAAATGGGCTGGTCTAACCTCACCTTTGCGGAAGTTGCTCTGAAAGATCAGTTCTTCGTATTTTTCTTTAGAGGGAGTGGCACCTGTGGCATAAACCACCCAGGTTTTCTGAGGGGAAGCTTCCATCCAGCGTTTGATTTTGCCAATACCCAGGATCTGTCCGGCGTAGACCCCAGCGCCATAAATAATCAGGGCGTACTGTGAGAGGGATTCCTTATTGAATTCAGCCAGGTTGGCAAGGTCGCATTGCAGGTCTTCGGCGATCCAGTGGGCATAACGCTCTGAGAAGCCAGTTTTCGATTTGTACAAGACGAGCACTTTTTTCACACATCACCTCGTCCTTTGAGTTTAACAGAAAACCAATATTTTGATTGAATAACATAAATGATTATAAGATTTCGGATAAATGTAGGGCGGGATTGAGGACATATTGAAGGGAATGGACTTGACCATTGATCTGTCCTCAATCCGCCGTTTAAGACTAAAATCGCAATGGCGGATTGGAAGCACATCAGGTTTTAGATTATCTTATGCTAGCAATGCTTCCAATCTCGCCCTACGCGTTTTATGGTTTTGCGAATTGTTGCGCTAATACTCCACGGTCAAATCCATATCCTTGTACAAATCTGCCACTTCATCATAGCCATTAAAAAGCAGGGTTGCACGGCGTTCGCTCTCACCGATGCGGATCTCAGTCGCCTGGCTCCAACGCGGGTGGTCCACTGCTGGGTTGACGTTGGCATAAAAACCATATTCGTTGGATGCCAGGCTCTGCCAGAGCGTTGGCGGCTGTTCTGCCACCAGGCTGATACGGGCGATCGATTTTATGCTTTTAAACCCATACTTCCAAGGAACTACCAGTCGGATGGGAGCACCGTTTTGTTTGGAAAGCGGTTCTTCGTACATTCCGGTTGCCAGAATTGTCAAAGGGTGCATGGCTTCATCCAGGCGTAAACCTTCAGAATAAGGCCAGGGGTAATAGTCCAACGAAACTTGCCCGGGCATTTCATCGGGACGGTAAACGGATTGAAACTGGATATAACGGGCTTCTGGTAGTGGTTCAATGTCCTTGAGAAGTTGATTGAGCTTAAAACCCTGCCAGGGCAAAACCATTGACCAGCCTTCCACGCAGCGCATGCGGTAGGTATACTCGTCGATCTTGTAGCGCTCAGTCAGCTCTTCTAACGCAATTGTCTGAGGGTTGGCGACCAAACCATCGATTTGAATTTCCCAGGGGTCTGTGACAAAATCCCCGGTTCGATCGGCAACGCCGCGCTTTGAAAGGGAAAACTCGTAAAAGTTAACATAATCAAGTGCATCTTCTTTCGCGGTCAACGTGTCCTGATCAAAAAATGTCGTTATTGTGCCGGTTTCGCCCGGTTCGCAGGCAGCTAAAAGAAGCGCGGCTGAGGATATCCCCATTGCACGCAAAAATTCACGCCGGTTCAGGTAAAGGCCTTTAGGTGTGATGACGTCTTCAAGTATAGGTTGGATTCTTTGCATGGCAGGTATCCTTTTCTCCATTCAGCAGAAGGTTCCGTACGATATGCTGGGAATGGTCTTGCTCTTGGTTTTGTTTAATTTTATCTGAGGTCAAGAGGCAGACTGGAGCAACCCTTTGCAGGATAGATGACTTTTGTATGGATACACTTGTTTGAAGCGTTTATCGGTCTTGTGCAGAAATTACGCTCCTATTTCATCGTTTTTTTCGCAATCACCATCACATGTTCTGAGTGGCTGAGATATTTGGGAATCTCGCATAAGTCCATTGAAAGATCGATCCAGGCATTTTGAATTTCTTCGGGCTGGTTTTGCAGGGCATAATTGTGGGTTGATGTGATTCCTTCCTGCCCGAAAAGGTGCAGAATTTCGATGTCGAACTGCTGCATGAAGGGCAAAATACAGTCCTGGTCAATAAAGAAAGCCCTGGTGAAGGCATCTCCGCCCCAGGAGATCTGATTTCTGACAGCATTCAACCACACTTGCTCGCCTGGTTGGACAACCTGTTCTGGTGCTTCCCGGAGAAAGTAGATGATACCGGAGAACATCAACAGGAAAGACGCATAGAGAATCCCGTTGGGCTTCAGCATCGCCAGGGAAGCTTTTACAGCTTGAACGCGATCTGCCTCGTCGAGCAGATGGTAAAGCGGACCCATCAGGAAAACGTGATCAAATTTCTCCTCGATGTGTTGTTCGATTTGAAGGGCATCACAAACCAGTGAGCGTAGGGGAATGTTTCGTTCTGAAGCCAAGCGATTTGCGAAGTCAATGTTGCCCTGGGAGAGATCAGTCAGTACGACCGGATTACCTTTTTGAAGAAAGTGGAGGGAATAGCGACCAGGTCCACCTCCAATGTCGAGGATGGAATCGCCCGCTTTGATGTAGCGATCCATCATGCGGGTGGTGATGGCAAATTCGAAAGGATGACGGTCTAATCTTTCCCACTCATATTGAGTATTCTCATCGTAAAATTGCTTTATGATTTTTTGTGAATTGTCCATAATTGGCTCGCAACTGCATGTTTGCAATAATTATAAGCCTTGTACATTACAGTTGGACCACGATGCGATAATCACACATTTGGCTGAAGGCGTATCACAAAAAGCAACCCTCACCCCGGTACGCCCTTTGTACTACCGACCCTCCCCCAAACTGGGGGAGGGCTTAAGTGATTAAAAGAAAAATGATCCTGCTCGGAGTGCGAAGCCTGCTGGCTAGTCAGCGCCGAACCGAGAACCTGATCATTAAATAAGAAAAATGATCCTGCTCGGACTCGAACCGAGAACCTAACGCTTAAGAGGCGCTTGCTCTGCCAATTGAGCTACAGGACCATTTTGTGGCTGATATTATAGCACAGCCAGTTGAAAAAAAAGACCTCTGGTTTCCCAAAGGTTTTTTCTCAGCTCCCCGGAGAGGACTCGAACCTCTAACCTAGCAGTTAACAGCCGCCCGCTCTGCCAATTGAGCTACCAGGGAAGGCAAGTGCTTATTATAGGCAAAAGCTTGTCGAGTGTCAAGGTAAACTGAGCTTGTGCACTCTCTTTTCGCATCTCTTGAAAAATAAAAACCCGCCCTGCGTACAGAAGGCGGGTTTTATTGATATCAACGTTGTTTAGTCATCCAGGCAAGAGCCGTCATGCATTCCCAGACCATCGCCTAAGCCTTGACCAGGTCCCATGCCTTGTCCGCTGCCACCATTGCCTCGTCCGGTACCGCTACCGGCTCCGAAACCCTGACCCATGCCGCCACTATTACGGTTTCCCATGCCAGTCTGACCGGCAGCGCCGAAACCCTGACCCATTCCTTGACCGTTTCCCATCATTCCCATGCCATACCTTTGACCAGTGCCGCTGCCATCACGCAGTCTCAACTGATCAGGCACGCCATCACCATCAGCATCACAGGTTCCGTCGCCAGGACCAAAGCCGTATCCAAATTGCCCACCCAACTCGGAACCGTCGCGTAATCTCAACTGATCGGGAATGCCATCGCCGTCGGCATCACAGGTTCCGTCACATACTCCGAGACCACGTCCAAATCCCCGACGATTCACTTGAGGTGCAGGTAGGGTTTCTTCTGTTTCGGGTGGTGTGGTTTGGGCATAAGCACTGCCAGCGATCCCGAAAACAAGTACCCCGAGCACCAGGGCGATTATTGCGATTGTCAAATTTTTCTTTTTCATTTTTTACTCCTTATTTTTTCATCACTCTATTGTGATGATGACCCAATAATACAGGTGGGTTATTGAGATATTAATCAAAAGTTATTAAGATTTGGTGTATTTGTTGTGGGATAATGTAATCACGATTGTGGATGATCATAGGCAAGAATGCAAAAGATATTAATTGTCGAGGATGAAGAGAATCTAAACAGAATCCTGCAGGACTATTTGCGCCATAATGGATATGACCCTCTAAGTGCGGTTACTGGCAGCGAAGGGCTTGGCATTTGGCACCATCATTCTCCTGAAATGATACTGTTAGATTTAAATTTGCCGGATATGGACGGGTTGGATTTTTTGCGGGAAGTACGCAAGAAAGCTCAGTTACCCGTAATCATAATCACTGCCCGGGTTGATGAGATCGATCGATTGATTGGGTTGGAAATGGGTGCGGACGATTACATCATCAAGCCTTTTTCTCCAAGGGAAGTAGTTGCAAGGGTCAAGGCTGTTTTACGGAGGGTGTCCCGACCTGCGAACAAGCTGGATATTTTGACATTAGAAAAGCTAAAAATTGATTTACGTGCCCATGAGGCTTCGTTAGCAGGCCAATCATTGGATCTGACCCCGGCAGAATTTCAACTCCTGGCACTGCTCGTCTCTGAGCCGGATAAGGCGTTCAGCCGCGTAGAACTGCTTGAAGTAACTCAAGGCAGCCGTTTTGAAGGATATGAACGCACGATCGATATTCACGTAAAAAACCTACGTCAAAAAATAAGAGCGCTTGATCCCGACGCGAGTTACATTCAGACTGTGTTTGGTGTCGGCTATCGGGCTTTGTATAGCGAGAAATAAATGCGCAACCGGATGCTGATCAGCTACTTGCTTGTAGCGGTTGTTTCATTGACCGTGGCTTTCCTGTCTGTCACAATTTTTTTGCGTTTGACAATGGTTAATTATGTTCGCGAGACTCAAATCAAAGATTGTCAACCATTCCAGACTTATTTTCAACAGTACTATCTTGCCAATGGCGGGTGGGACGGCGTTGATCAGGTCGACATCCAGAAGTTGCTGGAGGTGTCAATCCCTGAAGAATTTATGCATTTTGGGATAACGTTGGTTGGGACTGATGGTGAGATCCGATTGACGGAAAACAAAGCTCAATATGGATCAATCGTCCCAAATTCATCACTGAACTATGGCGCTCCAGTTGTGGTTGCTGATGACATAGTAGGCTATCTTTTCTCAGGCAGTTTGACCGACCGTCTTTTGCCCCATGTGGATATGGAGATCGTCAAGCGATCTCAGATTGCTACTACCCTGGCAACAGCGTTAGGCTTGTTGGTGGCTTTCGTTATGTCGGTTATCATGACCCGCGCCTTACTGAAACCGATTGGAGTGACAATTGGGGCGGCGAAGAAAATCTCTCAAGGAGAATTTAATTTACGCGTTCCTCTCGAACCGTACCGTGATATGGCTGAACTCGGTGAAGCGGTAAACAATATGGCTGCAGAGCTTGAAAGAAATCAGCGAGTTCAGAAGTTCATGCTTTTGGACATCACTCACGATTTACGAACACCCTTAAGTGTACAAAAAGCAACTATCGAAGCATTTGAAGACAAGGTTTACCAGTTTGACGAAGAAGGACTCGCGCTTCTCAAAACTCAAAATAACCAGCTGATCCACCTGGTGGAAGACTTGCGTATACTCACACTCTCAAATTCCGGTAATTTTATTGTCCGGAGAGAAAAAGTGGAATTGAGAGTCTTTGTCCAGGGAGTTTTGAATAGTTTTGAGAGCGTTTTTGCCAAAAAAGGGATCCTGGCGGGCCTTTCCGCTAATCATGATGACTACCTGATTAACATTGACTCCCACCTTATGCGGCGAGTTTTGGAAAATTTGTTACAAAATGCCTACCAACATTCCCCGGAAGGTGGTCAAATTTCGGTCCGGATATTAAAGAAGATCAATCGCATGGAAATCAGTGTTGCAGACCAAGGTTCTGGTATTCCAGAGGATAAATTGGATTTGATTTTCGATCGATACTATCGAGCAAACCAATCCGGCGAGGCGGTTCCAGAAGGTCTCGGGATTGGACTAACCATCTCAAGGAGCATCGTAGAAGCTCACGGTGGCAAACTTTATGCTCGTAACACCCCTGGGAAGGGTGCGGAGTTTGTACTCGAGTTGCCCTATTCCAGCTAGTGTGAACAAGGGGATTGCACTCGAATTTCGTCGAGTAGATGGTTGGTATAATTTATCTTCACTAAGGAAGCCATTGGAGAAGCAATGTTAAAATTACGCGTCATGACACTCAACCTCGGGGGTGGTGTAAAGAACTTTACAGGATCACCGGAAAAATCAACGGGGAAAGCCCAGGCTTTGGCAGAGTTAGTCAACGAAATCAAGCCCGATTTTTTGGGGGTGCAGGAAGTTGCCCAATACATCGATGCCGATGGTGGGATGCACAGCATGGTTGAACGCTTGCGCCTTGACAGTAGTTTTGATTACTCCTACTATGGTGAGACTCTTTCCATGAAAAAGCACATGCAAATCAAGAAAGACCTGATGATTAACGGTCTTTTCAATGACTGGTGGGACTGGTCTAAAGGCAATGCCGTTTTTTCTCACACTCCATTTGCCCGCCTGGGTAATCCGAATAAAGATGGTGTGCCACGGAACGTGCCCATTTTCACGCCACTCAGTTATGAAGGAACCCGGGATACTGACCCGCGTTATGTGATCCTAACCCGTTTAAAACAGGATCCTTACCCCTTTGTGATGAACCTGCACCTGACCACGTTGGTTGGGGAAAGAGGCGATCATGTCTGGTCAGAGGTAGTGGATGCAGCCAGGCTCACACGTTCACAGCAGATCAGCCGGGTGTTAGGTTTGGTCGAAGAGCA
>JBCFBG010000019.1:17508-23481 GCA_038562515.1 Anaerolineaceae bacterium
GAAAGTGGCGCACGCGTTCTTGACCTTGGAATCATTCCAACCCCTGGAATCGCCTATCTGACACAATTTGTTGGCGCAACTGCCGGTGCGGTGATCTCGGCTTCCCATAACCCTGCACCCGAAAACGGAATCAAGTTCCTCAACAATGAGGGCATGAAACTGTCCAAAGAACAGGAAGAGGCAATTGAGATTCATTTAGACACAATTAGTGTTGAGAGGTTGGACTTTGATAATGAGTGTCTCGGCGAAGCCAGCCCATACCTGTTTCAACACTATCTTCAGGATTTGTGTGAGAGCGTTCCGGGGCTGAACCTGGGAAACCTGACAATTCTGATGGACTGCGCCAATGGGGCTGCCTGGAAAGCTGGGCCTGAAGTGTTTCGCCGGTTGGGCGCTAACCTGGTGGCAATCCACACTGAATATGATGGCGTCCACATCAACGTCGATTCCGGGTCAGAATTTATGCGCTCGAAACCTGCCCTTGTTGCGGAGAAGTTACTTGAAGAAAAAGCTGACCTGGCAATTGCCTTCGATGGGGACACTGACCGGGTTATTCTGATGGATGAAAATGGCAACCTGATCGATGGCGACCACATGCTCGCCCTGCTTGCAGAAGAGCTGCACGCGCAAGACCGGCTAATGGGAGATGCAATGGTGACCACTGTCATGGCGAATGGTGCTTTACGGCAATTCGCCCAACAAAAAGGGTTTACTCTGATACAAACTCCAGTTGGAGATAAATATGTTACTGAGGAGTTAATCACGCTCTCGGAACAACACAGAAAAGACGGCAAACTCGGACTGGGCGGTGAGCAGAGTGGTCATATCATCCTCCTGGACGAAAACCACCGCACAGGGGATGGCATACGCACTGCCCTCTTCATCCTGAACTTACTTAATGAGACGCCCGGCCAGACCTTGTCACAGCTGGCAAAGCGTATCGAAAAGTTCAACCAGGTAGTGGCGTCTTGTAATGTGGCATCCAAGATCGATTTAGCTGCCTTACCTGGTTTTCAGGAACGCCTTGACCATATGCAAGAAGAATTACCCGGTCTGGTGCAGTGGAACTCGCGATATTCGGGTACGGAACCCAAGTACCGCCTGATGCTTGAAGCCGATCAGCGCAGTAGCGCGCAGGACGTTGCCAGGGTTGCCTGGGAGGTCTGCGATTTGATCCAAGCGCTTACCAATACACCACCTGGAGCAAAAATAGAAGTCCTGAATGTCAGCCAGGGCGGCTTGATGCCAAGACCATGAATTACTGAAATTACAAGGAGATAACCTTAATGACTCAATCTACTCAAACCTATAAATCGCAACTCCCAGTTCAGTTCAACCGTTTGAACCGTGACCTGTTGGTGGCAGACCGTCCTGAAAAATGGCGACCAGCCGTTTCAGCTATGTCTGTTTTCCTGGATAGGGTAAAGGAGCTGCTGATAGCAGAACCCAACCTGGTTGGCAACGACCTGGTTTTGTCTTCGCGGATATTTAGCCTGTTGTTAACCATAGCGGCAACTGGCACCCAGGGTAGATTGGAGTTGTATAAAGGTAAAGACGAGACGGGTCTTGCTTATCAACGACAAATTGAAGAGGAATATATCCCTCTCTCTGGTGATTTACGCAGAAAATCGATTGACCTGGCAAAGTTCTATCTTCAAAATTTTGTCTTCAATTCCTTACGAGAAGATATTACCTGGGAGATCGACCCCTTGCTGGATAGCATGAACGATCAGCGCGATCCTGACCGCTATATGCCTTACCGCGTGATCCAGATCGGCAATATTTTTGAGCGTCTTTACGCTTTCCGTTTACGCACAGCAGATCCGGTTCTGCTGGGGTTGGCGGGCAAGAAGGGGCTTTTACGCGAGATTTATGACCGCAAATACCTGCGTTTTGGCACTTCAGGTGTGAGGGGACGCTGGGGCAACGATTTCACTGAAACCCGTGCCCGGCAGGTGGTACAGGCAGTCTGTGACTTTATGAACAACAAAAACGTCCCGGAATTTGTGGGGGCGGAGGATCTTTCTGGCAGAGTTGTGGTTTTAGGGCATGACACCCGCCGAAATTCAGATGTGGTCACCCGTTGGGCAGCCGAAACCTGCCTGGCCAATGGTTTCCACTTGCATGTTGGCGACCGTGATGTCCCCACGCCAGCCCTGGCATATTATGAAACGGAAGTGGTCCCCAAAGATGACATCGCAGGTTTGATCATCGCGACTGCCAGCCACAACCCCCCAGAATGGCAAGGCATCAAGTTCAACCCGCGCCTGGGTTACCCGGCACCAACTAATGTGACCGATTTCATCGCTTTCCGCATCAACGAACTGCAATTAGTCGATGAAGCTGGCGGGCGCACGGACGTGGAAGATGCCCGAGCGCGCGGACTGGTGCAGGGCTTTGACCCCCTGGACAGCTATGTGGCCTGGGTTAAAAACAATGGCAACGGCAATGCCCGCATTCCAATTGACTTTGACCGTATCAGACGATATTTTGCTGACAAATCCATCGTTATTGACGAAATGCACGGCTCCGGACGCGGTTATCTAACCCGTCTCGCGGGAGAAGCCGGTATTCGTTACACCGTGGTGCACGCCGAAGTGGATCCCGATTTGGGCGGGCAGGATTATGCCAATCCGGAAGAACCTTTCAACTGGCTGCTGAAGAAAACTGTAGTTGAAACTGGTGCCCAGGTGGGTATGGGCATGGATACTGATGCCGATCGTTATGGCATTGTTGATAAAGGAGGGGTCTATTTTCGCCCGAATCAGATTTTACCCATGTTGATCCGCTATCTTGGCATTGACCGGGGGCTGACTGGTCGGGTTATTGCCACTCAGACAGGATCTCCACTGATTGAGGTGTTGGCTGGAATGATTCCGGGTAATGAAGAAAACAAGCCTGCGCCGGGAGCTTTGCCCGGGTACATCGGTCAGAAAATCTACCAGGCTCGCTATGGTGATATTGCCACACGTGCTTTGAAAAACGCTTTCGCGGTACCGGTTGGCATCAAATACATTGAAGAAATCCGACGCACAGATAATGCCTACAACAACCTCAAGGAACTGCCAAACGACTGGCGTGACCGCATCCTGATCGGCGGAGAGGAATCCAGCGGTCTGACCAGCCGCGGGCATGTGACCGACAAGGACGGACCGTGGGCGAACCTGTTGATGCTTGATATGTTAGCCTACTACGGCACACGTGAGGGAAAACCACTGAACAGCCTACAAGAAATTTGGGACGAACTGATTCATCTTCCAGGACTGTGGCCTTCGTATGGTACCTCTCAGGACCCCAGCTCCCACGCGGGACGATCTGACGTAGATGCGCCCCTGGAAGCAAAGGAAGCTTTTATTGACTATTACCTGGATATGCCCAGGGAATTACCTGAAGCTGACCTGAAAATTGCAGGACTCAAGATCGATTATCTGGGCGGCATCCGCTATGAACTGGTTGAAATGCAGCTCTCTGATGAAAGCGGCAACGACCACTATTATTTGCGCATGCGAGCCTCAGGCACAGAACCGATCAACCGGGTTTACATCGAAGCGGCCGATTTGCAGACTGGTCAACGCATGATGGCAGAAGTGCTTGCGAAGTTAGAGGAAATCACGGCAAAGGTACTGCGGGATGCCCACTCAGCCTGGCATTTGGTGGATATGTTGGCGCAAGCTCAGCTGACACCTACTACCCTTCGGGCTGTTATGGAAACCATTGCTAAAAACGGTTGGGAAATCGCCGATGTGGTTAGTAAGATCCAGCAAATGATCCAGACCCTTGAAAAACGAAACCGAAAAGTTATCGGATCATGGGAAAAAGCATTGGCAGGAGAGTAATGCCCGGTTGAACAAGCCTAAGGATCACAAACAAATATGAAAACCAGATGGAGGGGCTGCAACCCCTCCATTATTTTTACAGTATTAAGGATATTCTTCCATTCCTCACCTCGTTTGGCAAATTTTCTTGCATGAGAACAGGTTTATAGCTGTTCATCAACAAACTTCCAACCTGATATTAATATTTCTCTTGCAATCCTTCGTTATAGTAAACATAGCAATAAATCGAAATATGAAATCATTCATATGAGGAGTGAAAAATGGGAAAAATTATTGGAATTGACTTAGGAACAACTAACAGTGTGGTCTCCGTCATGGAAGGCGGTTCGCCTGTTGTAATTACAACTGCAGAAGGCTCACGTTTGTTACCATCGGTCGTTGCCTTCAACAAAAATGGTGAACGTCTGGTCGGCACGACAGCCAAAAGACAGGCTGTAGTGAACCCCGAGAACACCGTCTCTTCTGTAAAGCGTTTTATGGGGCGTCGTTACGATGAGGTTGCCCAGGAACGCAAGATGGTTTCCTTCAAAGTAGTGGAAGGTCCAACTGGTGACGCACGTATTGAAGTGCCTGTCAACGGTCAGACCTTCACCCCACAGGAAATCTCTGCAATGATCCTCGGCAAACTGAAAACTGATGCTGAGGCATATCTGGGTGAAAAAGTAACCCAGGCCGTCATCACTGTTCCAGCATACTTCAATGACAGTCAACGCCAGGCCACCAAAGATGCTGGCAAGATTGCCGGTCTTGAGGTAATGCGAATTATCAACGAACCGACAGCTTCAGCCCTGGCATATGGCCTGGATAAGAAAGAAAACGAAGTTATCCTGGTCTTTGACCTGGGTGGTGGCACATTCGATGTCTCTTTGTTGGAAGTTGGCGGCGGTGTTGTCGAAGTAAAGGCTACCCACGGTGACACGCACCTTGGTGGTGATGACTGGGATAATGTGGTTGTAAATTGGGCTGCTGATGAATTTATGAAAGAACAAGGCATCGACCTGCGCAAGGACCGCCAGGCTCTGCAGCGCCTGCGTGAGGCTGCTGAGAAGGCAAAAATTGAACTAAGCTCAGTTCTCGAAACTGAGATCAACCTGCCCTATATTACTGCTGATGCCAGCGGACCTAAGCACTTATTGCTGAAGCTTAGCCGCGCGAAATTTGAACAAATGACAGATGAACTGCTCCAGCGCACTCGTAAACCATTTGACGCAGCATTGAAAGATGCCAATATGACCATTGACAAGATCGATGAGGTCGTGTTGGTAGGTGGTTCTACCCGTATGCCTATGGTTCAAGAATTGGTCAAGAAGATGACCAACGGCAAAGAACCCAACAAGGGTGTCAACCCTGACGAAGTCGTCTCGATTGGTGCTGCCATCCAAGGCGGCGTACTGGCTGGCGACGTCAAAGACGTACTGCTGCTTGATGTGACCCCTCTCTCCCTGGGTCTTGAAACTCTGGGTGGTGTCATGACCCGGCTTATCGAACGCAACACAACCATCCCGGTCAAGAAAACCCAAGTATTCAGTACTGCTGAAGACAGCCAGACTGCTGTCGATATCCACGTACTGCAGGGTGAACGTCCCATGGCGAGTGACAATAATACACTTGGGCGCTTCAGACTTGATGGCATTCCGCCAGCGGCTCGAGGAATTCCACAGGTTGAAGTCACTTTTGATATTGATGCCAACGGTATTTTGAACGTGGCTGCTAAAGATAAAGCCAGTGGCAAGGAACAAAAAGTTACCATCACTGCTTCGACTAACCTTGATAAAAGCGATGTTGAACGTATGGTGCGTGAAGCCAACCAGAACAAGGCTGAAGATGACCGCCGTAAAGCGCTCATTGAAGCCCGAAATATGGGTGATAGTGTTGCTTACCAATCTGAAAAGACCTTGCGAGATTTGGGTGACAAGGTGGACACTGCCATGCGTAACGATGCCGAAGCCAAGATCCAGGTTTTGCGTGGCGCCCTGACAGGCAACGACGTCAGTGCCATCACGAACGCCAGCAACGCGCTGCAGGAAAGCATGCAAAAAATCGGCAATGCTGCCTACCAGCAAGCTGGTCCCACTGACCCGGGTCAGACTGGCGGATTTGGCGGACAAGCTGGACCTCAACCAGGTCAGCAGAACCC
>JBCFBG010000019.1:23581-36891 GCA_038562515.1 Anaerolineaceae bacterium
CGCTGCAGGAAAGCATGCAAAAAATCGGCAATGCTGCCTACCAGCAAGCTGGTCCCACTGACCCGGGTCAGACTGGCGGATTTGGCGGACAAGCTGGACCTCAACCAGGTCAGCAGAACCCCGGTGGCGATGATGATGATGTCGTCGAAGGCGAATTCACCGAAGCGTAAATAAACCTTACTGAGAAGAAAAAATTGCCTGGCTTTATTTTATGCCAGGCTATTTTTATTTACTCATTGTTCTGATTGGAATGCAGTATGTTTTTCTACGGCACCCAATTATCGTGGATGATACCCACCAGGTAGTAAGCTCCGTCTGCGGCACGCTCGAACGCCAGGCGCAGAAGCTTCCAGTCTAAATTCCCAAATTCTTCGGTGCCGGGCTTTAAGAAATCTACATAGTGACCCTGTGGATAGACCTCAAAAAAATTGTCGATTGCAATGGAAGGGCTTTTTTGTCCTTCGGCCAACATTTGCCATGGTTGGTCTGGCATCAAGGGGATCACGTATTCATTCCAATAGTCGTACACGCTCATTTCCAGCAAATCTCCTTTGGCGGCATGCGTACCCCAGGTGTAGATGGCGTTATCCAAGGTTAAGTTTGCTACTTGCTCGCGTGTGAAAACCAGGTCTGTATCCGTATGGATGAATAGCTGGGGGGAGAAACGTAAACCAGCCTGTGGGTGAACGAAGGTTGCCAGCGTGGCATAATCTTTTGCTTGCAAGAGAGGCAGAATGACTTCTCCCAACCCTTCAAAATTACCATTTTGGGCGGCTTTGGGTGTCAACTGAGCTACCTGGGTGGATAAGGTGTTCACCTCGATCTGTAGATCCCGAATTTTCCCTTGCCCCTCAAGTAAAAGCTGAGTAAGAACTTGATTTTGCTCTCTCAGCTGGTCGATTTCAGTGGTATCGGTTGGCGCGATGGGTTGGCAGCCTGCTATGACGACGGCGAATGCCAGAAAAACGAAAAAGAATGCCTTCTTCATGTTAACTCCAAAGAGAAGAGGACTGTTTCACTCTCTTGAAATTAAGACGAAAAGGGGTCTTTTAAGTTCCGTAATCAGGGACATTTTCCCATGTAGGGCGTGATTGAGGACCTTCTAACCCACCCATGAATATCGGATTATATTTCGGTCCTCAATCCGCCATGTGCAACTATCTTTTAAACGGTGAATTTCCTTTTGGCGGATTGGAAGCAGATTGGCGTTTTGGATAAAGATAGGTTGTGATGCTTCCAATACCCTACGGGCACTTCGTCTCGCCCAACATGTTGCTAAATCGACAACCTTGCGTTGCGGATGGCATCCAGCATGCGTGCCAGGCGAACGGTTTCTTTCACATCGTGAACACGCAGGATGGAAGCGCCCATCATAACCCCCCAGGCGTTGGCTGCCAGGCTGCCCTCCAACCGCTCTCCCATGGGGAGGCCGAGCGTGTGCCCGATGAAACCTTTGCGGGAAACGCCCAGCAAAATTGGGTAGTCAAGTTCCAGCAGTGCGTCCAGGTGGTTGAGCAAATAGAGGTTTTGGTCAATGGTCTTGCCAAAACCAATTCCGGGGTCAAGGATGATTTTGTCATCACTTATACCGCCTGCATGAGCGATTTTTACAGACTCTGCCAGCCAATTGCCAACTTCGCTGACAATATCTTCATATTCCACATCCTCATAACGTCCGCCCAGTTCACCACTTACAGGGCGTGCACCAAGCTCGCGGTTGTGCATTAACACAGCGGTTGCACCAAATTCCGCAACTACAGCTGCCATATCCGGGTCATATTGGAAGCCCCAGACATCATTGATAATATCAGCACCGCGATCGAGACAGGCGCGTGCGGTTTCTGCTTTATAGGTGTCAACCGAGATGAGAGTATCCGGCAGTTCTTTTCGAATCAAGTTCAGTGCAGGCAACAAACGAGAGAGTTCTTCGTTCGTGTCCAATTTCTGTGCGCCAGGCCGGGTCGATTCTGCCCCTATATCCAGCACATCGGCACCATCGGTACCAAAACGAACAGCTTGTTCCAGTGCCGCAGATTCTACTTCTGCTTGGTTCAACAATCCATCGCCCGAAAAACTGTCCGGGGTCAGGTTGATGATGCCCATGATGTAGGTTTTCTTGCCAAGATCGGGGAAGAGATCGCTTTGCATAATTACCTCAAGGGGTCTGGTACATGGCTTCTGCCATCAATTCAATCTTGTAGATGTCAGGACCCAGCGAATAGACAATAGTGGAGAAGGGGATTGTTTCGCCTTGGGCAATTGGCAGGGCTGCTTCCCAACGGCGTAAACCAACTGGGTTACCATCCTGATCGAAGGCAACTGCCAGCAGCCAAAGCGACGCAATTTCGCGATTGTCATTTGCAACGTTGATTTCACCTTGAACATAAGCAAACGCATTGTCTTCAGACAGGTCAATCTGGCGTTGTGTAATTTCCCCTTCGGCGTAACGGTCATCGTCCGGCATGGTAGGCAGCCAGGAATCGATTTGCACTTCCAGATCGAAATTTTCTGGTACAGGGGCAGGAAACGAAGCTAACACAGGCAGGTTGCTTCCAGCATAAAGCAAGTTGAGGGGGGCGAACACTACCAAACTACTTTCAAAGTCACTATCTGGAGAGGCGATTGTGAAGGAAACCGACGGGTTTTCGAGTGTTTGTTCCCCATAGTTCTGGATCAATGCCAGGCAGTTGAGCCTGCCCAACGGATCCTGGTAGCATTTTGGTTCGCCTATCAACGCCAACGGACCAGACGGAGTTGCGGTCTGTGGTTGCAGGGATTGTGGTGTGTTTGTGGGTGTTGGCGTGGGCGTGTTTGTCGGCTGTGGAGTGGGCGTGACCGGAATTTGCAGAACCATACCTACACTCATCCAGTTGGGTGTAACAGAGGGGTTAGCTTCCAACAGCTCATCGAGGGTAATGCCATAGTAGAAGGCGATCGCCATCAATTCATCACCTTTTTTGACAGTCCAGGTCACCGGAGCTGGGGTGGGTGTTTGCGTGCTTGTCGGTGTAAGGGTCGGGCTTTCTGTTGGAGTCAGGCTGGGGCTAAGACTGGGGCTAGGCTGCAAGGTCGGGGTGTTTGTTGGGATTGTCGTCCTGGTTGGAGGGTATTCAATTTCTACCAGGCAACCTGAAAAGACGGTTAACGCCAGGACAAGACATAAAAGCAAATAGGCTTTGCGCCTGTAGTTTTTCATTTTTTGATTATATCAGGATGGCGTCAGGCAATTTACCGTCAAAGTGGCAGGTTCGGGTAGAGCTGCCCTCTTTTAATCACCGTTGCAACGAGGTTGGTGCCATAGCGGTAGCCGAGCTTGCGGTAGTCATCCACTGCCAAAATCAGCAAATCGGCTTGTTTACCCGGCTCGATAGAACCTGCCAGGTGGTCGCGCGAGATGGCTTTGGCTGAGTTGATGGTGGAAGCAGCCAGGGCTTCAGCGGGGGTAAGTTTGAGGTAGCGGCAGGAGAGTGCCTGGATAAATTGCATCGATTCGTTCCAGGTAGTACCCGGGTTGAGGTCGGTTGCCAGTGCAAGGTAACCGTCGGCATCAATGATGTCACGGGCGGGCGTATATTCGCTTTGCGCCAACCCAAAGGGCGTGCCGGGTAAAGAAACTGCCACGGTTTCCGATTGCGCTAGGTGCTGGATATCTTCCAGAGAGGTTTTTACCAGGTGATCGGCAGAAATTGCACCCAATTCTGCGGCCAGGCTGGCACCGCCCAGGTTCTCAAATTCGTCCGCGTGAAGTTTGAGCGGGAAGCCAAGACCCGCGGCTTCAGTCAGGATTTGGCGGGTCTCTGCCAGTTCGAAGACTCCTTTTTCACAAAAAACGTCCACAAAGGGCAGTTCTTGACCAGGCGCATTGTCCAGCCACCATTTTTTTGTCTCAGGCAAAGCAGTTTCACACAGCCAATCGGTATACCCGGCGGCATTCCCTTTGTATTCCTGCGGGATGGCATGGGCGCCCATGTAGGTGGGTGCCAGCTCGAGCGGACCGATGCGGTTGAGAAGCAGAATGGCTTCCAATTGCTTGAACTCGGTTTCAAGATCCAGACCGTAACCAGTTTTGGCTTCCATGGTGGTGGTTCCGTAACTGAAGGCGCGTAGCGCTCGTTCAAGCGACTGGGCAACCAGTTCTTCCAGGGAAGCTTTGCGTGTAGCGGTCAGTGTTGCTAAAATTCCACCGCCAGCTGCCATGATCTCCATGTAGGTTTTGCCTTGCAAACGCATTTCAAACTCATTGGCACGGTCTCCCGCCCAGATCAGATGGGTATGGGGGTCAACAAAGCCAGGCACAACCGCCATACCGGCAGCGTCAATTCGCTCTGCCAGTGAATAGCGAGAAATCAACTCGTCTGAATTGCCGACTTCGATAATTTTGTCATCACGGATCACAATGGCGGAATTTTCGAGAATGGCTGGCTCAGACAGGAGCTTGCCCCGGCGTGCCCCACCTGCCATCGTAACGCATTGGGAAATGTTGTGGATGATTTTCATAGGCTAATTGTAATTGAAATCAAATTGCGTTAGTCTTCGATGCCTCACAGTGAGTTTAAGTCAAATCAAGCCGAATTTCACAAATGTTTTATAGATCGCGTCGTCAGCGACCTCTGGAGCGACAAAATCGGCAGCGGCTTTGGTTTCTGGGCGGGCACCGCCCACAGCTACGCCAATGCCAACCATCTGAAGCATGCTTACGTCGTTACCGCCATCACCAATTGCCAGGCATTCCTCTGCCGAAATCCTAAAATGGTTCAACACTGCTTGAATGCCAACATCCTTCCCGCCTGATTTTGGTGCCAGGTCTACAGCGTGGGGGTTCCAGCGCACTGCCTGGCAATCGGGCAAAGCTTGGCGTAGGAAATCATCCATGTCTTCATGGACAAAAGGAATGATTGAGAGTATTTGGTCTTTGTCAATTTCATTATTGGAAAGAATTGGTGGAACAGGGCTATTGAAACTTTCATAGAATTTCTGGACACCTTCGTTCAAACCGTTGATCGTAACCAGGTTAGGTTGAAGATAGGAGGCGAAGAAACCGTGTTCAATGCCAAGACGGATGCTTTCTTCAACCCAAGCGCGCTCGAAGGGGGCAAAGCGCAGCGTGGTTCCATCCGGCAGGTAACAGTATTGACCATTCACAGTCACGTAGCCATCAAACTCCATATTTGCCACTGGACCCGCCCCGGTAGCGGTCAGATTCCGACCGGTAGCAGCGAAAACTTTTGTGCCATTTCGTCGGGCGAGTTGAATTGCCTGAATGGCACTGAGGGGGATTTGGTGGGTGAGGGGATCGGTTAGTGTGTTGTCAATGTCGGTAAATACAGCTTTAATTTTGGGCATGTTTGCTACCTTTGCGTGAAGTAAAGATGATTATAGCAAAGGGATAGCGTAGATGGTTAAAGGTAAGAAATGTTCAGTTTATGGTTTAAAGAAAATGGGTGGGTTTATAACCCACCCGTACAGTAAATTTTCTGAGCAACCAGGTTCCGCACCGGAACCAAACCTACGCAAAAGGTTTTTACACCTTCGAGATCACGACAAAGATAAACGGGCGGCGCTTGGTTTCTTCGTTCAAATACGATGTGACCAATCCCTGGATTTCCTTTTGCATGTTTTTGGCAGGTGACTTCGTGAGACGTTGGATACGATCGCGGAGTTGATCAAACAATTCCGTCGATTCATCCTGGGCCATAAAGCCACGGCTGAGGATTTCGAGGTCCTTATATGTGCCGTTATTTTTGTCCAGGAACAAATTGACCAATACCACGCCATCCTGGCTAAGCAAGGCTCTGTCGCGCATGGTGGTGCGATCGATATCACCGACGCCGGTACCGTCTACGAACACGTAACCGCCGGGAATGCGTTCGCCCAATTTGAGCTCGCCGTGGTGAAATTCAATCACACGACCATTTTCCACCAGGGCAATTTGTGGTTCTTCCATCCCAATTTCCATCGCCAGGCGTTTGTGTTGGCGAAGCATGCGGGTTTCGCCATGAATAGGGATTAGAAAGCGCGGGCGCACCAGGTGTAACAGGAGTTTCATTTCTTCCTGGCTGGCATGCCCTGAGACATGCACGTCTTCAATATCAGAATAAATCACCTCCGCGCCTTGTTCCATCAAACGGTTGATGGCGCGGTAAATACCTTCTTCATTGCCCGGGATGGGAGAGGAAGAAAGGACGACCGTGTCGCCTTCCTGGATTGAAAATTGGCGGTTGGTATTATTTGCCAGGCGACCCAAAATCGATGTTGGTTCACCTTGAGAACCGGTTACCAATAAAACGACTTTGCTTATGGGCATCGAAAGCGCAACATCGATGCCAACGACCTGGCTTTCTTCGTAGTGCAGATAACCCAACTCTTTGGCAATGCGAGCGTTCTCTACCATGCTTAAGCCGATGAAACTGACTTTGCGATTGAAACGTTTCGCGGTATCGAGCACCTGCTGCATACGTGAGATCAAGCTGGCAAAGGTGGCAATGATGATGCGCCCCTTGGCTTTTTGAAAAACACGATCGAAGGCAGCGTCAATAACCCGCTCTGAACGAGTCCAACCTGGCTGCTCAGCGTTAGTTGAATCAGCAAGCAAAGCGAGCACTCCGCGGCCCCCTAATTCGGCGAGCTTACCATAATCGGATGGGATACCATCGACGGGGGTGTGGTCGAATTTGTAATCACCGGTGTGAACGACCAGCCCGGCGGGTGTGTCGATGCCGAGCCCGACACCATCTGGAACGGAATGGCAGACGTGGAAAAATTCCACCTTAAAAGGACCAATCTGGACAGATTCACCAGCGTGAACGTCGATCAATTTGGCTTCCTTGCCAAGATTGCGGCGGCTAAGTTTGTTTTTGATCAGCCCGTTGTTTAACGGCGTGGCGTAGACGGGAGCATCAACATGTTCCAGCAAATGTCCGATAGCACCGGTATGGTCTTCGTGACCATGGGTGACAACGATACCAACCACCTGGTCAGCCCGCTCTTTGACGTATTCAAAATCCGGGATGATGTAGTCAATTCCGATCATGTCACTGTCCGGGAACATCATTCCCGCGTCCACGATCAGGATCTTGTGGTCATATTCATAGACGGTCATATTTTTACCGACTTCACCCAGACCACCGAGAGGGATGATTTTTAACTTTTTATTCTTCATTAATAATCCTATCTTACATAATAAACCGGCTCTTAGCCGGTAAGTTTTCAAGTTTGGAAACAAGCGAAACGGCTTATTTCCCCCATCAAAGTATAGCACAATTGAGGGTCCGGGGTCAACTTGCGCATAGAGCGATACAGGCATTGGTTGGAAGTTAGATTGCCATATCGATGTGCAACAGCTAAGAAAGGAAATGTCGTAAAATGACAGCCCTAAATTCTTGACTGAGAAGATGATATGCGTGTATACTTTGTGAACTCGCCGAAGTGGCGGAACAGGCAGACGCGCACGACTCAAAATCGTGTACCCTCGGGTATGTGGGTTCGATTCCCACCTTCGGCATAAAAAAAGCCCCTCCAAACTGGAGGGGCTTTTGACTTGTATATCAAGGTCTGCGTTTCTGGTATGTTTTTCCCGCAAACAAATAGTTGATTACTCAACTATACTACAATGATAATCATATATACGATAGCATATATTTGGATTAAATGTTGTGAAATTCGCAAATATTCCTGTTTATGTTGAAATCAAAATTGGATTGTGCTATACTCAAGAAATAATTATCTGATCATTGGCGCCGTTAGCAGGGGACCGGTGCGGAAGGATTGCCAGTAATTGGGGAGCAAGTTAGTGGCAATCTTTTTTTAATCCAAATTTTGGAAAAAGACTACGCTAACGCCATCTCCACCTTCGTTATCGCCCCCTCTTTCCCAGCGAGTTACATAAGAAGAATGACGCAAAGTATCCCGAACAGTCTCACGTAAGGCACCCGTGCCTTTGCCGTGTATGATGCGACCAAAGGGTAAGCCAGAACTGAAAGATTGCTCAAGGTAATGGTCAAGCTTGTCCAGTGCGTCTTCAACGCGAAGACCACGCAGATCCAATTCCATTGCTACTCCAGCTACACTTGGCAGGGTGGTACGACCTTTTTTGTCGGTCGGTTTGTTTTGGATAGGTGCGCTTTCTTCAACAACGTTTCTACGGCTGATATCCTGTGGCATCAAACGCAACCGCACAGCGCCTGCCTGAACTTCGAATTGGTCCCCATCAATGGCAGTCACCGTGCCGTCAACCCCTAACTTTTTAATTCGCACTTTTTGACCAACCTGGATGGGGCCGGTAAGTTTATGGGGCGGGCTCACTTTTTTGCGCCGTTGAAGCTGTTTTTCGGAATGGCTTTGTTCCAATTCCACCAACTTTTCCTCGACAACTGCCAACTCGACCTTTTTCTCCGGTTCAGCACTGAGACGCTTGATAGCCTTTTGCAGATCACGAACCTGGTCGCGCAAGGCTTCCAATTCGTCTTCCGCCTGAGTGCGAGCCTGGTCCAGGATTTTTTCCCGCTCGTTCTCGATTTTTTCAAGCTGTTTTTCCAGCTCAGCTTCTTTCTCTTGGGCTGAAAGCAAGGCTTTTTCGGAGGCTGTGAAATTTTTATTGGCAAGATTCCGCTGCTTGTGGATCTCTTCCAACAGGTCATCAACATGCAGGTCGTCGGGATTGATCTCTCTTCGGGCGGCTTCCAAAATCTCAGGGTCAAGCCCCAACCGTTCCGCGATTGCCAACGCGTTGGAGCGCCCAGGCAGCCCGATCAATAACCGATAGGTTGGCATGAGCGTTTCCGGGTCGAACTCCAGGCTGGCATTAGTAACCCCGGCAGTACCATGCGCGTAGCTCTTCAGCTCAGGGAAGTGTGTGGCGACAAAGCAGGTGATTTGCCGTTTGAGCATATAATCCAACACCGCCCGAGCCAGGGCAGAGCCTTCCTGCGGGTCAGTGCCAGAACCCAACTCGTCCAGCAAGATCAGCGAACGTGAATTTCCCTTCCGAAGAATGCGTACAAGCTGGCTGATATGCCCTGAAAATGTGGAGAGCGATTGTTCAATTGATTGTTCATCACCGATATCTGCAAAAACATCCTGAAAAACGCTGATGCGGGAACCGGAGCGTGCCGGGATCTGCAGACCCGCCTGTGCCATCAGAACCATCAGCCCGATTGTCTTGAGAGTCACGGTTTTACCGCCGGTGTTAGGCCCGGTTAGAACGACGGCAAAGGTCTTTCGGTCCAACTCAACATCAATCGGCACCACCTTGTCAGCTGCCAGTAAAGGATGACGCGCCTGGATGAGGTGAATCAGGCTGCCCGGGTGATCTACATTATCGCGTTTCTCGAAAGCGACCAATTCAGGTTCAGATGCCCGAAGATCATCAGCGTAACGGGCTTTCATGAGGATCAAGTCCAGCTCTGCCATTACCTCACTGGTGTTTATCAGTTCTTCAGCATAGCCTGCAATTTCACCACTCAAGTTATGCAAAACCCGTAAGATTTCGTCACGCTCGTCCAATTCAAGTTGACGGTATTTGTTGTTCCATTCCACCACTGCCAGGGGTTCCACAAAAAGGGTGGCGCCTGAAGAGCTTTGGTCATGAATAATTGATTTGATCTGACCTTTGTGCTCCGCTTTGAGAGGCAGAACATAGCGCCCACCTCGTTGAGTGATGAGCGATTCTTGAAGCATTCGCGCGCTGCCCGGGTCAGTAAGATATCGATTCATGCGATCCATCAGGCGCGAATGGGTGATTTTCAGTTCAGAGCGAATTTGCTGCAGGTGAGGAGAGGCACTGTCGAGCACTTCACCACGATCGTTGATGGTTTTATTGATCAGGTCGATCAAACCGTGTCCGTCAGATAAACTTACTGCCATTTCCGCAAGGACAGGAGCTTCAGCGGACTTTTCGAGCAAAAAACGCCTGGCATCCCGTGAGACCACCAGCGTATTTCGGATAGCTAACATATTGGGCGCTTCGAGCGTCATTTGATGACGAGCCTGATCGGCAAACGGACGCATATCGACCGCTCCTCGAAAATGGAGTGCGTCAGTCAGGCTCAGCAGGTAACGTGCCTGGCGGGTTTGCTCCTGGAAAGCCTGTGCTTTTTCGAGGCTGCTGGTTGGACGTAACCCGGTTGCCAACTTTTCAGAAAGATCAAAACTGGCATAGGCTTTCAAGCGCTCCAGTACTTTATGAAATTCAAGTAAGATCAGGCTTTTTGGGTTCATCGAAGAAAGTGTATCACGAAGTACGGTGCAAATTCACTTTGGTTGGCACAAGCAAACATCCGATTGTTTGGATTGAATAATTGCTTTTCATTAATAAATTAGGATTGATTTTTTAACAGATTTGGAAAAACCCGCCCAAGATATGTAAATACACTATAATCTTGTTAACAATTCCTGAGGAATAAACAGTGACATTTATCCAAGACGTTTTAGCAAATCCAGCCTTGTTAGTGACAGTTATCCTGACCATTGGTGTAATTTTAGTTAATGGTTGGACTGATGCACCGAATGCGATCGCAACCTGCATCTCAACCCGGGCAATCAAGCCAAGGCAAGCTATTCTGATGGCGGCTTTTTTCAACTTCCTCGGTGTTTTTTTAATGACGATGGTGAACAAAAGCGTAGCAATGACGATCAGCAACATGGTTGATTTCGGAACAGATATCAGAGCCAGTTCGATCGCCCTAAGCGGTGCGCTGGCGTCTATCGTCATCTGGGCAACGGCAGCCTGGTACTTTGGCATTCCCACCTCTGAAAGCCACGCTCTCATCGCCGGGCTGACAGGTGCAGCGGTAGCATATTACAATAGTTTTCAGGGCGTCAATGGATCTGAATGGATGAAGGTAATATTCGGTCTGATTCTTTCCACTGTTGGCGGTTTCGCTCTGGGGTGGGGAATTACCAGGTTGATTGAGGCACTATTCAAGAATCAAGACCGCCGGAAAACAAATAAGCTTTTCAAGAACGCTCAAATTGGCGGCGCAGCTGCTATGGCGTTTATGCACGGCGCGCAGGACGGACAAAAGTTCATTGGCGTGTTTTTGATCGGCATGGCACTTGCAAAAGGGCAGAATGTTACAGGAGCTTTTGAAATTCCGATTGGATTAATGTTGTTTTGCTCTGCAATCATGGCATTAGGAACATCAATTGGCGGCTACCGAATCATTAAGGCTGTCGGAATGGACATGGTCAAGCTGGAGACCTACCAAGGTTTCAGCGCTGATCTGGCTGCTTCTCTGGCTTTGTTGGTGGCTTCATTGTGGAATGGTTTGCCCGTTTCTACAACACACACCAAGACGACCGCAATCATGGGCGTGGGGGCGTCTAAGAGGATTAGCGCGGTCAATTGGGGCGTGGTGAGAGAAATGGTGCTTGCCTGGGTACTAACCTTTCCTGGTTGTGGCTTGTTGGGTTACGTGGTGACCAGAGTGCTCATCCAGGTTTTCGCGTAGAGGAGAGAAATGGCAAGAAAAGGTAATAATTACTACAACATGTTCAGCGACATTGCCGCTGACGCGATCAAAGCGGCTTACCTGTTGGAAAAAACAGTAAAAAACTACAATCCCGATAAGATTGAAAAGCAAAACAAAACCATGCATGAGATTGAGCATGGAGCTGACCTAAAAAAACATGTAATGATGAAGCACTTGATATCAGAATTCATTACACCAATTGAACGCGAAGATATTGCTACCCTGTCTTATATGCTTGATGATGTTTTGGATAGCATCGAGGAAGTCTACCAGATGTTTTTTATGTATAACGTTAAGGAAATGCGTCCTGATGCTTTCGACTTTGTCGATCTGATCGTTCGCAGCACAGAGGCGATGAAAGCTTGTTTCGATGAGTTCGAACATTTCAGGAAGTCGGACTTAATCGTTAATAAGATCGTTGAAGTGAATGTAATTGAGGAGTTAGCCGATAGCCTCTACTTCAAAGTGATCAGAGAGCTTTATACCAAAGAAAAAGACCCGGTGAAGATCATGGTTTGGGTACGGATTTATGACCGGTTTGAGAAAATCTGTGATCAGTGCGAGCACGTGGCTGATATGATCGGCTCTGTGATCATGAAAAATTCGTAAGGGACCGATTCAACACCCCGAGCCTCTGTTTTCATTGTCATCCTGAGCTTTTTTGCGAAGGATCTTTATTCTTGGAATTCTGAAATCAGTTGTAGGACAGAATGCGCTTTGGTTCCGCACTCTGCCAAAACAGCTCTAGCATCTGCGCAAAGGTCTTATTCTTGTCGGAGTGAGACCAAGTAAATCTAGACCAGGCAAAGTCGCATTGGCGGTCTCATTCCGACCTACCAGAATCTAGCAAAATCAAATCGCCAATTTTTCTCTTTCCTCGAGCAAAATCGTGCGCATTTGAGGGAAAATGTGGGGATTGGCGCACAGGATGTCCACCTTACCTGTGAGCAACTCACTATCTCCATACAAACTATCCACGATTCCGCCAGCTTCGCGAACAATCAGAATGCCTGCGGCTACGTCCCAGGGATTCAATTCGATTTCCCAAAAAGACTCTGCTCTTCCACAAGCTACATACGCCAGGTCCAGGGCTGCTGAGCCCAAGCGGCGGATGGTCTGCACTTCACGGGAAAGCCGAATAAAGTTGTTTATATTGGAGCGGGGTGTATCGATCAGCAATTGCCTGAACCCGGTTATTAGCAGCGAATCCCTGAACAAATCAACTTCAGATACAAGGATCGGTTCCCCGTTCAGGTAAGCTCCCTGCCCTTTGGCTGCCCAATAAGTCTCTGCCATGGCAGGGTTGCAGATTACACCGATTTGCAGATCGTCTTTGTAAGCATAAGCCACTGATACAGCGAAGATTGGAACGCCATGAGCGTAGTTAAGCGTCCCATCGATTGGGTCAATGTACCATTTGTGATCACTGCTGCGGGACTGCTCACCGCTTTCTTCTGCGTTGATAGAATGGTCGGGGAATTCTGCCTGAATCTTCTCAAGTAAATATTTCTCGACAGCGGCATCAGCCTCTGTCACCAATTCAGCAGCTGCTTTATAGTGCATCTCGATTTTTTGATGTTGCATTTTACGGGCAATTTCTGCCGCGTCAGTTGTCCATCTGATTACTTGTTCAAGGGTAGGTTGCATATGCTCTCCTGTAAATTGACTGCAATGATTCTACTCCACCCCGGGAAAAAAATTAGAACATGATTAAACCAACCTGTGGATAATCTGTGGGAAACCGAAGGATGGTCTGTGGAGAAATCCACTATAATTAGTGAATAAATCCAATATTTCTGTGGATTGGAGCCAAATGGAATCCAGAAAAGAATTACCGAAATT
>JBCFBG010000089.1:0-3630 GCA_038562515.1 Anaerolineaceae bacterium
CTGCTCACCATCTCATTGGTACTCACGATTCCTCTTTTCATCCTGCAGATGGGCAGCGAATTTGGATTGTTACCACAATCGATCAGCCAGGCATCCTGGTTGAATTGGGTGCTCTTCGCTTTGGCTACGCCAGTACAGTTTTATGTGGGGCGCTCATATTACATTAATGGCTGGAAAGCTTTGAAGAACGGCTCTGCCAACATGGACGTGCTGGTGGCACTGGGCACTTCTGTAGCTTACTTTTTCTCGGCTCTGGTCATGCTGGGAGTGCTGCCTGGGATGGTTTACTTTGAAACCTCAGCCACCATCATCACACTGGTACGGCTGGGAAAATACCTGGAAACCAGGGCAAAATCAGGCGCTGGCGATTCGATTAAGAAATTGCTCAGCCTCAAACCGACCAAAGCCCGCACCTTGCGGGATGGACAGGAGATTGAGATCGACTCCGGAGATCTGGTGCCTGGCGATTTGATTGTCGTTCGTCCCGGTGAGAAACTGCCTACTGACGGCATTGTGGTCGAAGGCAACTCCAGCGTCGATGAGAGCATGATCACAGGAGAGTCAAAACCGGTCGATAAAAACCCTGGTGACGAGGTCTATGGAGCAACCCTCAATAAAAATGGTCGCATCGTTTTTAAAGCCACAAAAGTTGGGCGAGACACCTTCCTGAGCCAGATCATCAAGCTGGTGGAAGACGCTCAGACCAGCAAAGCCCCCATTCAGCAACTGGCCGATAAGATTTCAGCCATTTTTGTGCCGATCGTGATCGCGATTGCAGTCCTAACCTTCGTGCTCTGGTATTTTATACTTCCAACTCCAGTCCAGGAGACCATGCACGGCACAATCACTCCGCTGGCTAATGCCATTATCAACACGGTTGCTGTTTTGGTTATCGCATGCCCCTGTGCTATGGGGTTGGCAACACCAACGGCGGTTATGACCGGCACAGGCAGAGCCTCTGAGCTTGGCATTCTCTTCAAGTCCGGGGAAGCTCTGGAAGCCACTGGCGATGCCAACACCGTATTGTTCGACAAGACCGGCACGCTGACGGTCGGCAGACCACAGTTGACGAACATAAAGGCCCTTTCAGATCGATACAGTGAGGAAGAATTATTGAACCTCGCAGCTTCCGCCGAAAGCGGCAGCGAACATCCTCTGGCTGATGCAATTGTGGCAGAGGCGACTATGCGCAGTCTTTCTCTGCACGCAATAACCGCCTTCAGGAACTATCCTGGCAAAGGTATCCGCGCAACGATCGATGACAAAACGGTTCTGGTTGGCAACAGCCGCTTCATCACATCGCAAAAACTGGAGATTCCTACTGAAATCAACCAACTGATGAGTGGACTGGAAGCCGAAGCGAAAACTGTGGTGTTAATTGCCATCGATAATGCTATTGAAGGCTTGTTCGGCATCACCGACGCGCTCAAACCCACCTCAAAACAAGCTGTATCGGAACTAGAGCAAGCGGGCTTGACCACCGGCATGTTAACTGGTGACAACCGTATTACGGCACAGGCGATTGCCAGCCAGGCCGGAATTACTGAAATCTATGCCGATTTATTACCAGGTGACAAAACCGGGATTATCAAGCAAGAGCAAGCAAAGGGTCGCAAAGTGGCGATGGTTGGCGATGGCATCAATGACGCGCCTGCCCTCACCCAGGCGGATAGCGGCATCGCTATCGGAACTGGCACAGACGTAGCAATTGCATCGGCATCGGTTGTGGTGATTAGTGGAGATCCGCTCTCGATTTCTCAAGCGGTACGACTTTCGAAACGTACCCTACGGACGATCAGACAAAACCTGTTCTGGGCGTTTTTCTACAATGTTATCCTCATTCCGGTTGCTGCAGCAGGATTGCTGCACCCCATGTTTGCCGCTGGCGCGATGTCCCTGAGCAGCATTATTGTGGTCACTAACAGCCTTAGATTGAGGAACTTCGAGAAGAAAAACTCGTAAAATCTCGTAACCACACCCACCATTCAAGTTGGGTGAACGCTTCAAAAAAGTAAGGTTGAATACATCTTCAACCTTACTTTTATAATCCAAGCAAACGATTATTTTGGAATTGCTTTTCTAGCCAGCTCATCAACCCGTTCATTCAGCGGGTTGCCCGCATGCCCCTTGACCCACACCCATTCCACCCGGTGTTTTGACAATTCGATGTCCATTTCTTTCCACAAATCAATGTTTTGGAGTTGCCCGTGCTTGCGCTTCCAATCGCGTTTTTTCCAGTCTTCCAGCCAGGCTGTCGCCCCATTAAGCAAATATGATGAGTCAGTAAAGAAGCTCACGTCCGAAGGCTTGTTCAGGCGACGCAAGGCTTCCAGAGCAGCTATGACCTCCATCCGGTTGTTGGTGGTCTCTTTTTCGCCACCACTGATCACTTTTTCGTGGCTGCCGGAGCGCAAAATTGCTGCCCATCCACCAGGACCCGGGTTGCCGCTGCAGGCACCATCTGTGAAAATCTCGACTTTGGGTAAATCGCTCAAGGTCGCTGCTCCTGGTTGATCTGGGTTGTTTGTCCAAATACCTCCAGGATACTGAGGAAGTACTCTGCATCCAGGTTGTAGACACGCTGATATGCATCCTGGAACACCAGCCTAACCGATGCCCATTCCGCGCTCCCGGGTACAACGGTGAGGATCGGCTCGTTCTCCAATGCTGCAGCCCAATAAGGATACGTGCTTGAATAA
Organism: Anaerolineaceae bacterium; assembly: GCA_038562515.1. GTDB lineage: Bacteria > Chloroflexota > Anaerolineae > Anaerolineales > Anaerolineaceae > Mesolinea. Next base: position 2,700 of record JBCFBG010000089.1, read on the forward strand.
TCAGGAGCAATCACCCTCGGGTCGCCTATTGAAGGCCAAAGACCATGGATTTCAACCAGGCGGGCTTGTTGAGCAGGTTCCATCAGCCAACGCGCAAAAATCCAGGCAGCTAATTCTGAATCGGAATCAGACCGTTGGATCGCGAAAGAGAGCGGTTCGAGGACGAGGTAATTTTTACCATTCAAGCCGGGATAACCGAGCGTGGTCCAGGCATCCTGGAAATTGCCGGATTGTTGGTAAGCAGCCTGTATTGGCAGGTTATCCAAAGTTCCTTCGGTAATGACCGCATAGCGGTCAGAAAAGTAGCGGTAAGAGGTAGGTTCCACTCCCAACCAGCTCTGGCTTGCGTCAAAAGTCGATTTCAGGAAATGGAATGATGCCAATAAAGGTTCAGGTTGGGGTGTAAATGCACCTTCTTGTATCTGAAAATTGCCGCCAAACGAGCTATACCAACTTTGAGCAGAAAGTGGTGATTGCGAGAGCCACAATCCACCAGTGCCGTTATTAAGATAATTGGCATCAACCTGGTTGGCATCTTTTGCTGCCTGAGCCAGACTTAGCAAACCATCCTGGGTCGTAGGGATGGTAGTAACACCCAGTTCTTCCGCCCAGCTTTGGTTGTAAAGCAAAATTCCCGTGTTATACGCAAGCGGAATGGAATAATGGACCGATTCCCCAAAGCGTGGTGTGAACTCTGAAAAAGGCGATCCTGCTTCAAAAAGGCTGGTTAAACCAAATTTCTCATCTCGGGCGTAGTCATCCAGGGCTAAGAACTGTGTATCTGGCTGTGCTGCCAGCAAGTCATAACCCATCCCGATAATCAGGTCATCATCCACTAAGCCGTCGTTCAGGTCATCAGCAAGTCCGCTTGTCCCTCCAGAGGCAACCCCGGTGGCGTGAATTCCCCATAAATTATTTAAGTTGAAATCCC
>JBCFBG010000020.1:0-34725 GCA_038562515.1 Anaerolineaceae bacterium
ACCATTGCCGCTGGCAGCGGCACACGGATTGATGAAAGTCTTGGCAGTTGGTATACCAGCGACCTGTCCTCAGGAGAGTATATGCTCAGACTGGTAGCACTCGATAATGACGGCATCGAACAATCGGCTTGCGTAATTGTTGTTACAGTTGCATCAAATCAATAGAGGGATTCATGGCAAAACTGAAAGTACTCAAAGCAAATCAAAACCATTATGAAGATATGGTCAGTATCGATCATAGCATCACCAGCACTCATGCCCATCGTCTGCAAACTGAACACGATGGTCAAACCACCACCTTCTGCTTTCAACCGGTCAAATTGCCGCGTGAGGCACATTTGAGCTACATGCGGGATAAGGAATCCTTATTGAAATCCTGGGACCAGGCCAGCCAGATTTTTGTGGGGGAACTGGATGATGTGGTTGTCAGCTATGTGGCTATCGATGCCAAGACCATGCCTGGCACTGCCCGGGTCAGTGACCTGGTGGTGATGCCCGAATTACGCAATAAGGGTATCGCACGCACCTTGATTTCCGTGGTTGAGAGTTGGTCCATTGAGAATAAAATCGAACGAATCCTGATTGAAATGCCCATGCGCAATTATCCCATGGTGGAATTAGCGCTGCAGTGCGGTTATGAACTTTGCGGTTTTATGGATGCTTATTTTCCGAATGGTGACCCAGCCTTGTTCTATCAAAAAAGGCTGGCATAAGGCACATTTATCCCATGTTTTTGATGATCAACCTCTCGCTGGTCCTTGAGACCCTTAATCAGATCCTGTATGCGGCCGTGGCAATTACCGCGATTGCCTTGCTGATGTACACTTCAGGCTTCAATTTGAGGGATCGCATTGTTCAGACCTTTGCGTTGATTTTGTTGTGTGTGGTCATGATTTACACGGGTGAAACGGTGGCAGCGGTATCGAATCAACCGGAGTACATTCAACTGTGGTTACAGCTGAAATGGATTGGTTTGATGATGCTGCCAGCGGTTTATTTGCATTTTTCGGACGCGCTGCTGACCGTCAGCGGCAGACCCAGCCGCGGCAGGCGCACAACTTTCGTCTGGGTGACATACCTGATCACTGGAGCAGCTGCAATTCTGATCTTTTTTGGCGTCACGATTGGCGAACTTGCGCCAGATAAAACACCGATGTTTTTTCTTGAGCGCAACCAGATCACGTTTTTCTTTGGTCTTTTTTACCTCATCGTGATGGCGATGGTCAGCTATAACCTGATTAGAGCGATGATCCGCACTGCCACCAAAACTGGCTTGCGCCGGATGATCTACTTGTTGGCTGGCGCGGCTGCAATCGCGTTCAGCAGCATCATCTTCCTGTTTCATGGCAACAATTGGTTCGCAAACCACCCACATTGGTTCTGGTTCCTCAGCATCCTGGCATCTTCGGTCGCCATTTTCTTTATGGTCGTAATGACTTATACGGTTTCATTCTTCGGCTTGCTCTGGACGGACCGACAGATCAAAAGCCGTCTTTTCCGCTGGCTTTTGCGCGGACCATTCACTGCTGCGGTTGTGCTTGGTCTTACCACGGTTGCCCGCAGATACGGTGAGTTGCAGGGTGACTCGTACATCTATTTTGTTCCAATTGTGATGGTGGGCGGTACTTTACTTTTACAGTACGCGATTAATATTTTCTCGCCATATATCGAGAAATCCTTCTTTTGGGGGGATGACCGCGATGATCTGGAAACGATCCAATCTTTACAAGACCGGATGCTGACTAACCGTGACCTGATCCAATTTCTGGAAACCACTGCTGCTCTGATCAGCGACCGTTTGCCAGTTTCGGGAGGGTTCATTGCGCTGCTGGAGGGCGAGAAAGTAACCAGGTCAGTGAGCACTGGCGATCAAAAAGCGATCGAAAATTACCTGGTTGATGAAAACTTTATCAAAGAAGCACAAGAGAACCTGGTCGATCAGGATGGTTTGATCGAGTGGCAGGGCTTGTTCCTGGTACCCCTGGAATATCGTTTTGAGGACGGAACAACCAAGCTATTGGGATTGGGCGGATTTGTTAAAATCGAAGTCCGGGAGATTGAAGAAGAAGACAGGGAAGCCGTCCTTCAACTTGCGGAGCGCGCCACCCTGGCGATTAAAGACCATACGATCCAAAAGCAAGTGATCGAGAGCCTTTCAGCGCTGCAAACCGAAGTCGATTACCTCCAGAATATCCGGGCTACCTCCAGCTTCAATGTAGACAAACTTACAAATATTGAGCAGCCAGAGCTGCCTGAAGGCATGGCGACCTGGGTAAAAGATGCCCTGACGCACTATTGGGGTGGACCAAAACTGACGAACAATCCATTGATGCAGTTAAAAGTAGTCGAAGAAGAAAGCGAAAATCTGGATGGCAACCGTACCAACGCGCTGCGCGCCGTGTTGACAGAAGCAATCGAGATGATCAAGCCGAGTGGTGAGCGAAAGTTTACCAGTGAGTGGCTGCTCTACAACATCCTTGAACTGAAGTTTTTACAGGGAAAAAAAGTGCGGGAAGTTGCCCGAAAATTAGCAGTATCTGAAGCTGACCTTTACCGCAAGCAGAAAATTGCCATCGAGAGTGTTGCCCAAAAAATTGCCGTGTTGGAAGCCAACGCAAATGGTAATGGAGAACACCCGACTCCTCCTGAAAATTCTTAAAAATAATCTTCCTCGTTGATTCTGGCACGATTATTGTAAGGTTAAAGTTGAATATCGTGGCAAATTTGCGGAGTTAAAACGTGGCAGAAACCAAGACCAGTACAGCAAAAATCAGCAAAGCGAAAGCACTTGAGCTACAAAAAGCCCAAGAGGTTGAAGCGCAGCGTAAACTTGAGAAACAAAAGAAAACCCAACGGGTGATTTGGGACCTGACTGCATTGTTCCTCCTGGTTGTAAGTGCTGTTTTGCTGCTGGCACTACTGGGAGTAACCCATGGCAAACTGGTGGATAGCGGCGTCTTTACCCTTAAACGCTGGTTTGGCTGGGGACGCTTTTTAGTAGCTGTTGCCATCTTCCTGACTGGTTGGATTCTGCTTCTCTGGAGGAAATCTCCACCCGAAGACTTCAAGTTAGGTCGGATTTTATTGATTGAACTGGGGCTGTTCCTTCTGCTGGGCGTCTTCTCGGCATTCGCAAACGACTCGGTTTTCAAAATCAATGCAGGAAGTAGCGCTGGCGGTATTGTCGGTTTTGGCTTGGCATATCCACTGCGCAACCTGATTGGCAATGCGCCCAGCGGGGTCTTCCTTCTGGTCATCGCCCTGGTGTTACTCATTCTTGGTTTTCGTTTGTCTTCACGCATTGAACGTTGGGCAAAGGGCGAGTTGAACCAATTCCAAGCGTATCCGCAAGTCTTTCAGAACGAAGATACGGGTCTGCCAGAATTTGAACCTATTCAGGTTGAAACACAAAAAACTCAAACCGCTCGTGTATCTTCAAAGACCAGTCCCAAACCCAGGACCCAGATGGAACTGCCGCTCGCTTTCCGCAAAGGGGAGCTGGTTGATAACAACAAGCCAACCAAAGAGGTCAAGACCAAACCGCGTTCCGATCTTTTACCCCCTCTGAGTTTGCTCGACCAGGAAAAAACCGTCGTGGCAAACCAAGGCACAATCAACATGAACGCCGCCATGCTCGAAAAAACGTTGGGAGATTTTGGAGTACCTGCCAAGGTGATTGGTTATCGGGTTGGACCGACTGTAACTCAATTTGCAGTTGAGCCGGGTTATTTTGACAAAGGCAACACGGAAGAGAAACAGAAAGTTCGTATCTCCCAGATTTCCGGGCTCTCAAAAGACCTTGCTCTTGCGCTGAAAGCTGAGCGCTTGCGGATTGAAGCTCCTGTGCCAGGAGAAAGTTATGTGGGCATTGAAGTGCCGAACACCGAACACACTTTGGTCCGGCTGCGACCTCTACTCGAATCATCTGAATTTAATGAAGCCAAATCATCACTGGCAATTCCTATTGGCAGAGGTGTATCGGGTCAACCGATTGTTTCGGACCTGGCGAGCATGCCCCACTTGCTTATTGCCGGTACAACCAACTCAGGTAAATCGGTCTGTATTGCCGCATTAACTATGGCATTGGTGATGAACAACAATCCGGTTGATTTGAAATTGGTCATGGTAGATCCAAAGCGAGTGGAATTAAATCGTTTCAACGGTCTACCCCATCTGCTTGGTGAGGTCGAAACAAACATTGACCGGATCATGGCTGTGCTCAGGTGGGCTACAACCGAAATGGATAACCGTTACCGCCTGCTTGAAGTGCTGCATGCCCGTAACCTGGAAACCTACAACCAGAAAATGGACAAACTCGGCAAGCCACGTATGCCCAGGGTGGTCATATTGATCGATGAATTAGCAGATCTGATGATTAGCGCGCCTGATGAAACTGAAACTGCCATTGTTCGACTGGCGCAAAAAGCTCGCGCGGTCGGACTCCACCTGGTGGTTGCCACCCAACGACCAAGCACCGATATTATTACCGGGGTGATCAAAGCCAACCTGCCGACCCGGATTGCCTTCACAGTCGCTTCTTCGGTAGATTCCCGCGTGATCCTTGATGTGAGCGGTGCAGAAACGTTACTGGGAAAAGGCGATTTGCTTTTCCATCATTCTGAGGTTGGACACCCACAACGCGCGCAAGGAGTGCTGGTCTCTGATCATGAAATTCGTAAGGTGATCGCCTGGTGGCAGGAGCAGGAACTGCAGGAACAATCCAGCCCGATAACACTGGTGTTGCCAGACACAAACGCTGGACTAAAAACGGAAATCAGTGATCAAATCGAAACAGATGAGAGTGCTGAAGAGGAAGTTCCCTGGGAAAAAGATGTGAAAAGCCTGGAAGTGGGCGATGGTGACGAAACCCTCATCCGACAAGCAACAGAACTAGTGCGCGTCAAACGGCGCGCAAGCGCATCCTATCTGCAACGGCATTTGCGACTTGGTTATCCCCGCGCTGCCTGGCTGATCGAGGAATTGGAAGCCCGCGGTGTTTTGGGACCTGCCAGCGGTGCCCGGAAAGAACGCGAAATCCTCTTACCTGAACCGGAGAATGAAGGAGAAGAGGATGAGGTTTTTGAAGAATGAGTGAAGACAAAACTGGCAAATTTAATTTTGAGACCTTCCTGAGGAAAGCCTTCAAAACACCGTTGGCGTGGCTGGCTAGCCGGCTGCTAAAGATCGGTATTACTCCCAACCACATAACCCTGTTCGGGTTGCTGGGTAATGTTGGCGCGGCGGTCTTGATCGCACTTGGTCACTTATCTTGGGGTGGCTTAATTGCTGCACTGATGGCACCACTGGATGCCGTTGATGGCGCCATGGCACGCCAGCGCGGTAACCCCAGCCGTTTTGGAGCGTTTTTTGATTCAGTCATCGATCGTTATGACGAGCTTATTTTACTAGGCGCATTGGTTTTTTACTTTTTCAATCAGGCTAATCTCACTGGCGTAATGCTCACTTTTCTTGCAGCCATGGGCTCGGTTTTGGTTTCTTACACTCGGGCACGGGCTGAAGGCTTGGGTCTGGATGCAAAAACGGGGATTCTTACCCGAATTGAACGAGCAATAATCTTGATAATCGGTCTACTACTCGGAAAACCGATCTTTTCCGTTGGTATAATTGCGTTATTGGCAAACATTACTGCAATTCAGCGTATTTGCCGGGTCTGGCAACAATCAAAGGCTGAATAGGCCAAAGTGGTCTAAGAAAGGGAACCCTATGCCTCAAGGTTTTAATATTGGTCCGTTGACGATTCGTTTTTATGCGATTTTAATTATTATTGGCGCGATTGCCGGCGCATGGTTAGCATCCAGGCAAGCTAAAAAACATGGTGAAGACAGCGAAATCATTCTCGATTTACTGCCTTGGCTGCTTATCGGCGGAATCATTGGCGCGCGTCTTTGGCACGTTTTTACCCCTTCTGCTTCCAACATCGCCCAAGGGGTCACCACCGAGAACTATCTCAGGAATCCAATCGAGATCCTCAAAATGTGGAAAGGTGGACTTGGCATTCCCGGTGGGGTTATTGGTGGCGCGCTGGCTTTGATCGTCTATACCAAAGCAAAAAAGCTAAGTTTTTGGCAATGGGCAGACTTTATCGCTCCAGGTCTGTTGATTGGACAAGCGATCGGTCGTTGGGGCAATTTTGTGAACCAGGAAGTTTACGGACGTCCATCAAACTTGCCCTGGGCAATCACCATCGACCCACAATATCGAATACCCGGTTTTGAATTTGTAGAAAAATACCACCCGTTGTTCCTTTACGAAGGTTTGCTAAACCTGATAGGAGCTGGGGTTTTGCTGTGGATCAACAGAAAATTCAAAGACAAGTTGTTTAAAGGTGACATATTCTTTGGTTACCTGATTTGGTATTCTACTGTGCGCTTTGCTCTCGAGTTTCTCCGTCTCGACCCTTCCCCGGTAAATGGGATCAACATCAATCAAACTTCCATGCTGGTGGTGGGCGTTCTGGCTGCGACTTTCCTCGTTCTCAGGCACACGGTCTGGTCGGGCAAAATCGCGGAAAAAGAATTGGCAGCTAAAGAACACAAGCTTGTCCTGCAGGAACAGGCAGCCCTTGTGGAAGACGAACTTGCTGTCGAAGAACTTGAAGATCTTTCTGTTGAGGATGAACTTGATTTAAGCGAGGACATCGAAGTATTTGAGGGAGAGGTTGCGGAAATAGTCAATGAGGGCGAACTCTTTGAAGAAGGTGATCTAACCCTCGTTGAAGATGAAACCTGGGTTGCAGACAGCCTTGTTGAAGAACCGGAAGAATGGTTGGATGACCACCTGCCGGATGTTGATACGGAAGAATTGCCGGAAATCGACGAGGAATACGCTGCTAACGAACCTGATGATGACAATCCGGATGAAGCCTGAGTTCAGTTGTAGTATTGGTATGAATGTGAACCGGTTCGTGATAACGAGCCGGTTTTTTTATCAGTCGACCAGGGTCATTCCTCGCAATTATCAACAATAGCAGTGGTAAAATTCAGCAATCCTACACCAAGTAGCGATATGGTCAACAGGACGACCGGATGGAGAAGAACGCTATGATGACAATTGATGAACAAGTTGAATACCTGATGCAGGGAGCTGATTTTGGTGATGCAAACATTGCCGAGACAATGGCAGTTGAATTACGCGAGAGACTGGTTGAATCGGCGAAAACCGGACGACCTCTGCGGGTTTATTGCGGATACGACCCCACTTCAACCGACTTGCACCTGGGTCATACTGTCACCATGCGAAAGTTGCGCCAATTTCAGGAACTGGGGCACCAGGTTTTGTTTGTGATTGGTTCCTTTACAGCCATGATTGGGGATCCATCGGACAAAGACAAATTGCGTGCTCAGCTTTCACACGAGAAGGTGATGGAAAATGGGCGCACCTATGCCGAGCAGGCTTTCCGGATTTTGGATGCTGAGAAAACAGAAATTCATTACAATCACGAATGGCTGCAGAAACTAACCTTGACAGCCATGGTGGAATTGGCTTCCAACTTCACCGTTCAGCAGTTTCTGGCACGCGATAACTTCCACAAACGCTTTGATAAAAGTGAGCCGATCTACCTGCATGAATTTTTCTATGCCATCATGCAAGGTTATGACGCCTATCATTTGAATGCTGATGTACAGATTGGTGGGTCGGACCAGTTATTCAATATCATTACGGCTGCCCGTAAGTTGATGGCATTCTTTGGTCAGAAACCCAATATTGGCATTGTTCTCGGCATTTTGCCCGGTACCGATGGCGAAGTGCGCATGAGCAAATCTCTTGGCAATCACATTCCGCTCAACACCAGTGCTGAGGATATGTACGGAAAAGTGATGAGCATACCGGATAAAGCAATGCCAGTCTATGCCCGCCTGGCTACACAATGGTCACCAGAAGAGCTACACAGTTTTGAGAATGGTCTGGCATCCGATACTTTGCACCCCCGCGACGCAAAGATGAAACTCGCATTTGGGATTGCCAGCGTTTTTTACGGCGAAAAAGCCGCGGGTGCTGCCCAGGAGCAGTTTGTCAACACCTTCCAGAAGGGCAATATCCCTGATGCAATGCCAGAGTACCAGTTAAAAGAGGGTGACAATCTGATCGATATTTTGGTTACCCAAAAAATGGCAGGTTCGCGCGGGGAAGTCCGCCGTTTGCTTGAACAGCAAGGGATAAAGCTGGATGGAGAAACGGTTAGTGATGGGAATGTAGCGTTGAAGTCGGGCGTGGTGTTACAGGTTGGTAAACGCCGATTTTTGCGCTTGGTTTAGTTCAGCGGATGTTCCCAACATACCAGCCTTCGGAGGGTTTGTTCTAATTCGTAGCTGATAAATTCAAGAGTGTACTGCCGATGGTAAGGGCGAGATCAGAGGCGTCTGCCTCAATCGCAACGGCGATTGCCAATGGCGTGGCAGACCATTCGGGTGTTGTCCCGCCGATGTACCAGGTGAGCGGCTCTTCCTGGTTGATCAGAGCATGACCGATTTGATACCAAATGGTTTGATTGCTGGAGCGCAATTCAGACTGGAGTTCCGCAGCCAAGCTGGGGGTATAAACCACTGCAACCGTTTTGCCCGGACCGAGTGACTGCCAACTTCCTTCAGGCGTCAGGTAGGAATTGACCAGTGCGGGTGCCGGACGGGCACCGTTGTTGGTAATCGAGGCAGCCACCATCGCCATCTGGATTGGGCTGACGTTAATGTCCATTACTTGTAAGGGATCCTGGTCCAGCTGTTCGACTGTGAGGGCTGTTGCAGGCTGTGAAGTCTCAACCGCTAATTCTGGTGCCGAAAACAAACCGAACGCTTCCAAGTCAGCTTGCAGAAGACTTGGATCGGTGGTGTTTAACAATTCATCAGAAACGCTTTCACAACCAAATTGGAAGGCGTTAAGAGAAACACCGGCATTTTGCATGGCACTGTAACAGAACGAGTCCAAGCGGAAAAAATCCTGACCAGAACTGAGCTCGAAGGCATGGTTGCTTTGTAAAAGACTGCCGTATGCGATTGTGCTTGCCAGCGTACCAAGTGGGTACGAGCCCTGTGTCGCGCGGTTCAGCAAAGGCGCGTCGGTGCGCTGCATCAGGCTATCCCAGGTCTCGGTAAGTGTGTTGGCATCAAAACTGGGGTGAGAAGCGATCGCATATATTTCACCTGTCTGGGCATTGGCTAAAACGATAGCCCCCTTTTGCTCACCCAGTAACTCGTCTGCTTTTTTCTGCAGAGTCATATTGATGTTCAATTTTATATCTAACCCGGGGGGAGGTTGATTGTAAAGCAGCTCATGCTGCCAGCGTTCCTCAAAGGGAACACCGACATAACCGCGCAGGAGTGAATATTGGGAAAGCTCCAACCCACTTTGTCCGTAGGCAGGGTGGGCATAGCCCAGGGTGTTTGAAAGTTGCGGTTCAGTAACCCACAATTCATAAGAGCCTGGCGCGCCCTGAACTTCCACCAGCTTTTCACCAGAAAGAGCATAGATTTCCCCCCTGGGTGAGTAACGGTCATAGACAGCCCAACGTGGGTTCTCTGCCCTGGCAATCAAATCTGCCCGGTTGGGGAAAGCCAGGTAACCATTCCAGCCCATGATCAGCAGGAAAATCCCTGTAAAAATTCCCGTAACCCAGCGGTAGGGGACACGCACTTTTTCTGGCAGGTCCTGGGCACTTGTTTCGGTGCTAATCCGCAGCAAAAGCAATACCGAAAGAATATTGGTTACTAATGAAGACCCGCCATAAGAAATAAAAGGGAGGGTAACACCGGTCAAAGGCAATAAACCAAGGTTGCCACCGACGATAAGAATGGACTGCAGGCCAAAGTAAGCTGAGATGCCGAAAGCCAAATAGCGACCGAAGGTTGTTTTGCTGGCGAGAGCGATGCTGATACCGCGAATTACCAGGAAAAGGAGTAAGAGCAAAACGGCACCTGTACCGAGAACCCCTAATTCTTCTGCGATGGTGGTGAAGATGAAATCTGAAACAGCAACTGGCACAAACTGTGGGCTGCCTAAACCAGGTCCTGTGCCAGTGAGACCACCTGTTGCGATGGCGATTTGAGCCTGGGCTAATTGCCAGGCATTCCCGCTTGTATCCAGCCAGGGGTTCAACCAGATATCGACGCGGGTCTTGATAACATCGAAAGCGAAATAGCCAACTGTGCCAGCTAAGATTGCCAGGGCAGGAATCAGGTATAACAAACGTCGCCTTTGGGTCGTCACAGTCAGCATTAAAACATAGAGGCTGATAAAGATGCTGGCTGTTCCCAGATCTCGTTGAGCAATGAGAAGCAGCCCAACAAAGCCAACCACGACAAATGTCGGAAAGACAGAACTCACCCAACTGATGTTAGGGCGGACCTGATCAGCAAAAAAGGCAGCCATATAGACAATCAGAAGTAATTTGAGCGGTTCAGAAGGTTGAATGTAAAAGTCTAAAACCCGCAGCCAGAGCCTTTGCCCACTGCCAGTCGGGTTAACGCCGATAAAGAAGGTCAGACCTATTAGAATGAGCCCCAACAAGAGCCAAACATATTTGTAGGCTTTCAGGATTTTGATTAAGTCAACAATGTTGAGAGCAATTAAAAAGAGTGTGCAGCCTACCATAAACCAAACAGACTGTTTGAGCCCCAGGTCAGGTGAGAGCCGCCAAATGGTCAGCATGCCTAAGCCGGTCAGCCCGGTTGTGGCAGGAAAAACCCATGGATCACGGTTGGGAAGCTTATGGCGGATATTGCGTTGGACCAGCAAGGTGCCAATCAGCCAGACTAAAAAAGGAACAAAGTATTCGGCGCTGATCAACAGTGTTTCACTATGCAGCCTGGTACCACTGGCAAGCGCCAGGGCAGCCGTATAGAAAAACAGAGTGATGCAGACCATCAGAAGCATCGGTGGATGCGACGGAGTCTGCTTTCGTGTTGTAACTTTCACATTACCCCAGGTATTTACCTACCAGGAGTGATAACTTTTCCTTCATCGCTGGATCTATGGAAGCGGGGTTGGTGATGAAGGCGAATTTCAGGGCTTCGTCGCATACGCATTCACCAGAATGATCTTCAGAGGCTGAAAGGATGTCAACCAGCCGAACCAGGCTTCGTTGAGCTGTAGCGGTATTTTTCTTCAGCGTATTGATGACCATCTCAACGGTCACGGCATCCTCAGTTTCGTGCCAGCTGTCATAATCAGTCACATGTGCCATGGTGGCATAATGGATTTCCGCTTCGCGTGCCAGGTAAGCCTCAGGGCTGGCGGTCATACCGACGATCGAGAATCCCAATTTTCGGAAAGTATTGGATTCGCCACGTGTGGAGAAGCGTGGACCTTCGATGGTCACAAATATTCCGCCTTCGTGGACGTGGGTGTCTTCTCCCTCAAAGGCTTTGAGTAATTGCTTACTCAAGACCGGGCAAAATGGATCAGCTGAGCTGATGTGGACAACCATGCCGTTACCAAAGAAGCTTCGTTGACGATCTTTAGTGAAATCAAAAAGCTGATCAGGGATGATGATATCGCCTGGAGCATAATCTTCCCGTAGGGAGCCGACCGCGCTGACGCTAATGATTTTATCGATGCCGAGCTGTTTGAAAGCCCAAATATTGGCGCGATAGTTCACCTCAGTTGGGCTGTAAATGTGACCAATACCGTGCCTGGCGAGGAATGCCAGTTTCTTACCGTGGATTGAACCGGTGACAATGGGTGAAGAGGGTTTGCCAAAAGGGGTGTCCAGGTCAAGTGTCTCAACGTCTGTGAACCCTTCAAATCCATAAAGACCGGAACCTCCGATGATTCCAAATGCGTATTCTGCCATGCTTTTTGCCTCGCTTTCGTTAGTTTAGTGGTTTGATGTAGATTTTGAAAATTGCGTCTCCGCAATAAATTGAGTCACTATCCTTGATGACAATTGGTTCTTCGATCTTCAGATCATCCAGCCAGGAACCGTTGGTCGATTTTAGGTCCTCGTACCACCATTGATTGAGGTGATAGGTGAGGCGACCATGCCGACCCGAGACGGTTTCATCATCCAGGACCAGGTCGCAATCAGGGTTTCTGCCTACCAGAACGTCTGAACTGGTGTAGGTTTGAATTGTTTGTTCGCCATTGATCGTGGTCGCCAAAGTCAGGGTTGGGATCGCGATGGTGCCACCACGCAGCCTGGTGCCAGTGACGCTCTTCCAAAGCAGCCAGACGGCAGTGCCCAGAAAAGCGTATAAACTGATGAACAGCAGAATCCGTAAAACCAGCGCGGTCACGGCGTTCACTGCCTGCCTCCGAAGATACTGCGCGTAGGTTTTGAAATTGAGTGGTCGATCCACTGATTGTAGATCATCCTGGTTTGACCGATCTGAATGACATCGCCGGGTTTGAGAGCGATATTGCTGGCAGGGAAGCTGTTTATGGTAGTCCCAGCTTTGGAACCCAGATCAAACAAGTAAAAACGACCAGCATCCGCTCGAAGTTGAATATGGTCACGTGAGACCATGGGATCATCCAATATGAGGTCGTTGCTGGAACGGCGACCAATGTTGATTACCGGTTTTCTCAGGAAGAAAGGCTCCTTGTCGGCTATGATCAGGCAGGCGTCTTTAGGTAAGGTTTCTTCCTGGGGTTCTCGTGTTAGCTTTTGTAAGGCCGTTTGCTTGCTGGTGCGTTCATCTATTGAATAGTCTGTCTCGACTTTGATTTGGTTGCTGGTAAGATCGGGCGATTGTACCAGTTGAATTACGGGCGATTTTTTATATGTAAAACCCTGTTCCCTCCAGGATTCTTCCAATGCGCCAGAGACTTCATCGAGTAAAGGAAGTGACCCTTGCCAGGCTTCCCAACGTTCGGAGGCTACCTTAATCGTGATTAGATCGGGCATGCTCGATTCACAGTTGCCTCCCTGCTTCTCAATTTCACCTTCAATTAACCCGATCAGTGTGTAACTGAGAGAACTGGAGACACCCGGAAAAATAAGCCTGTCCAGCTTTTCTTCAAGGAGATAACGCAATTTATCTTCGATGCTCTGCAGTAATTTTCGCATTAATGCCTCGCTTGAATTATACCTGTGAACATTTTATGTTGGGTATTGCCAAAACATGATTTACATCGAACAAAACGGAGGCTTGCGGTTTTCTGGTTTTTGCTGGGGTGTGTCTGTTTTGTTAATACCAATGGTCAAATTGCGTAGATCGGATTGCTGAAGATCCAACCACGGTGGCGGTTGCGGTAATCGATATAGACTTCCACCCGGTAGACACCTGGTTCTTTGGTCAGGTGAGTCAATACTTCCCGGTCGTGGTGTTCTTTTATCACGACACCATCTTTCAGTAAGCGCACATGAGTACGGACAGGTAACCGCGCTTGGAAGGTCAGCCCTGCGTCCGCCTGCACCGAATCACCCATGATGGCGGTTCCATCGTTAGTATTGCATGTAAAGCGAAACTCATTGGTTGGGTGGGGCAGGTCGAAAGCGCAGAAAGCGTGTCCCCTCCCTAAAGCATCCAATATCATGGCTCGGTCGGTATTGATTTCACCAGTCAGTTTACTGGGAACCAGGATATGGGTGGTAAGCGAACGAAATTGGAAGGCGTAGGGATAAAGCCTGACGCGTAAAGGCCCGTACTTACACTCAAGATTATGAGCATCAACCCCAGCAACCGCAACCACCGGTTTTTTTGATATGTTCAAAAGCTGATCCCAGAGTTGCAAAGTGCTTTCAAGCGGTCCCTGGTTCATCAATTGAGGATAAAGGGCATGCAATGCGGCTTTAGGCAGAGACTGTGAGCGCGTCTTAAATTCGCTCATCTGGTTCCACAACTCAATGCCGGTATAGCCTTTAACCGACCAGTCGCGCCAGCCAAATTCACCCTCATTGAAAGCAGGTAAAGAGTCTTCAATGGGATGGGCGATAAAAGAGAGGGCACCACTGGCATTAGCCTGGTCGATAAGTTTTTGGGGGTCACTGGTATAACGGGAAAGTTCCTGCTTGTGACCGAAAACCAATAGATGACTGCCACCTCCAGAAAGATCGCGGTCATGCAGCTCTTCGCCAACCAGTAGCAGCAAACGCTGCTTGCCACGCTGGTGGTAGCCATCCAACCCCTGTACAAGCACGTTGTGGTCCGTAACAAGCAAGGCATCCACGCCTGCATCCAATCCGGCTTCAGCCAGGTCCTTATGCAAACCCGAGCCATCTGAGTAGCGGGTATGCATGTGCAGGGCAACGATCAGTTCTTCCATAATAGAAAGATTATACCGCTTGGTTCAGGAGGAGAACCTTAGAAACAAAACTCGAATTGTTGGCGTAATTTAAAAATTGGCCATCAAATTACACTACGATTCGAGGATTATGGATATAATCAACTTTTGCAAAAATAGACAGATTGGTTTGATGAGGTATAATCTACCTGTTATAACCTGGAGGATGAGAATTAATGATCTTAAATATTGCCATTATTATTGTTGCACTTGCGTTAATTGCCAGCATCTTGATGCAGAGTAAAGGTATCGGTCTGGGTAGTCTTGCCGGTGGTGATGCTGGTGGTGTTTACACCCAACGACGCGGCATCGAGAAAGTGATGTTTTACATCACCATCTCTTTGAGCGTTGTTTTCCTCGTTCTGGCTTTAGTCAGTGTAATTGTTTCGGGGTAAGTCTCCTTAACAATTCAAAGTTATCTTACGTTGATTATGGAGATTAAAGACGACTCACCCACATCGTGAGTTGTCTTTATTGTTTATGCAAAAATTTCGCTGGCAACTGCTGATCGTTTTTATCACTGCACTTGTGGTTGGTTTGGTCTTGTTCTTCCAACAGCGAACGCCCCAGGTGGAAGTCGAAGAAACCCCTAACCCAATCAGTGGCGGAAGCTACACGGAAGCATTGGTCGGCTCTTTTATGCGCCTAAACCCGATGCTCGACCACTTCAACCAGGCTGATCGGGATATCAACCGCCTGCTTTTCAGCAGTTTGATTCGTTTTAATTCCAATGGTTTGCCGGTGGGAGACCTTGCCCAAAGCTGGAGTGTCTCAGCGGATGGGGCAGTCTATTCGGTTAACATGCGAACGGATGCCGTCTGGCATGATGGCACGCCTGTCACTACCCAGGATGTGATCTTTACGATTTCTCTCCTGCAAAGCCAGAGTCCGTTAATTCCGGTTAGTCTCCAGGAATTATGGAACACGGTCAGCGTCAACGCGATTTCTGATTCTTCTCTTGAGTTCTCACTCCCAGCTGCCTTTGCCCCATTTATGGACTATCTCAGTTTTCAGATCTTGCCTGCCCATTTGCTTGGCAACCTGGGGGTTGATCAGTTGGTAGATCATCCTTTTAACCTCGCTCCGATTGGTTCAGGACCGTATCGTTTCGATTCGCTTGAGACTGAAAATGGCGTCATCACCGGGGTGAACCTGGTTTCAAATGAATATTACTTCGGAGGGAAACCCTTTATCGACGAGTTTCGCTTCCATTATTACCCCGACGAAAAAGCTGCGCTAAATGCCTATCTGGAAGGCAATGTGGATGGGCTTTCCAAAATCGCGAACGAGGACCTGGAAGTAGTTCTAAATCAGGCGGGACTAAATCTATATTCCAGCCGTCAACCCAGGTTAAGTATCGTTTTCATAAACTTGCGTGATGCCAGTGCCCCCATCTTACAGGGTGCAGATTTCCGAAAAGCACTCATGGCTGGAATTAACCGGCAGATGATGATTGATGATGTGTTGAAGGGTCAGGGGGTTTTGGCACAAGGTCCGATCATGCCGGGAAATTGGGCTTATTACACTGACCAAACTGCTTATCGTTATGACCCGGACGGTGCCAGGCAAATATTGGCAGGGATGGGGTTGACGCTTGCTGAGAATGGTCGCTTTATCAGTGATGGTGCTCTGATCGAGTTGAATTTGCTGGTACCGGATGATGCCGAACACCAGGCTCTGGCAGAAATTTTGCGCCAAAATTGGGAAAAAATCGGCATTGGCGTAACGATTACTATGCTGCCTTACGAGCAGGTGATTGCCAGCATGCAAAGCCGAAATTACCAGATGGCATTGGTCGATATTGACCTTTCTGACACGCCAGATCCAGACCCCTACCAATTTTGGGCTGAATCGCAGGTTGAAACTGGACAAAATTATGCCCAATGGGCTAACACCACTGCCAGTAGCTACTTGGAACAAGCCCGCCAGACACCAAATGTTGAGATGCGAACACGCTTATATCGCAATTTCCAGGTGCTTTTTGAAGAAGAACTGCCCTCTTTACCGCTTTTCTACCCGATTTATAACTATGCTGTAAAGGATTCGATCAAGGATCTCAGTTTTGGTCCTGCCTACAACCCGGCTGACCGCTTCAATGAAGTAAATAAGTGGTATATCCTCACCGGCGTGGGGTAGTTATTAACTATTGAGACCAACGGAAAGGAGCCAGGGTTGGAAGAAAAACGATCAAAGAATCCGATTGGTTATACTGATTTGATTGGTGCACGGGGTGTGAGCAAAAACGACCCACGCGTCCAGCTTTTGGGCGCGATCGATGAAGCCAGTGCTGCCTTGAGCCTGGCAAAAGCCTTTTTACCGAAAAACGACGACGCTGAAGTTTTGAAAACTTGTCAGCAGAATCTTTCTCACCTGATGAGTTTTACAGCTCAAATTGGCACAGAAAAAATGCGATCGGAAGATCCGGGCTTCTTTGCCAACGAATTGGTGGAACTTGAAAGTTTGCTTGAAGATTTGCGTCTGCAGGTTGAGATGCCGAACCGATTTATCTTTCCCGGCGAAAGTAAGGCTACCGGTGCCTTGGACATGGCAAGGGCGGTGATCCGCAGGGCTGAGCGAGAACTTAATGCTGGCTACGACAGCCTGAGTGTCGATGCACCTAATGCACGTCAATATCTCAATCGACTTAGCAGCCTGTGCTTTTTACTTATCCTGAAATATTCTGAATAACCTGGGGAACTGACTCACGTGACAGGGACTTTAATCAACGTTGCTGCAATCATTCTTGGCAGCCTGATCGGGCTGGTGGCCGGCAATCGCATCCCTGAAAAGATGCGCCAAACGCTCGTTTCAGCCATGGGGCTGTTTACCCTGGCTTATGGCGTCTTCATTTTCGGACAAACCCAAAATATGCTCATTCCGCTTTTTGCGTTGGTTGTGGGCACAGTCATCGGGGAATTGCTGAAAATCGAAGAAGGTCTGAATGGGTTGGGCGAATTCATCCAACAGAAATTGGCTGGCTTGAATCCTAACCTGAGTGGGGAATCTCAGAAATTTGTGACCGGGTTTGTTTCAGCATCGCTGCTGTTTTGCATCGGACCGATGGCAATTTTGGGCTCGATCCAGGATGGAATCAGTGGAGATTTCCAGATGCTGGCGATTAAATCGCTTTTGGATGGAATCGCTTCGATTGCATTTGCGTCCACCCTGGGTGTCGGCGTTGTGTTTTCGGCAGTGGTGGTGCTCGTTTACCAGGGTGCTATCAGCCTGTTGGCAGGATTGATCGGTCAGGGTTTTGGCGACACGATCGTGGCAGAAATGACCGCGACCGGGGGAATCATCTTAGCGGGCATTGCCATCAGTAATTTGCTACAGATCAAGAAAATTCGAACTGGCAGTTTCTTACCAGCAATATTCCTGGCTGTGTTGATTGTTTTGATTCTTAACGCGATGGGCATTGCATATTAATAAAAAAACGGAGGGCTTCAAGCCCTCCGTAAAAGCAAAAATCATCCTTGGATTTGATATTTTTTTAATTTGCTGATACTTCTGCCAGGGCGGCATCCACGGCGTCTCTCAACTCATTCTGGTAGACCAATTTGCCGTTAACCAAAAAGGTGGGTGTTGCGTCTATCCCCTGCATTTGGGCGTATTGCCGTCCATTTTCAATCACTTTTATCTGGCGGTCGCTTTGCAGGCAGCTTTCAAAATCGTCCATATTCAAACTTACATCACGGGCATAGGTGCGCAGGCTTTCATCCGCAAACGCTCCAGTGTAACGGGCATTCTGGTAGACCAGTTTTTTATACTCCCAGAACTTGTTTTGTTCTCCAGCGCAATAAGTTGCTTCGGCAGCTTTGCTGGAATCGTCTTCCTGAAATTGGTAATTGTAATAAGTCAGGTAGACTTTTCCACTATCCACGTAATCTTTCAAAAAGTCTGATTCGCTCTCGAGCGCATAAGTCTGGCAATGCGAACAGGTGAAGTTTGAAAATTGTTCAACTTTCACAAGAGCCTCTGGATTGCCAACTGAAGGTCCGTCGGCCTGCCTGCGTGGAATGAAGTACAAGAGAACTGAAGCGACCGCGACAATTCCTATTACCGCGAGAATTGTTGTAATCGTCTTTTTCTTCTGGCTGACGCGTTGGGCTTTCAACATTTCCCGTTGGTCTTTTAATGTGGTCATAGGTGACTCCTTTTAGAAATATTCAGCAATTATAGTCGCTTAAACAACTTGTCAGATCAAGGGAAAAAACCGGGAGCAGATTGCCTTCCTGTTGGAAACCAAGCGAAGCATACAGTCCTAATGAAGCCAGGTTGTCAATTTGCGTATTGACACTGATCGATTCAATGCCGCTATCCTCAAAATGTTTTGCAAGATCATAGAGCAGGGTTTTTGCGATGCCTTGCCCACGCCAAACAGGATGAACTGCCACTCTTGCAAGGTGGAGATGATCGAGAAAACGTGTGGTGATCTGATAGGCAACAGGGTGACCCTCGATGGATGCCAGGCTGGCGTAGGCACCTGAAAGATAACACTTCTCGATGCTAGCCTGGTTGAGCTGCCAGGGGGAGGAAAAACAGAGCCTGTCCAGCTCATCGATCTCAGTCAAATCGCTCAACCGAATTGGTCTGATCAGTATATTTGGATGTACGTCCACATCAGAACCTGAGATCTTGTTGGTAACTAACGAGATCAACCGATTTTGAATTTGAAAATCATTCTCAGTTAAAAGGTTTTCAAACCATTCGGTAGTTGCCAGGCTGAAAAGGCGGGGAACACCCCGATCTTTCAACCAGCTTATGGCGTGGTTGAGTAATAAAGCAAAATTTGACTTGTGTTTGCCATCTCTCCGGGAAAAGTAGAAACGTAACCAGGAAAAGTCCTGAGTTTCAGGCGCAACCGAGAGGATGGCTTCCAATTGATCCACAGAGAACAGGCAAAAAGTGGACTGCTGTGCGAGACGAGACTTGCTGGGAAACCAATCCAAGTGTTCATGAGCCAGGTTTGGACCGTTGATGAAGCCGAGCAGTTCAGCCTGGTTGCTAACATCACCGGATTGAATTTGCGGACTCAAAATGTCACCTGTTGTAGACAACTTCGCCCGCGACCACCGTCATTTCGGGCGATAACCCGGCTAATTGAGACGGGTCCACCTGGTATGGATCCTGGTTGAGAGCGATAAAGTCAGCTGGCATGCCGACAGCGATTAAATCCGTTTTCCGATCTCCTGGCAGTGGCTGCGTGTAGGCATCAATTGCTTCTTGGAGCGTAACCCGCTGTTGCGGATACCAACCTTGAGGAGAGGGCTGACCATTTTGGCGCTGACGGGTGACTGCGGCATGGAGTCCTTGAAATGGATTGAAACTTTCAACCGGAGCATCCGAGCCAAAACGGACAGAAATGCCCTGTGAGAGCAGACTTTGATAAGCGTAGGCGTATTCACAACGCTTGCCCCAATAACGATCGGCTGTAAACATATCTGAAGTGGCGTGGATGGGTTGCACTGAAGCGATCACACCGAGTTCATGCATACGCTGCAGATCGGCGGGGTGGATGATTTGGACATGCTCGATCCGATGAGGTAGCGGGGGTAAACCATTGTCACGTTCCAACTGCCTGAGTAGACTGAAGCCATCCAAAACTTCTCTAATAGCATGGTCTCCGATGGCATGCACCGAAAGCGGCCAACCAGCACGAGCAGCCTTAATGCCCAATTCTGCCAGGTCTTTCGCATTCACCAACAGCATTCCCTTGTTGGTAGAACCTTCGTAAGGTTCCAGCATGGCGGCACTTTGCGGTCCGAGGGCGCCATCGGCAAACACCTTCAACCAACCAGGGGATAGGAATGGGGGACGGGTGAGTTTCTCGCGCCAATTTTCAGCGATTACCTTCTCAATTTGTTCGGAAGGCAGGTTCTTGCTGACTCGTAACTTTAATTTTCCGCGATCAGCCAACCACAATAACGCTTCGGCTGACTCGAAACGGTCAAAATCGTGGACAGCGGTCAGCCCGAGGCTGTGAAAATGTGCTTGTGCCAACATGATTTTTTGAGCGGTTTTTTCAACAGTTGGTTTAGGCAGATGGTCAGAAGCGAGGAAGGCGGCATTCTCAAGCAAAATACCTGTGGGTTCGCCGCTACCATCCCTCATGATTACCCCACCTTCAGGGTCCAGTGTGTTTCGATCGATGCCTACACTCTGCAAAGCTAGAGTGTTGACCCAGGCAGCGTGCAGGGATTTCGCGTGGAGAAAAACGGGGTGCTGAGCACTGATCTCATCAAGCTGGGCAGCTGTGCCATATCCGGCTGGCTGCCAGGCATTGTGATTCCAGCCATAGCCAACGATCCATTCACCCGCAGGTGTGTTTTGGGCTTTCTGCGCCACGCGATCCAGACACTCCTGGAGGCTCTCGGTTCCACAATCGACCGCGTCCAGTTTTTCTGCGGTATATGCAAGGTGTAAATGGAAGTCACATAAACCAGGTAAAACGGTTTTGCCTGCCAAGTCGATCTCGTGATGAATTTGGGGTCTAATTTCCCGAACCTGGTCAAGATCACCCAGAAATATGATTTGATCGTTCTCAACAAGCAGGCAGTTGCCTTGTTGATGAGGATTGGCTGGTAAGTGAATGTTTGAAAAAAGGGTTACCTTACTCATTGATTCCCAAAGAGTCGAGAATTGCGTTCAGTTCTTCGTCAGAATAAAACGCAATGCTGATCGTCCCGCCACGTGCGCCCTTGTTCAGGCTCACCTTGGTGTGAAAGAATTGCCTTAATTTATTTTCCAGATCTTCAACCTCTGGCGAGCGTGGTGTTGGGCTGAGGAGGCGCGGAGCCTTGCCAACCAGTTTACTGACCAGGGCTTCAGCCTGGCGAACATTTAGGCTCAACGAGACAACTGTCTCAAGGGCGGTTTCAATTGCCCGATCGTTAGGCAAGCCCAGCAAGGCGCGGGCATGCCCTTCAGAGATTTCGGAATTCATCAGCGCTTTCTGGGCGATGACGGGCAGGTTAAGCAGGCGCAGTGTGTTCGTAACTGTAACCCGGCTCTTGCCAACTCGTCTGGCAATTTCGTCATGAGTGAGCGAAAAGCCTTCCAGTAGATTTTGATAAGCTCTGGCTCTTTCAAGCGGGTTCAGGTCTTCACGCTGGACGTTTTCGATGATCGCGAATTCCAATTGCTGCTGCTCGGTGGCACTGCGGATAATTGCAGGAACTTCACTCAGACCGGCAATTTTCGCAGCCCGCAGGCGGCGTTCGCCTGCAATCAAGGTGTAGTGATTGGCGTCCTGAGCCAGAATCAGGATAAGCGGTTGAATTATGCCGTGCTCACGAATGGAACTTGCAAGGTCTTCGAGCGCTTCGTCATCAAATTGTTTGCGGGGTTGGTGCGGGTTGGGGCTGATTGCGGCAACCGGAACCTGAACAACTTTGTCCCCAGGTCCGGCAATTGGTGTTTCTTCCCAACCAGGAATCAAGGCATCCAGCCCACGTCCTAAACCACTTTTCTTCGCCATAATTTACTCCTGACCTGAGCCAATTTCTACCCCATCACCTTTTAATACCTCCAGCGCCAGCTCACGATAGGCTTGCGCGCCAGATGACCTGGGAGCGTAAACCGAGATCGGCATGCCAAAGGAAGGTGCTTCGGCAAGCCGAATGCTGCGGGGAATGTAATTTTCAAACACTTTGGAAGGGAAAAACTTTTGTACTTCGGCTCTTACATCCGAAGAAAGATTTGTTCTGCTGTCGTACATGGTCAACAAGACACCCCTGATGACCAGTTCCGGAAAAAGGTTGCCTTTAATGCGGTCCAGGGTGCGGGTTAGCTGTCCGAGCCCTTCGAGTGCCAGATATTCAGACTGCACCGGAATGATGATGCCGTCCACTGCGGCAAGCAGCCCATTGAGCGTAAGCAGACCCAGAGAGGGCGGACAGTCGACCAGGATGTAGTCGTAACGATCCCGGATGCTTTCCAGCCGCTCGCGTAACATGCGGTCGCGGTTGGGCAAGTCGATCAATTCAATTTCTGCACCTGACAGGTTAGGAGTAGCAGGGATTAGATCCAGCTTAAAGGTGCTATTGCGTAGAAGCGTTTCGCTGGCTCTTTTTTCACCGATAAGGACTTCATAGGTGCCATTCTGAACTTTGTTATGATCAACTCCCAAACAGGAAGTGGCGTTGCCCTGAGGGTCAAGATCGACCAACAGGACCTTTCGTCCGAATTGACCAAGGTAAGCCCCAAGGTTGATGGTGGTTGTAGTCTTGCCAACCCCGCCTTTTTGATTAACGATTGTGTAAATTTTTCCCATACTCTCGTATCAGATAACCTGTGCTCTCGCGTGTAGTATTTCTTCTGAAGTTGGTACACTCTCCAGGTAGTGCCTGGTTACAGAATTTGCGGAGAGCTCCACAGCAAAACGGGCTGCTTTCCAGGCGTCCCGGGTTTCTTGGAAGAGGTGGAAAAAGCAAGCCGCAAAAATATCGCCGGCACCAGTTTCGTCCACAGATTCTTTAATTGGCGCATCGAAAAACCGTAACTCTTGCTTCCAGTATACTCTTGCACCGTTGCTATTTTCTGTCACAACCAGTAAATTGCATAAGTTGGCATATTCACTTATCAGGTTCTCATCACCCTGGAGGTCCTCAAAAGAAAGCACCACTACATCCACTTTCGGTAGTAGCTCTTCTTTGTTTGGGAGGTCCTGGAAACTGACTTTGCCATCATCAGCGATGTGGCGGAGCATTCCCTGGGGCGTGCAGCAGAGCAGACTGCCGGGAAAGGTAAAGAAAAGATCAGGGTCAATCTCACCCGCTACCGGACCAAGATGCACAATTTGGGCAGTCCGCCAGGCAGCTGGTATATCTTCGGCACGCAAGGTTGAGGCTCGTTGATAGCAATATTGTTGTCTTCCGGTAGGTGTCGCGATGTTCCTGAAGCAAGTTGTCAGTTCACTGTTGGCGTTAAAAACCTGGAGCGATGAAAGGGCAGCAATTTCGGCATCATTCCCAAAATTGCTGACCAAGCCGACTGAGTGTCCAAGCCTGTTTGCTGTCAGACCGGAATAACTTGCAGTACCGCCAAGTTTGCCAGAACCATCGTTTTGCAGGTCTGAGGTAACATGACCTATCAGCAGATAGTCGATTGGTTCAAAGGTGATCAATTTGCCCATGTGTGTCTTTTAGCGTCTTTCAGAATAGAAAATTATAGCATGGAACCCCCCATTTTTTGGCTTTCAGGTTTGTTTATTCGATGGAGGTTTACAAGAAACTACTGCCAAAAAATGGTCGACCAGCAGCAACAAAACCTTGCACCATCTTTAAAACATAAGAAATTGGCAAGCGTGTAAAATTAAAACTATGCACGAAGACCGAAACGCTTACAGAAAAGCATTGGAAGACTTTCACCGTTTACGCAGCAAAGCCGCGTTGGACCGTTTTTGGGCGGGAATTCGCGGGGAGTCGCTGGATCTGCTTGCTTATGATGAAGTCTCTTCCAAGCTGCGTGCCGTCAGCCAGACTAACTTAGGTTTACAACAGGTGGCTTTGAAAAACATCATCGGGAGTGTGAACCGCACCTCCGATTTTGATCGTAACTTCAGACCCCTGAGTGACGGTGACAGTACCCGTTGGGCGGATGTGAAAGCTGCCATGACCAGCCCTTTCACCGCTGGCGTACCCCCGGTTACGCTTTACAAAATTGGGGAAGCATACTTTGTCATGGATGGCAACCACCGGATCTCCATTGCCAAGGAAATGGGGTTGGACAGTGTTGAGGCTTACGTTACCGAAGTTAAAACGAAGGTGTCTCTGTCAAGTTCATTCACCCTGGAAGAGTTGGCCGAGAAAGCTGCGTTGGCAGATTTCCTGGAAGATACTCATCTCGACAGAATATTGCCCTCGGTCGAACTAAGTTTGAACCGAATTGAATATTACCCTCTTTTAAAAGAGCATATCGTCGTTCACCAGTACTACATGGGCATTGACCATAAAAGGGAAGTTAGTTTTGATGAAGCCGCGGTGGATTGGTATGACCATGTCTATTCCCCGGTTGTCAGGATTATCGAAGAATCTGGACTCCGATATGAATTCCCAGAGTTAACGATTACCGACTTGTACTTATGGGTGCTTGATAAACAGCAAGCGCTACTTGATAAGTATGGAACCTCGTTTAAAACGGAAAATGTGGTTGATTTTGTTGCCAAGCAGAAAGGCAAGCAAACAAAGACTGTTGTCACAACAGCTGACCGCGAAATGGATATGCATGTGAGTGGCATGGCAGAAGGTTCCTCTGATTGTCTCTTCAGAGACATCCTGGTCGGAGTAAGCCATTCTGATATTGATCTGCTGGCGTTACAACAAGCAATGATGATTAATCGCTGTAAAGATGGAAATATCATAGGACTGCACGTGAAAGCGGAAACTGATTTTGCCACAGAGCAAACTGAAGCAGAGCTGGAAACATCTTTTTATCAGCAGCTCAACGAGCGGGAGATGAGCGGACGTTTTATCAAAATGACGGGAAATATCAGCAAAACCTTGCAGGAGTATGGGCTGCTCAGCGACATAACGGTTGTAAAGCTTAGCTACCCTCCAGGTGGGGCAGTGTTTGATCGACTGGGCTCAGGTATTATCACCTTGTTGCAGAGCAGCCGCCGACCAATTATGTTTGTCAAGGAAGTTGTTGCGCCTGTAAACCGCATATTGTTAATGCTCGATGAAGACGAGAAAAGCCGGGAAGCTTTCTATATTGCAGTTTACTATGCCGCCCGATATGGCTGTGGTCTGTTTATTGCGATGCCTGAGAAAGATAGTAAATCCAGCCAGGATGCTTTCAGTTTCGCAAAAAGCTATCTGGATGCGATTGACCTGGAATTTCAGTCCATTACCCTTTCTTCTACTTTACTGGTGGAAAACCTGGTCAGTTTGATTGAAGAAAACTCGATTTCGACGGTGATGATGGGTGGATATCGTAGTACCGGCTTGCTCGGGAGGTTATTCAGCTCGAATGTTGATCGAGTGCTTGAATTAAGCCCGGTCCCAGTATTGGTCTTTCAATAAAATCAACTGCGTTTCAGAAGTAGAAGAGTGCGATCATCCTCGAAATAGTCTGCCCCCTGGAAGTCCTCCAGGTCATTCAAAATCTTTACGATCATTTCCTGAGGGTGAAGAACAGTAATTGAGGTCAGCACCTGCTGGAGACGCATCTGACCATATTCTTTCCCTTCGGTATTGTGCGGCTCACTGACACCATCAGTAAATAAAACAATTGTCTGACCTGGCTCAAGTTTCAATTTAACATCGGTCAAAGTGATGGGTTCAAGCAGTCCGAGGGCGATACCTCCTTTTGGAAGTTGCGTGGCAGATTCTTTCTTGGTGTCCAGAATAAAAGGAGGATTGTGACCAGCGATTGAATAAGTCAACTCACCACTTTTCGTGTCAAGGATCAAATAAATCAGGGTCACGAAAAAAGATTGAGTTGAATCAAGCTGTAATAAATGATTGACCTGTTCCAAGGTTCGGGCTGGAGATGTAAATTCTCTTGAAACTGCTCTCAACAGCGTTCGGGATACTGTCATATACAGAGAGGCTGGCAGTCCTTTGTCAGAAACATCAGCAACAATCATGCCGAATCTGCCGTCACCGAAGGGGATAACATCATAAAAATCACCACCAACCTGGCGGGCGGTTTGCCATTCCACCGCCAATTGGTAGCCAGGGATATCCGGCAGTTTTTCCGGAAGGAAGGTTTTTTGGATCCTGCGCGCCAGGTTAAGTTCCTGTTCCGTTTGGCGGCGTTGCTGTTCAATCATGCGCAGGCGGCGGTTTTGAAATACCAGCGCGATTTGTCCTGAAGCCCGCTTGAGATAATCAATTCTTCTGTGGTTGAATTTGAATTCCTCGTCACAGGTCAATAGGAGCCCGTAATATTCATCGCCAATTTCAAGGGGGAAAGCCTGGGTCTTCAATTGCTGAAAAGTTCGCGAACCCAAGTCGGTCTCACTTGTTTTGCAGATCAGTTCGTTCCAGGAGCTGGATTTGCCCAGGTTGTTGATTACACCATCGATTTCACCTTCGGGGATTTGAATGTCTGATTCCCCTTTGAGATAGCGATTCTCACTGTCGCGAATAAAGTTTTCAAGCAGAATATAAGTATGAGCATCTTGCTGATAGCTAAGCAGTGCCAGCCCTTCCATATCGCACTCTGTAATGATTCGCATGCAAGCAGCATCAAGCGCAGCCCCAAAGGTTTCGGCTTGTGACATGATGTTGCCCAATTCAAGCAAACGCAATGAAAGTCGGTTCTCTTCCTTCTTTTCCTCAAGCATCTGGATATTTTGGAGGCTGATCGCAGCTTGCTGTGAGATCCCTTTGAGGATATCAAATCGCTCTTTTTCCAAAACCTCTTCAGGCTCTGCTTGCGTATAGGCATCATTGCTGAGGTGGAGCAAATAACCAAGAGTTTGATCCTGTGTTTGCAGAGGGAAAGCGAGGACTGTGCCGTTTTCAATCAATTGAGGTAACAAGTGAATTAATTCAGGAAAATCACCAGCACGTGCAACCGATAGTTGTGGAACCAGGTCGGTAGAACCAATCAGTTCCTTGCGGTTGAAATAAAGGGGAAGAGCAGTAAAAGGACATAAAATTTGTGGGCAATGGAGGTTGGGCAAGCTGATCGTATCCTTTTGCTCAGTCTCCAAGACAAGTCCCACAGCGATTCCACCAATCAACTCAATCAGGATCTGTCCTATCTTGCTCGTCAGTTCTTCCAGGTTTGTCAGATTTTTAGTCTCTATCGCCAAATCGAGCAAGATGGATGTTAGCCAGGCTTGTTTAACTTTTTCACCTTCAACCCGCTGCTTGTCCAAAGCAGTGCCGATGTAGTCAGCGAAAGTAGAACAAATATTGACCGAATCCGGTCCATAACGCCCAGCAGAACTGGCGTGAAAGGTCAATACTCCATATTCTTGCTGATGGTAACTGACCGGGGAAGCCACGGCCGAGAAATCGGACGGCAAATTCAACTGCTCCTGAACAGGGTCGCTCAACACGTCAGCAGGTTTCAATATTCCATTTTCCTGGCTGGATACCTGGGAAAACCAAACACCCTGTTCAATTTTCTGAAGCGGTTCTGCTTGACACAACTCGGGTTGCCTGCACCAGGAATCGCTCAAAGTCAATCCCTCTTGTTTTGAGTTTTTTCGCCAGAATCCAATAAATTCCACCGGCAAGATGGTCGGGATTTGATCGATAACGTAACAAACTAATTCTTGCAGGTCAACATTGCGGGAAATCTTTTCGGCGGTCTCACGGTATCGCTCTGCCAAATTGCGACGCCATTGTGCGGTTCGATAAAGACTGGCATTACGCAAAGCGATAGCGATGGATTGAGAGAGGATCTCAAGTTGTTCCACATCCTGGCTGGAGAAGGCATTGGGTTTTTCGCTTTGAACATCCAGTACACCCAACACTTCTCCCTGGAACTGTAAAGGAAGGCATAGTTCTGATCCAATCATGGTATCGTGGCGAGAGTCTGGCCGGTAGTTGGGATCAGAGGAAATGTCATTTGAAAGCTGAATATTTCGCGTTCGGGCTGCGAGTGGGATCAAGCCGGGTATGGTCTGGATTGGATAGGATACTTCATTTTCTTCGTAATAAGCGGCTTTGATGCCACTACCGGCTTTAAAAACCATCATTTGCGGAACATAATCGACCAGAAAAAGATGTACGAGCGGATATCCAAACTGGGTATGGATCAATCGAGTCACTTCTTG
Source organism: Anaerolineaceae bacterium (assembly GCA_038562515.1). Lineage (GTDB taxonomy): Bacteria > Chloroflexota > Anaerolineae > Anaerolineales > Anaerolineaceae > Mesolinea. The sequence goes on from JBCFBG010000020.1 coordinate 27,974, forward strand.
CAGCAATTGATCGAGGTCAAGGGTGCTACTGATCGAACGATTGATCTCCGCGATGATGCGAAGCGTTTCCAGAGGCAGAGAAGCGTTATTTCGTTTGAGAGTGGTGGCTGGTTGTGAGGTTGGGAAATTTTTGACCAACGTGAGTTGATTGCCATTACCCGTATTCGGTTCGTGGATAACCTCGTCCATCAACTCCTGGATCAGGAATACACCCAAGCCACGTTCACGTCGTTCTTCCAGTGGTCCGGTGAGGTCTGGTAAGGGGACAGTGTCGAGCTCGAACCCACTTCCGTCATCCTGAATGAGGATCGTGAGGGCAACCTCATCGTGGCTCAGAAAGAGCCGGATATCGCCTTCAGGCATACCTTTATAGGCGTGATCAATGATATTGGAACAGGCTTCGTCTACTGCCAGGTCGATTTCGTAAACTTGTTTTGGTGTAAATGGTAGGTTTTGGGCGTAGGCGCGCACGAATTCTGAAATTTTTATCAAATTTGAACAATCAGCTAAAAATGTTGCTGAATCCATGGCATATTTCCATCCGGAAAGGCATTATAACACGGGCATCAGGTAAAATAAGCCCATGGATAACGACAAGAAAACCATCCGTATCAGCGATTTGGCAAAGGACGATCGACCAAGAGAAAGAATGCAGGCGGAAGGTGTGCAGGCGCTCACCAATGGAGAGCTGCTGGCAATCCTTTTAAATAGCGGAAGCCAGGAAGAGAGTGCTATTGACCTGGCAAACAAACTTCTTTCCGATTTAGGCGGTTTCAGTGGCATTCACAGAGAAGACCTCTCCCGACTGATGGAGTTCAAAGGAATTGGTTTGGCAAAGGCTGCCCGGATAAAAGCAGCAGTGGAAGTTGGCTATCGAATGTCCAAAGAAGGTGAAGACCCTGCCATTTTTGTCAAAACTCCTGAAGACATCGTGGACCTGGTAGGCTTCGAGATGAAGGGGTTGAACCAGGAACAACTTTGGGTGTTGCTACTCAATTCCCGTAACCGGTTTTTGGGAAAAGAACGATTGTACAAAGGTTCCCAGGACGCCACAACAGTGCGCGTAGGCGAAATCTTTAAAGATGCTGTTCGAAAGAACGTGTACGCAATCGCGCTGGTGCACAATCACCCTTCCGGCAATGCTGGTGAAAGCCCAGAGGACGTCAACCTGACCCGAGCGGTGATCGAGGCCGGGAAAATATTGGATATTCGACTGATCGATCACATTATCATCGCGGCAAATAGTTTTGGTTCGATCCGCCGCAACCACCCAGATCTTTGGGCGTAATTGCCTAATTTATTAAATTGACAGGGGCAAAATGCGGCAAAAGCAAGGTCGCCAGCGAGGTTGCTACCTTCAGGTGAATGGTGGAATTCGAGATCAGAAACCAGTCCACTTCATTATCCTCCCAGCATCATGCTGGAGAAGGCGGAGCAAGGTTGGAATGAAAAGTTTATCTGCCAGGAGGATCAGGCTTGTCGGCTAATTATTACCCTGGCCTTGAAAAACAACTGGTTACAACCAGCCCTGGACCTGTGTGGACAACGATCGCGGGTGGAGCGGTGTAGGCAGGAATTTCATCCATTTTAAGGCGTTCCTGGAGCTGACTTGTGATCTTGTCAAGAAGCACCTGCGAATCGCATTGCCCGATTGTGAGGTATGCCTCCGGGTTGTTTTCACAAATGGAGGTGTTTAAATCCACGAGGTTGTTGACAGCTTGCTTTAATGAGCGGACTTTATCAAAAACTTCGATACCCCCGTCACGAAGCGTTAGAATTGGAACGATCTGCAACAAAGTTCCGATCAGTTTTGCTGCCCCACCAATTCTTCCACCTTTGTGCAGATACTCCATGGTGGGGACCAGGAAGTATGTCTGATCTCGAGCTGCCAGATCCTCAATACGCTCAGTTAACTCACTGATGCCCATGCCCTGGTCTGCCCATTCTTTGGCTTTTATGACGATGGTGCCCAGGTTTCCGGTGATGGTTTTCGTATCGAGGATGTGAATTTGATCGCTGCTAAAATCATCGGCAGCAATTGTGGCTGAACGGAATGTACCACTTAATTTTGCTGATGGAGTAAGGACTAAGGCGATGTCGCCATTATTGAGAATTCTTTCGTAGATGGGGTTGTAAAGCGCAGGAGGTGGTGCTGCAGTGCCAGGCAGATCTTTTGATGCTCGCAGTTTTTCTAAAAATGCTTCCGTGGTCAATTCAAAATCGTCCCGATAAGAAGTCTTTTCAAATGTAATAATCTGAGGAACGAAGTCGATTCCCAGTTGTTGCATTTCCTTAACTGGTATGCTGCAAGTAGTGTCGGCAATAATTCTGATCATAATTTCCTTAATTCAACGAAAAAGTAAACTGATAATTTGGATTGCTTACTTCAATCGGCTTTTACAATTCGGGCAGATACTTTCATCTTTTTGGACAACGAACCCGCAATTGGAACAAGTGATTGGTTGAACTTCACCAAGAGGTGCGCCACAAGCAATACAGCGACCAGCCGCAATTTCATTGGCGGTAAGACAATAGGGACAAACGGTTCGGCTTAAACGGGCGGATAAAGCTTGTCCGGTGCCGTATTCCCGAGCAGTACGATCAACGACTTCCCAAATCTTGTCTTCAAGGGTGATTGATTCCACATCCTGGGCGATATCATCAAGGCGATTGAGCAACGAAATTGGATTGCGGACAGCGCTCAGAGCAGAGAAACCCAGGCTTGCAGCCAACCCAAACCAATTTTGCTGCCCAAGAGTGATGCTCAACCCATCTGCAACCCTCGAGATGGTGGCTGTCATGGCAGTCCGCCCACCGGAGCTTCGGTTTTGTCGGGTCGCAATCTGTACTGCCAGCTTGTCTTTATCACCGATTTGCTGAACCTGGTAATTCCCACGATGAAATTCAGCACTAAGGTTATTAGCGATCTGGCGGGGTTCAATCTCTCCATGATAGATGCGTGTGGTCATGTGCTCTCTTCTAACAGGTGTACTGGAGTAGATTATAATCGGAATGTTTAAAGGTCTGAAGATGAAAAAGGTTACGAACAAAACCATTCGATTTGCAGCAGGGATGATAGCACTGATCGTGTTGCTCTTCATGAGCCTGTCGCCTAACCTGAACCGTTCAGTTTGGGCTCAATTTCCGACTCTTTCTATTCCAACGGTGACCAGCTCGCCCCGTGGCTTATACGTCCGGGCTATTGGTGATCCGGAAAATCCGTTGAATGTACGTAGTTTTCCCAATTCCACCTCGACGAGAGTTGGTGTATTCCTGGTTGGGCAGGAAGCAAAAGCTTATGGCTATTATGGCGATTACGTTATGATCGACTATGCTGGCGCACCTGATAACCGCGGTTGGATCGTTTTGAACCGCGTGGAGGTATTCGGCGGTTCCTTGCCGATGTTGCAACCGCCGCCTACTGAAACACCTTCGATCACCAAGACTATCGACCCAACACTGGCAGCCCAGTTCATCATCACCGCTATACCGAGCAGGTTGCCAACCTATACAGAGCCGCCAGCTCTTCAGATCCCAACCTATCCTGCTGAAGTAGGTGGAACAACGACAGGTGGCATTCCCATTGGCTATGTTATTGTCGTTTTGGCTGGTTTTGGGTTGTTTCTGACTCTCATTGCAACCTTACGACGCGGTTGAAATATCCTACTTTTGCGAGCGAGAATATTTTGAGATTCTTCGGAAGGAATTCACGATCGAATAGGCTTTGTCCAAATTTTCCAAATTTTCTTCCATAGCCCGGTAACCCTCGTCGAACAAGGGTTGGGTTTCAACTTTTTGAAGCAAGCCAATATGTCCCACAATCGGTTCAACCAACACATCAGGTTTGGAAATTTCAATTCTCAGCTCACTCAACTTATTGCTCACCACATCAACAGTAGCAGTCAGGTGGCGCATTAGTTCGCCGATCCTGGTTTTTGAGATTGTCTTAGCCAACGGCTCGATCAGGCTGTCTTCAAGAGGTACTTTGATATTATCAAGGCTGTAATCCTGAGGTTGTTTGTGCAGCATTACTGCAACAATTGGCAAACTTGGGTCGAATTCGCGGGCTGAATCGATGGGAACCGGATCGAGAATTCCACCATCGACCAAAATCAGATCACCCTGGCTGGGGAAGATGCCAGGAATCGCGATGGTTGCGAGAACTGCTTGCATGGCGTCTCCGTCTTTGATCACAATCTCTTGCCCGGTTTTCAGACTAACGGCAGTTGCTACAAAACGAATATCCAAATCTTGCAATGTCTTGCCCTGTAAGAAAGGCTCAAGTGCATTCACCATCCCTGATGTGCCGATGAGAGAAAAGGAGGTGGACCGGAGTCCTGACCGAAAACTGGATTCTCCAAAAAAACCGTCAACAGCAGCCGCAATATCACGAGGCAGGTTTCCAGCTGCAATGGCTGCGCCGAATAAACCGCCTGCACTTGTGCCGGCGATCCCGTTGATTTTGTAATTATGATCCAACAGGCATTGAACAACGCCCAGATGTGCCACCCCTCTGACACCACCACCACCTAAAGCCAGGTTAATTTCTCTTTGCATGCAACACCTCTCTCATAAAAATATATCATAAGGCTGGCCGGACGATTGAAAAATTTTATAAAACAACCATTAAGGATTTTGATTGTATAATATTGACAGGTTGGTATAAATTTATCGAATTGTCACATTTCCCTTTTTATGTGGGCAAGTAGGGTTGGTTATGCAAATTAAAGCCGAAGAAGAAACAATTACAAACCAAACTTGTTGGTATGCGCTCCGCAGCAAACCAAATTTTGAACATATTGTATTTATCCAACTGGAAGATCGAAACATTGAGACTTATTTCCCACAAATCGACGTCAAGCCAGTAAATCCACGCGCAAGCAAGCAAAAGCCTTTTTTTCCAGGATATATGTTCGTAAAGGGTGGGCTTGGCGATCTATATGCTACAAGGATTGGCCTCTTGCGGGGTGTTGTTGGACTGGTTAGTTTCGATGGTATTCCGGCGCCAATACCCGATAGGTTGATTGAGGTTATCCAACGCCAGGTGGGTGGAGAGAATCGCAAGGTCGACTGCCGTTCCGTGCAGTTGATACCAGGCGATAGAGTTTGGATCGATGACCCAATCCTGAATGGGATTGAAGCTCGGTTTGAGAAGTGCATTAACGGCGAGGATCGTGTAGCTGTGTTGCTTTCCCTCCTGAGAGGACAAACTGTCCGGATACAGATTGATGCTGATAAAGTGAAAAGGCGAACTAATTAGTTCGATTTTGTAAGAAATTTGACCAGTTATCCTCAACTGACAACACGCTTGTCGGAGGGGCGGAGGCGTACATGGAGCCAGGAAAGAGTCAAAACCTGATGGAAAAGAAGAATCACACTGCGCGTAGACCCGCTTTACTTGCCTCGATCCTTTCGATCGCACTAATCCTGGTTGTTGCAGCCTGCAACATCCCCCGACAGGTGTTGGTACCCTTGGTAAATGAACCTGCAACGCAGGTGGCACCCACGCCAGTCAACCCCGACACAGAAATCCTCCCAGAAAACTCTGGTGATGCTCCTGTGGAGTTTACGCCAGCAGCATTGCAAGCCACCGAAGAGACACTTGAGGCAACCACGACACCAGTTCCCTTTACTGAAGAAGATGGAACTTGTGGTCGAACTGATACATTAACTCTTTTGTTGCTGGGCGTTGACAAGCATGCCCAGGCAGATGGTATTCGGCTGATTAGAGTTGATTTTCAGAATGCAACAGTGCGAATGACTTCGATCCCCCGGGATTTTTACGTTCCTATCGTTGGATTTGAACAGTTTGGAATCAATTATGGGCGAATCAATGCCACTTTTGGTTATGGCGAATATTTTTTTGGGAATAGAACTGGGGCTGCATCGGTAGCAAAAAATCTCACCTATAACTTTGGAGTCCAAATCGACGACCAATTTGTGCTTTACTATGATGAGATCGGCAAATACATTGACGCAATTGGGGGAGTGACAGTTGTTGTAGAAGAAAGAGCACAGGATTACGAGTACACCTTTCTACCTGGAACCTACGAAATGGATGGTGAAACAGCTGTTAATTTCATGCGAATCCGAGAATTTGATTCTGACATCCAACGCATCAACCGCCAAACAATAATTCTGAGAGCAATACTGGATAAAGTACGCGCAGGCATCTCTCCCAAAATGGTTTTCGAAATATTGACCGCCCTGATGAAAGATAAGACCACCCAAACTGATCTTGGTTTGAACGACATGTACAGTTTTTATTGCCTTGCCAAGAATATCAAAAATTCGGACATCCAAATTTTACCTATCCCTGACAATTTGTTTCATCCATACACGACCGAAACAGGAGCACAAGTGTTGATTCCGCATACAGAGGTGGTGGAATTTGTCCAGAGATCGCTTGGGTTGATTCAATGAAAACACCTCCAAAAATCCCATCCTTGAACCATGGTAAAATCGTTCTTTAGATTGATGGATAGCTGCTGGAGACAGCAGTTTTTAAGGATAGAAAGAAAAATATGAGCGATACACAACCCATCCAGACGGACCCAAACGCGAGTGTTCCTGCAACCAACCACAGAAAAATTAACAAATGGCAGATCATTGGCCTGGTTGCCATAGGCTTGGCCTTCATCCTGGTATCCGTTTGGTTTACCTGGTTGAAACCATTTTTTCAGAAACCGATTTCTGATCCCCTGGTGTTGCCCAGTGTCTCAACTGATGTAATCCCAACCGCAACTGAAATG
>JBCFBG010000090.1:0-3466 GCA_038562515.1 Anaerolineaceae bacterium
TTGCCTCCGCCGTATACTGGCCAACCCTCATTCTTGTAAAGCTCGAGGGTATAGAGCATGCTCTCTTCACCATAATCCTGGAAGTGATCGCCGGTCAACTCTACGATGTCCGTACCGACATACCGTAGAAGCTCCATGTAATTTTCGGGTGAACAAAAGACCAGGTAATTGCCCGCAGTGTGCGGTGGGCAATATCTAGCGAAGGGTACTTCGTTGCTGATATGCAAAATGTCCGCCTCCTGCATTACGGAGGCAATCAACTCGCCTGGTACAAGCACGCCGCGCTCGTCCATCCCAACCGCGGTGGCGCGCACCATGGCAGTGACACCTGTGAGCATTACGGTCGTGATTTTGGATGGATCAAGATTTGAAAACTGAAAAGCAGCCAATTCGGGTGGTAGGCTGAAGGTCTCGCCGGGTTCAAGCAGGCTGGCTGAAACCGGTACATTGAGAGCATATTGATCGACCTGAAAACCCTTGTGAACGGGGGATTGTCCGTCAATACTCAAGACCTTCCAGCGAGGCTCGATTTCTTCAAAGGGGATGATCGCCCATGTGTTCTGAGAGATCCAGGCGCTTTCGAGTAATTTGTCTTTTGGTGTACTTAAAACTGACAAACCGGATGCCCCCAAAATGCTGGTAAGGGCCAGCAGGTCCTCTTCGCTGACCAGCAGGTTGGTGATCTCGCCTTCAGGCTGCCCTTGCCAGAGTTTTAGCAGCCAGTCGTGACTGACCTCGTCAGTCACCGTGGGGAAGGGTGCTACCAGGGCATAGACCCAATTGCCAACGGGGTTATTATCATTGAAATCGAAGGTATAAACGATTTCATTAGAATTGCCTTGCGTTATCGGCAGATTTTGCTGCTCAACCAATTGACCCAGGCTGATGGGCAGATCTGGATTTAGCTGATAGACAAAAACAGGAGATTCGTCGGTGACAGTTGGGGTGGATTCTTGTGGAAGTTCTGCAGTCGCAGTTGCTGCCTGGATTGTTGTTGGGGAGGGTTTGGTCGGTGGAGAGAGTGTAGGCACAGTCTGGCAAGCTGCCAGGAAAAGTGTAAATATCAGTGTGAAAAACGAGAGATAATCTGAGTCTTTGCGCATAATATTTTTTGAATAATTTATTAAATTTTACCCACTTTCCTGATAACTGGAGTAGAGAACCCTTACAGACGGTGAAACCAAAAAGAACCGCTTTACAGACAGTGTTGTTTTCTCGTTTGTTGATTGGCAGAAGCCTCTTTTGAGTTCTAATTCAAGAAAAGGGAGACCTTTTAGGGTCTCCCTTTTCTAGGCAATAACCGGGATCTGTTCCAGATAACAAATCTTTAATTTTTTGTAAAACTCAAACCGCTTTCAGCGCGGTCGATTTTGATCGTGTCGCCCTCGCTAAATTCACCACTCAGCAGTTTGAGAGCAAGCGGGTCTTGCACTTCCCTCTGAATTGTGCGTTTTAACGGTCGGGCACCGAATTCGGGGTCGTAACCTACATCCGCCAGCCAGTTCATCGCAGCAGGGCTGATTTCGAGCTTGAGACCACGATCAGCGAGCAAATCGCTGACATGCTGCAGCTGGATGCCAACGATCTCGCCCAAGTTTTCGCGTGTGAGCGGCTTGAAGACCACAATTTCATCGACTCGGTTCAAAAACTCAGGTCTGAAGAAATTCTTCAAAATATCCACGACCTCATCCCGACTGACCTGCCTGGGTTGACCAGTCTCGTCGTTCATCCACAATTGGCTGCCCAGGTTGCTGGTCATGATGATCAAGGTGTTGCGGAAATCGACCGTGCGTCCCTGCCCATCAGTCATGCGTCCATCATCCAGCACCTGTAACAGGGCATTGAAAATCTCTGGGTTGGCTTTTTCGATCTCATCGAACAAAACCACGCTGTATGGGCGGCGACGCACTGCTTCGGTGAGCTGGCCGCCTTCTTCATAGCCTACATATCCTGGGGGTGCACCAAACAACCGGCTGACCGTATGGCGTTCCTGGTATTCGCTCATGTCGATTCGTACCATGGCGTTTTGATCGTCAAATAAAAACTCTGCCAGGGCGCGCGCCAGTTCGGTCTTGCCGACACCGGTGGGACCGAGGAAGATAAACGAGCCAATCGGGCGGTTGGGGTCCTGCAAGCCGGAACGCGACCGCCGCACTGCGTTGGATACGGCATTGATAGCTTCGTCCTGCCCGACCACACGCTCGTGCAAGCGTTCTTCCATATGCAAAAGCTTTTCCATTTCGCCTTCCAGCAGGCGGCTGACGGGGATGCTGGTCCATTTCGCGACCACATCGGCGACCTCTTCAGAATCCACTTCCTCTTTCAGCAAAGCACCGTGCTCCTGCTGGCTCTTGAGTTTGGCTTCTGCTTCACCAATTTGTGTTTGCAGATCGCGGATCGTGCCATAACGCAGACGGGATGCTTTTTCGAGATCGGAATTGCGCTCGGCCTGTTCCATTTCGTGCTGGGCTTCGTCCAACTTTTCTTTCAAAGCCTTGAAGTTCTCGATGGCTTCCTTTTCTGTCTGCCATTGGGCAGTCATCGCCTTCGATTTCTCACCGAGGTCTGCCAAATCTTGCTCGATCTTTTCGAGCCGGTCCTGCGAAGCTTTATCCTTCTCTTTTTGCAGAGCCTGTTTTTCGATTTCAAGCTGCATAATTGCCCGGTCAACCTCATCCAGAGCCTGGGGCTTGGAATCGATCTCGGTGCGCAGGTGCGCTGCAGCCTCATCGATCAGGTCGATGGCTTTATCCGGCAAATGGCGATCCGTAATGTAACGATTTGAAAGGGTTGCAGCGGCAATCACAGCTGAATCGGTGATCCGCACTCCATGATGCACCTCGTATTTTGACTTCAAACCGCGCAATATACTGATTGTGTCTTCAACGTTAGGCTCAGCCACATAAACCGGCTGGAAGCGGCGTTCGAGGGCAGCATCTTTTTCTACGTATTTACGATATTCGTTCGTGGTAGTGGCGCCGATCAGATGCAATTCACCGCGTGCCAGCATTGGTTTGAGAATGTTGCCGGCATCCATGGAGCCTTCAGCAGAACCTGCCCCGATGACTGTGTGCATCTCATCGATAAAAAGGATGATTTGCCCATCAGACTCAGTTACCTCCTTGAGAGCTGCTTTGAGGCGCTCCTCAAACTCACCACGATACTTCGCCCCCGCCACCATGGCAGCCATATCCAACTGCACGATGCGTTTATTTTTCAAGCCTTCCGGTACATCGCGGTTGACGATACGCTGCGCCAACCCTTCGACGATGGCAGTCTTGCCAACACCGGGTTCGCCGATCAAGGCGGGATTGTTCTTCGTGCGCCGGCTGAGAATCTCAATCGTACGGCGGATTTCTTCGTCACGCCCGATCACTGGGTCCATTTTGCCCTGGCGAGCCAATGCCGTCAGGTCGACCCCGTATTTTTCGAGCGCCTGGTAGGTGTCTTCGGGGTTTTGGCTGGT
>JBCFBG010000091.1:0-3428 GCA_038562515.1 Anaerolineaceae bacterium
GCTACCGAAGAATCAACGCGGGCGCTGCAGATGCTCACACACATCGAAGCTAACCCAGACATCAGCCAGCTCACGCTGGCAGATGAACTTGGCGTGGCGGTGGGCACCATCAACTGGCACCTCAAACGCATGATCGCCAAGGGCTACGTGAAGGTTAAGCGTGCCCAGCGTAAAAAGCTGCGCTACATCATCACTCCCGAGGGCATTGCCCTGCGTGCTGCCCTGACCGTCGATTATATTAAAAACTCGTTCGACCTCTACCGCCGGGTGCGCGAGCGCACCAATCTGTGCCTGGAGCAGCTTGAAAGTGCCGGCTACCAGAGCGTGAACGTGTTGGGTGAAGACGAGGTGGCTGAGGTTGTGCGACTGACCTGCCTGGAGCAAGGCGTGGCGGTGACGAATGACGCACACGCGCCACAAATCCATATCGAAGGTATTAAACTTGCACTAAAATTACCTGAGGCTGCGCAAACTAATGCAGACCTTTCTGAAAACATAAATCGAGGTGATCATGGATAAGGAATTGGACCTTTCCAATCAACGCGTCTGCGTTACTGGTGGTGCCGGCTTTTTGGGCACTCATTTGATTGAAAAATTAAAAGAACACGGTGCGAACGATATTTTCGTGCCGACTTACCCGGAATATGACCTGGTAAAAGAAGCCGACATCCTGCGCATGATTGATGATGCCAAGCCCGATGTGATCATCCACCTGGCAGCCAAAGTGGGCGGGATCGGTGCCAACCGTGAAAAGCCGGGCGAGTTCTTTTACGATAACCTGATGATGGGCGTCCAGCTCATCCACCATGCCTGGCAGAAGGGTGTTGCCAAATTTGTTGCGGTCGGTACCATTTGCGCCTACCCCAAGTACACCCCGATTCCTTTCAAAGAAGAAGACCTCTGGAACGGATATCCTGAAGAAACGAACGCGCCATATGGTCTGGCAAAGAAAATGCTATTGGTGCAATCGCAGGCTTACCGCGAGCAGTATGGTTACAACTCCATTTTCCTTCTACCCGTGAACCTCTATGGTCCCGGCGACAATTTCAACCCGGCCAGTTCGCACGTCATCCCCGCCCTGATCCGAAAATGCCTGGAAGCCAAAGAACAGAACGCTTCCGAGATCGTAGCCTGGGGCGATGGCTCTCCGACACGTGAATTTATTTATGTTGACGACGCTGCTGAGGGCATTACCCTCGCAACCATGCGTTACAACAGTTCAGAGCCTGTCAATATTGGGTCCAGTTTTGAGATCTCTATCAAGGATCTGACCGAGCTGATTGCCCGTCTGACAGGCTTCGAAGGCGAGATCCGCTGGGATACCAGCAAACCCAACGGGCAGCCCAGGCGTAAACTCGACACTACCCGTGCCAAAGAACGATTTGGATTCGAAGCCAAAACGAACTTTGAAGCCGGTCTCCGCCGTACCATAGCATGGTACGCTAATGAAAGGGCAAATGGTCGAGGCTAAACCGCTCGCATCCAACCAGGTGGTCACCATCAAACCAGCCAAAGGCTGGCTGGGCATCGACCTGCAGGAACTCTGGTATTACCGCGAGTTGATCTACTTCCTCACCTGGCGAGATATCAAGGTGCGCTACAAGCAAGCCGCCCTGGGTATCGCCTGGGCGATCCTGCAGCCGGTTTTGACCACCGCGATCACCTCAATTGTCTTTGGCTACCTGCTCAAAGTTGATAGTGGCAACTTGCCTTACCCGGTTTTCACCCTGGCAGCACTGCTCCCCTGGCATTTATTCCAACTTTCACTGCAGAAGAGCAGCATCAGCCTGGTGGGCAACGCCAACCTGATCACCAAGATCTATTTCCCCCGTGTGATCATCCCGCTTTCCTCGGTCTTAGCCGTTTTGGTCGATTTCGGGATTTCTTTGATCATCTTGTTCGCGGCCATGGCAATTTACAAGGTCCCCCTGACCTGGACAGCACTTTGGCTGATTCCGCTTACCCTGCTGACTGTTCTGGCTGCCCTGGCAGTCGGTTTATGGCTCTCTGCTCTCAATGTTCAATATCGTGACATTCAGCAAATGGTGCCCTTTTTGCTGCAGATCTGGATGTATGCCACCCCGATCGTCTACGCGATCACGATCATACCTGAAGGAACGATTCGATATATATACAGTCTCAACCCGATGGTTGGGGTGGTGCAAGGCTTCCGCTGGGCACTTTTTGGCGGAACCCCGCCCGATATGACCCTTTTGTTCTCTTCCGTTGCGGTGATTGTGCTGCTTATTAGCGGGTTGTTCTTCTTCCGGCGCATGGAAAAAACCTTCGCGGATGTGGTGTAGCATGGAAAAAGACACATCCATCATTGTTCGCGGTATCGGCAAGCGCTACAACATTGGCGCCTTCCAGGAGCGTCAGGATACACTGCGCGACCTTATCGTCAGTCAAACGCAACAATTGGGCAATCTCTTTCGCAAGGGCGGCAACAAAAGCAAGAAGGAAGAAATATGGGCATTGCGTGATGTCAGTTTTGATGTCAAACAAGGTCAAGCACTGGGCATAATTGGTAGAAACGGAGCTGGGAAGAGCACTTTGCTGAAGATTCTCTCCCGTGTCACTGACCCAACCGAAGGTTACGGCGAATTGCGCGGTAGGGTTGGCTCTCTGCTTGAAGTTGGCACAGGCTTTCACCCTGAACTGACCGGACGCGAAAATATTTTCCTGAATGGCGCGATCCTTGGAATGCAAAAACGGGAAATTGAAGCCCGTTTTGATGAGATTGTGGACTTCTCTGAAGTTGAAAAATTTATTGACACGCCTGTCAAGCGCTACTCTTCCGGTATGTATTTGCGCCTGGCGTTTGCCGTGGCGGCGCACCTGGAACCTGAGATTCTGGTCGTAGATGAAGTGCTGGCAGTTGGGGATGCCGATTTTCAACGGAAATGCCTGGGCAAAATGGGCGACGTTGCCGATTCCGGGCGAACAGTTTTGTTCGTCAGCCATAACATGTCTGCGATTTCGCGCCTGACCCAGGAATCGATCGTACTGGACAAGGGCAAAGTGCTAATGCGCGCGCCATCATCAGAAGCAGTCGATTTTTACCTCAACCGCGGGCTTTCCAAGATGGGCGAGCGCTTCTGGGAGGAAGACGAAATCCCCGCAAGCAGCGCGCCCTTCAAGCCGTTGGCGATCCGCATTGTCGATAAAGATGGGCGAGTCTCCGATTCTGTCAGGTCGGTTGACCCCGTTATGGTTGAGATTGAATACGAGCTAACTGAAGACATCACCGGCTTGCGCGTAGGTTATTATTTGTTTACAACCCGCGGCGAACCAATTTTTACCAGTTTTGATACCGACTCCGAAGAACTCTTCCGTGAATTCACCTCCCGACCCAAAGGCGTGTACGCCAGCCGTTGTGTTATCCCGGCGCATACGCTCAACGAAGGTCGGTTTGTGCTTGGCGTGAA
>JBCFBG010000021.1:0-4189 GCA_038562515.1 Anaerolineaceae bacterium
ATGAACAAGAAGTATTTATTCTTTATCAACTTATCGATGGGGCTTACCCTGGCAATTCAAGCACTGTTACACCCAACCATCGAAAATCAAGTTAAAACCAGCTTCATCATCGTTGCAGTTGTTTTCATCAACTGGGCGGTTTTTACCTGGCTGGCATATTCGGTGGCGGTCAGGGAAAACAGCCTACCTTTCGTTGCAAAACTCTCACAAAGCAATCCTGCTGCTTCAACCAAGCAGGATTGGAAATCGTTATTGGATGTAACCACCATTGCTTACCAGGTTGTGATCCTGCTCGCATTAATCTTCCTCAACATCTTGCTTGTGCTGCAATTGACCGAGACCTCTTACCTGGTGGGGACGATCCTGGTCGCAATTATCCTGCCTTTACTGATAGCCTTGTTTACCAACCACAAGCTAAATCGGGCATAAGAACTTTTACTGAACACCTATACAAATTGGTCCCAGCTTCTTGACACAAACCTGTCAAAAAGGTATTATCCTGCCTATGCTTACAAACCAGCTTGTTTCGTTTCATTCTATGGTCATGCCCCGGCGGTGGCACGTTTTGTGCGCCGGGAGCCAAGCCACCTCCTGACACACAAGCGGTCACCGCTCTTCGTTTGATGAAGGTTCGGTGACAATTACACTAACACAAGCCACCGAATCCTCGGTGGCTTTTTTGTTCTAAAAATTTATACAAATTGGAGAAGAAATGAAACACTCTTTATCAAGTAAACACGTTACGATCCTCAGCCTTTGCCTGTTTCTTGTTCTGGCGGTCACTGCCTGTACACCGACCCAAACACCTACAGAAAACACACCCCTCAAAGTCAAAGTCGGTGCCTCTCCCGTCCCTCATGCCGAAATTCTGGCATACGTTCGGGACAATCTGGCTGCCGCGGTCGGTCTTGAGATTGAAATCGTCGAATTTACCGACTATGTGCAGCCGAACCTGGCTCTCAATGATGGACAATTAGATGCCAATTTCTTCCAGCATCTGCCTTACCTGGAAGACTTTAATGCCGAACGCGGAACCGACCTGGTCTCAGTCGCTGGTATCCATATTGAACCATTAGGCATTTACTCCAAAACAATAACCGATTTGGATGAGGTCCCTGATGGTGCCGTGGTGACGATTCCCAATGATGCCACCAACGGCGGTCGGGCACTCAACCTGCTGGCTGCCAATGGATTGATTACGCTTAAACCGGACGCGGGCTTCACTGCGACTGTAGCTGATATCGTAGATAACCCGAAAAATCTGAAAATCACAGAGTTGGAGGCCGCGCAGTTGGTCCGCGCGCTGGATGATGCTGCTCTGGCTGTCATCAATGGCAACTATGCCCTGGAAGGCGGTTTGGTGCCCTCAAAAGATGCTCTGGCGCTCGAATCTGGCGACAACAACCCGTACGTCAACATTCTGGCGGTCAAAAAGGGCAATGAGAATACCGAAGCGATCTTAAAGTTGGTAGGGTTATTGACTTCACCTGAAGTCAAGGCTTTCATCGAAGAAAAGTATGCTGGATCTGTTCTGCCTGCTTTTGGTAACTAAGGAATGTATAGGGGTAGGTGAAAAAATCACCCACCCCTCTCAATTGATATGATCAAACTTGAGAAAGTCTCCAAAAGTTTCATCGATGGCAAGGCTTCCGTGCATGCGTTGCATGAGGTTTCGCTTGAGGTTGGATCTGGTCAGATCTATGGTGTGGTGGGTACAAGCGGGGCTGGAAAAAGCACGCTGGTTCGGTGTGTTAATCGTCTCGAGGTCCCGGAGCGTGGTCGCATCTGGGTGAATGGTGAGGAAATCACCGCGCTTGATGCTGTCGCCCTCCGAAAAGCCCGTCAGGGTATGGGAATGATCTTTCAACAGTTCAACCTGCTCTCTCAACGCACCAGTGCTGAAAATATTGCCTACCCTCTGGAAATAACCGGTATCTCAAAATCAGAACGGGATGCCAGGGTAAAAGAGCTGTTAAATTTGGTCGGTTTGGAGGACAAAGCTGACGCTTACCCGGCGCAACTCTCCGGTGGGCAAAAACAGCGTGTCGGGATTGCGCGCGCCCTTGCCAACCATCCCAAGGTGCTGCTCTCAGATGAAGCTACTTCTGCCCTGGACCCCACCACCACGGATTCGATTCTTGAATTGTTGGTGGATCTCAACCAAAAATTGGGATTAACCATTCTGCTAATCACCCACCAGATGGAAGTCGTCAAAAAAGTATGCGACCACGTCGCCATCCTTGAAAACGGCTACCTGCTTGAAGCGGGGTCGATTATTGACCTGATCACTGACCCCCACAGCCGCCTATCGAAGGCATTTTTTCCGCCTATCCAGGAAGCGTTACTCGATCCGGAAGCAATCCAGGCTGCCATCACTTTCTTAGGTGATGCCGCCGATGAGCCAATTTTGGCAAGCATGATTCGAAAATTTGAGGTGGATGTCAACTTTCTGGGTGGCAACATCCAACAAATCGGCAAACGCCGTGTTGGGCAACTGCAAGTGGAACTTAAGGGTTCACAAATTCCGGAAGCTTTGACTTACCTGCAGGAAAGAGGATTACGCGTGGAGGTGAGAAAATGAATATTGGCGAATGGATGCCCAGGCTCTGGCAAGCCAGTTTGACCACGGTTTACATGGTCGGTGTTTCTACATTGTTTACGGTCGTCCTCGGGCTTCCTTTAGGCGTTTTGTTGATAGTCACTGGAGAAAATGGTCTCAGAGCACGCCCAACACTGAACAAAGTATTGGGTTTTGTCGTAAATCTTGCCCGGTCTTTGCCTTTTATCATCCTGCTGGTAGTTCTTATCCCATTCACACGGGCGCTTGTTGGAACAAGCATTGGTCCAACAGCCACCATCGTCCCGCTTACACTGGCTGCAGTTCCTTTCTTTGCCAGGGTAGTGGAAAACTCGCTGCGTGAAGTTCCCCGCGGTCTGATTGAAGCATCGCAGTCGATGGGGAGCAGTGATTGGCAGACGGTTAGCAAGGTGCTCATCCCGGAATCACTGCCTAGCCTGATTCTGGGGATCGCACTGACTCTGATCAGCCTGGTTGGCTATTCCGCCATGGCTGGGGCAGTCGGAGGAGGAGGTTTAGGGGACCTGGCAATCCGTTATGGTTATCAGCGCTACGAAACCGAGGTGATGATTGTGACTGTGGTGTTGCTGTTGATTCTTGTCCAGGGCGTTCAATTGTTGGGCGACCGCCTGGCAGCTAAGGTGAGTAAGAAGTAACTGCGAATATTACAAGTTAGATGCTCAAGCTCACTCATGGTTTTATTCTTATCAAGATGAACTTATCTTAAAGAGAAAGGCACTCCTTAAGGAGTGCCTTTCTTTTCTCTTTATTGGATAAACAAACTAATTTTTCGCAGGCATATCCCGGCTGGCTATAACATCCACACCCGTGCCAATCACATTGGCGATGATCACGTCCTCAGCTTTGATCGGAGCAGTAACTTCGACCGCGCGAATCTTTTGCAATACTTCCATGATCTTTCGTTTTGGAATAGAACCTTTGGTATAAACGGGTAGCAATGGATGGAATCCGTTAGGCACTCTGACCGTGCTGGCAAGCATACGTTGGGGTGCAATGGCTTCCTGGCGTCCGAAGGTCTCGCCTTTACGGCAGCGGTTGCCCAAAATTTTGACTACTTCATCGCCTTCCATGCGTACTATTAGCTTACAGCCCATCGGGCAAGCAGTGCAGATATAGTTTCTTTCTTCCATTTTACACCTCCGACTTGGGATAAATATCGACGGTCAATTTGCCGGTTTTTTCAACTTCAGCCGCCATGTTTGGCTTCAGCACTATTGTGACCATCTCACCCGGACGTACATAGCGTTCTGAACGCCGAACAATACTGTTGTTCTCACCGCGCACTTCCATCCAAACATCTTCTTCGATCGGTCTGGTGACGCGCATTTGCAAACTGATATCGCCTTTTTCCAGGGCTTTCTTATCCAATTTATGGGGAACGATGTAACGCACGTTTTTGCCAGGAACCAGCGGAATGTAGCGGGCAGCCCGTGCTTTTTCAGCCAGGGCAAACTCCGCAGCGCTTCGTCCAGCCTCAAAGCCAGCTATTGATACATAATCGACCAGGTCATAAACATGTACAACATTACCAGCAGCAAAAATTCCGGGCACGCTGGTCTGGAAATGCTCATCCACAAACGGACCACCAGT
>JBCFBG010000021.1:4289-32478 GCA_038562515.1 Anaerolineaceae bacterium
CAGCCTCAAAGCCAGCTATTGATACATAATCGACCAGGTCATAAACATGTACAACATTACCAGCAGCAAAAATTCCGGGCACGCTGGTCTGGAAATGCTCATCCACAAACGGACCACCAGTAACTGGATCGAGGGCAACGCCGGCTTTCTTGGAAAGCTCGTTTTCGGGGATCAAACCGACCGAGAGCAGCAGGGTATCGCAGGGAATGATCTCCTCTGTACCAGGAATGAAATTCCACTTTTCATCCACTGCTACAGCTTCAATTGCTTCGACCCTGTTTTTTCCGATGATCTTTTTAATCGTGTGGTTCAACTGAAGTGGAATTCCCCAGTCTTCCAAACACTGGACGTAATTTCGGCTCAACCCCGACAGGTAAGATTGAATTTCAAGTACACGTTCAACATGTGCGCCTTCAAAAGTCAGACGGCGCGCCATGATCATGCCGATGTCACCAGATCCAAGGATGACAAATTTATTGCCGGGCATATAGCCTTCCACGTTCACCCAGCGCTGGGCGGTGCCAGCTGTGAAGACACCATTCGGGCGGTAGCCCGGAAGGCGAACCTGGGCACGGGTTCGTTCTCGACAGCCCATCGCCAAAACAATAGCATGGGCATCCACTTCCAGATATCCGAAATCGCGGCTGGAGAGAAACAGCTTGCGTTGGGAGGTCACGTCCGTCACCATTG
Organism: Anaerolineaceae bacterium; assembly: GCA_038562515.1. Lineage (GTDB taxonomy): Bacteria > Chloroflexota > Anaerolineae > Anaerolineales > Anaerolineaceae > Mesolinea. The sequence continues at coordinate 4,980 of JBCFBG010000021.1, forward strand.
TATCCATCAAGAAGGTTATTCCTAATGTTTTAGCTTCATTGATAAATCTTTGTGCATATTCTGGACCGGGCAAGTCTTCTTTGAAGGTCTGCAACCCGAAACCATTGTGGATACACTGCAGCAGGATGCCACCCAATTCAACGTCGCGTTCAATTACCAGAACGTCATCCGCTCCGCCTTTTTTGGCTTCGATAGCGGCTGCCAACCCACCAGGACCAGAACCAATGACAACAACATCATATTGCTTCTTAATTAACATTGGTAACCTCCGTATCTTTGGTAGTGCGATAGAGGTATTCGGAACCATGACCGCGCTTAGTAATTTCGAAAGGCGATACTCCCAATTCTCTCGCCAAAATGGTCACCACCCGGGTCATATCAAAACCAGCCTGGCAGCGCCCAGTACCTAACCAGGTGCGGCGTTTAATTGCGTCATAGGTTTGAGCAGGAATTGGTGCATGGATTTCAGCAATGATCTCACCTTCAGTCACATTTTCACAGCGGCAAATCACGCGACCATACCGATGATCCATGTCACACAAGAGTTTGCGTTCCTGATGAGTCATGTGAGCAAAGCGCGGACGGGCTGGGCGAATCGGATCCCAGTCTTTCTTGGTGATGAATTCTTCACCGGCATCTTTCATCAGATCTACCACCATTTGAGCAATAGCTGGGGCAGAGGTCAAACCTGGTGATTCGATGCCGCCCAGGTTGACGAAACCCTGAACGCTGCTGGGAACTTCAATAACATAGTCGTTGTTGTAATTGATCCCCGGGGTATAACACGGACCATTGCCCATTGGTCGTAACCCGACAAAGTTGGCAATAGAATGCTTCAAGTTGAGGCTTGGGATCAGTTTCTTTGCCCCATCGAGCAACTCGTCCAAACCTTCTTTGGTCAGAGAGGTATCTTCCTTATCATCGATTACATTGGCATTCGGACCAACAATAGTGTTCTCATGTAAGGTGCCAGTCACAAGGATGCCCTTACCCCGGCTGGAAGGCACAGGGAATAGCACGTTGTGGATCTGGACTTCTGCCCGGTCGAAGATAACATATTCACCTTTACGAGGTTTGATGAAAAATTCAGGACGAACGCCAGCCTTGTGCATCACAGCATCAGAGTAAATGCCTGCCGAATTGATGACCCAGCGAGCAAAGAAGTCACCTCGATTGGTCTTTACGCCGATGACCCGATTTCCTTCCCAAATAAAATCTTCGAATTCGGTATTCAGAAGCACAGTTGCGCCGTTGGTCACCGCGTTTTCCGCAGCTGCAACTGTAACTTGGAAGGGGTCGCAAATACCACCGGTTGTTGCCCAAAGAGCACCGCTGACATCAGGGTTGATATCACGCTCCCGGGAGCGCATTTCTGCGCCATCGATCATCAACATGCCAGGAACGCCGTTTTTGATGCCTTGCTGCATCAATTTATCTACCAGGGGTAGTTCTTCGTCTCCCACAGCTACAACATAATCACCTCTGCGTTCAAAGGGGAAGTTGAGCTCGCCAGCCAGTTGGTCCCACATAACATTTGCCCTGACGTTCATCAAAGCTTTCAGAGAACCTGGAAGAGGGTCATAACCCGCGTGAACAATTGCGGTATTTGCCGAAGAGCAACCCATGCCGATATCTGCTTCTTTCTCTATCAACAGGAGTCTGCCTTCATAGCGGGAAAGCCATCGGGCAATCATCGCACCGACTACGCCTCCCCCTATAACGATGTAATCGTATTTTTCTTGCACACTTGCCTCCATCTTAGAAATTTCAATTTGATCAAAATTTATAATACCGCTGGGGTATTTATTTCCAGAATCGTATGATGGTTGCGAAGGTTTTTGTTCCCCAATTGCATGTTTAATATATACTCATGTGCTAAAATAAAGACAGCCATCATTTTGTATCTTATGACCGTTCAAGATTTAAAAAGTATTATACTACTTAGCTACAAAAAGATCGGTACTTCAAAAGAAAGAAGTATGTAAATTTAAATTAATAACTAATATTATTGAATAGTAAGACTAGTTATGTTATAGTTATCGTAAGATATATCGGCTGCACCGAAAAGTGAAGGCGATATTATCACTGGCAGGTCTTTTAGGTTCTAGGGAGCAAGAGGATACTAAAGTGAGCAGCCCATTTGTAACGCAACTGTACGTGAATGAGAAGTATTTAGATCATCTCATTACTATAGGTGCGTTTTTTTGTACCTCCTCACGCAAACCAGTCAAAAAAGCTTCCAAACTCAAATAGCATCAGAAAGGAAGGTGTCTATCGGAAGGATTAGAATAGTTGTTTTTTCCTTAACATACTATCAATTTTATTCAACCACATTTACAAAGGAGAAATATTCATGGAAAATCGAACTATGAAAGAATTTATTGGCGAAGTGTTCGGCACCTTCATCCTGATTCTGCTCGGTGATGGTGTTGTCGCCAATGTCGGTCTGGCACCTCGTGTCGCTGGCACCGCTTATAACTGGAATACCATTACCATCGGTTGGGCATTCGCAGTTATCATCGCTGTCTATATTTCTGGTGGTATCTCTGGTGCACACCTGAACCCTGCAGTGACCCTTGGTTTAGCCGCTCGCCGTGGCTTCCCCTGGAAGAAAGTTCTGCCCTTCATCGTTGCTCAGATGATCGGTGCCTTCCTCGGTGCTGCTGCCGTCTATCTCATCTATCGCGATGGCCTCGTGGCCGCTGGAATGCCCAACGTTTGGTCAACCGGACCTGGCTCTATCTTCGGACAGGCCTGGTTTGGTGCTGAAAGCTCTGGTGCAACTGGTTCGTACAGCATGATCACCGCATGCATCGCCGAACTCTTTGGCACCTTCATCCTGATCTGGGGTATTGCTGGCAGTGGCGACATGAAAAATATGGGACTCAAAGATAATTTCGGCCCATTCATTGTCGGTTTCGCTGTTCTGGCTGTTGGTCTTTCCCTTGGTGGCCCTTCCGGCTATTCCATCAATCCTGCTCGTGACCTCGGTCCTCGCCTCTTTGGTGCCCTGGCAGGAACAAAGGGTTTGTTCGATGGCATTTACTGGCTGATCCCGCCAGTGCTGATTCCAGCAATTGCTGGTCCTATCGGCTTCTGGCTCTACGACATGGTTGTCGCCAAGAACCTGCCCCATAAAGAATAGTTTTTTACGACCACACAATGACCGCTGGTCAAATTGACGCTTGGTCAATGCAAGGTCGTACCAAGTAGATAAAGGAGACTACATTTATGAAAAAACTGATCAATAACCCTGAAGATGTTGTGAAAGAAGAACTCAAAGGTATCGAGCTGGCACATCCTGACTTGGTTAAAGTCTATTATGATCCTGACTTTATCGTTCGTGCAGATGCGCCGGTTCAAGGCAAAGTCGCGCTGGTCTCCGGTGGGGGCAGCGGTCATGAACCCATGCACGGTGGTTTTGTCGGCAAAGGCATGTTAGACGCCGCCTGTCCAGGCGCCGTCTTTACCAGCCCAACCCCAGACCAGATGCTTGAAGCTACCAAGGCTGTTGATGGAGGTGCAGGCGTTCTGCACATCGTCAAGAACTATACCGGCGATGTGATGAACTTCGATATGGCTGCCGATTTGGCGCGTGGAGAAGGCATTGAAGTCGAATCAGTTCTGGTTGATGACGACGTTGCCGTCGAAAATAGCACCTGGACTGCCGGGCGACGCGGTGTTGGTCTGACCGTACTGATGGAAAAAATCGTTGGCGCTGCTGCTGAAGAAGGTCGTTCTCTCAAAGAATGTGCCGATTTGGCGCGCAAAGTAAATGGGCAAGGCAGGAGTATGGGCATGGCGCTCACTTCCTGCACCGTCCCCCATGTGGGCAGTCCTTCGTTCGACCTGCCCGAAGACGAAATGGAAATCGGAATCGGTATCCATGGCGAGCCTGGTCGACATCGTATCAAGCTTGAATCAGCAGATAAGATCACTGAAATGCTGGTAAAGCCTGTTGTCGAAGACCTGCCTTTTAAAGAGGGGGATGAAGTCCTGCTGTTTGTTAACAGTATGGGCGGCACACCCCTGATCGAGCTCTACATTGTTTATAGAAAAGCAGTGGAATTACTCGAAGCCAAGGGCATCAAGGTTGTCCGCAATCTGATCGGACCCTATATTACCAGCCTCGAAATGGCAGGTATGTCCATCACACTTTTGAAGATGGATGAGGATCTGAAGAAACTCTGGGATGCGCCGGTCAAAACCGCCGGAATGCGCTGGGGTGTTTAGTTTATCGGAAATACGCTACTGGAGTTGAAAACTCCAGTAGCGCCTTAAAGAGGCAAATGTGGCTATTAATAGAGATGATGTATTGAAGTGGGTAAGGGATTTCGCTCAAGTGATTGAAGACAACCATGAAATGTTAACCAATCTCGATCGTGAGATTGGGGATGCCGATCATGGTGCCAACATGAGAAGAGGTTTTAAAGCCGTCCTTGAAAAATTACCATCCGTTGAAGATAAAGACATCGGAACAATTTTAAAGAATGTCGGAATGACGCTTTTGTCCAAGGTGGGTGGAGCCGCCGGACCACTTTATTCCACGATGTTTATGAAAGCCGGCACAACTATCGGCGCAAAGACAGAAATGGAATTAAGCGATTGGGCTCAAGCATTGGAAGCAGGCACGGTCGGTATTGCCAACTTGGGCAAAGCCCTGCCAAATGACAAAACCATGCTTGATGCACTGTATCCCGCCCTTAGTGCCTTGACTGCAGCCATGGGAAATGGTACTTCGACTGGTGAAGCCTTGCAAAAGTCAGCTGATGCAGCCCATGACGGCATGCTCGCGACAATCCCCTTGGTGGCACGCAAAGGGCGCGCCAGTTACCTGGGTGAAAGAAGCGCCGGGCATCAGGATCCGGGAGCAACCTCAACCTATTTCCTCATCAAATCAGCCGCTGAGACCTGGAAAGACTGTTAAAGTCTTTCTCAAAATATCACACTAGAATTAAGGAGAGTAAATAATGGCAAAGTACGTAGCAGCAATCGATCAAGGAACTACCAGCACCCGTTTCATGGTCTTTGATCATTCGGGGAAAGTGGTTGGCTATGATCAAAAAGAACACGAACAGATCTATCCAAAACCAGGATGGGTCGAGCACAATCCGTTGGAAATCTGGCAAGCGACACAAGATGTAATCAAGGGCGCACTGGATAAGCTAAAGATTGATGTCAAAGAAATTGCAGCTGTCGGTATTACCAACCAACGCGAAACCACAGTTGTATGGGAAAAAGCCACCGGTAAACCAGTCTATAATGCTATTGTCTGGCAGGACACCCGTACAGATCTGATCTGCAATGAGTTAGCCAAAGACGGTGGTCAGGATCGCTTCCGCACCAAAGTTGGTCTGCCTCTGGCAACCTACTTCTCCGGTATGAAAGCAAAATGGATTCTCGATAATCACCCCGAACTGAAGGAAAAGGCTGAAAAAGGCGAGATCCTCTTCGGCAACATCGACACCTGGGTGATTTGGAATCTGACTGGTGGTCCTCGGGGCGGCGTTCATGTGACAGACGTCTCCAACGCTTCCCGAACCTTCATGATGAACCTCGAAACCCTCGATTGGGATCCTGAGATGCTCAAAATTTTGGGCATCCCCCGCGCTATGCTACCCGATATCAAAGCCTCCAGCCAGGTTTATGGCTATGTCAAGGGCGGCGAATTGGATGGCATCCCTGTGGCAGGCGATCTGGGCGACCAGCAGGCTGCTCTCTTTGGACAGACCTGCTACAGCGCTGGCGAAGCCAAGAACACCTATGGCACCGGCTGCTTCATGCTCATGAATACTGGTACCGAACCGATCCAATCTAAAAATGGTTTGTTGACCACTCTTGGTTACAAAATCGGTAACGAACCGGCTGTGTACGCTCTTGAAGGCTCCATCGCCATTACCGGTGCACTTGTGCAGTGGATTCGTGACAACCTCAAGATGATCGAGAAATCATCTGACATCGAAATGCTTGCCAATTCAGTCAAAGATTCTGGCGGCATCTACTTTGTCCCCGCCTTCTCAGGTCTCTACGCTCCGTATTGGAAGAGCGATGCCCGCGGCGCAATCGTCGGTCTGACCCGTTACATTACCAGTGGTCACCTGGCACGTGCTGTCCTTGAAGCAACCGCTTATCAGACTGCTGAAGTTCTGGAAGCTATGAACAAGGACTCTGGTGTCGATTTGACCGCTCTGAAAGTTGACGGCGGCATGGTCTTCAACGAGACACTCATGCAATTCCAGTCCGATATCCTCGGCGTGCCCGTGATTCGCCCGACTGTCGCAGAAACCACCGCCCTCGGCGCTGCGTATGCAGCCGGTCTGGCTGTTGGATTCTGGGAGAAGGTCGAAGATCTTCGCGTCAACTGGGGTAAGGACAAGGAATGGCACCCCAAGATGGATGCAGATACCCGCGCCAAACTCTACAAGGGTTGGAAGAAAGCGGTCACCCGCACCTTCGATTGGGTCGAAAACTAATTTACATAGGTCGTTTAGAATTAAGGGGCGGAGCCTTACGGCCTCGCCCCTAATTTTTTCACCAAACAGGAGTTATTGAGATGAGTAGAAATAATAAAAACACCAAGCCTGAGGGAAGAGAAAAAGTAAACTTGGACGAACTTAGTAAGCCCTGGATAAAGAGAAAAACCGGTTTCCTAATTATTACAGCATTGAGCATAGGCATCATGATTTTGGTCGCCGTCCAGATTATTATGGGAAGCGGTGATTGGGGACGTGGTTTGTTGTGGGGCTTCCTTTTTGGCGGTAGCATCTGGTTCGTTTTCTTCGGAATGAATTTGTTCCATTCATTTTTCCATCCAAAAAACAACCAGGTCGATAAAGCTAAAGATCAAAAGTAGAGGGATAATATGGTAAATCTCTTACTCGTATCGCACAGTCACAAACTCGCCCAGGGAACAGCAGAGCTTGTACGACAGATGGCGCCATCATCTGAATTAAAAATCAGAGTCGCAGCAGGACTTGGGGATGATCACAACGAAATTGGCACTGATGCGGTCGAAATCATGGAAGCCTTGACTGAACTCGCAGAGAAAGATGACGTATTGGTATTCATGGATCTGGGCAGTGCTGTTTTGAGTACAGAAATGGCCTTGCAGATGCTTGAGGAAAGCGTCACAACAAGAGTGCGGTTGTGTCCTGCTCCATTTGTGGAAGGAGCCATCGCTGCTGGTGTGCAAGCCAATATTGGCAGCCCGATTCAGGAAGTCTACGACGAAGCAATGAATGCACTTGCCGCCAAGCAACAACAAATTATCGGCGAACAGGCACCTCAGTCAGTCGTGATTGCGGAGCGGGCAAGTGCAGAATCACAATCTGGCAGTTCTGCAGAAGAGGCTGAATTGTTGGTGAAAGTGACCAACCCCTCCGGTTTACATGCGCGTCCAGCCGCAACATTTATTCAAACTGTTAAGAAATACGATGCCAAGCTCACCGTCACCAACCGCACCAACGCAAATGAGCCTCTCTTGGTGAAAGGGATGATCTCGGTCATGCTATTGGAAGCCAAGCAAGGAGACGAGCTCCTCCTCCAAGCCACTGGTCCGGACAAACACGCGGTTTTGGCTGAACTGAAGGAATTGTTTCTCGACAATTTTGGGGAGTAGAAGGTTCTGCCTTTTCTCACGGTTTAAAGTATCGTGGCAATCTGTCTTTGTTATTTTAAACTCTCAAATCTTTCTCTTTTTACTCCCTGAACAGGGTGGGTCTGGGACCCAACGATACTTTTCGCAAATAATACTTTGGTTGCCCTTGAAACAACTAATGTATTATTGAAGATCACCCGCTTCTTGTAAATAAACTTGACTTTCAACTGCAATAGTCGTAAAGTTAAGCGCTCTTAACTATTAAGCAGGATTAAATGAACGATAAATTTTTGCAATCTCTATTCGACCTGGCAGACCTGATCTCGCGATATTCGTTTATCGAGCGTTTTCACTTTATCCAGGAAACCGGGCTATCCCACAGCCAGATGATGAGCTTGTTTTACTTAAATCGAAATCAAGATGTGGCGATCAACTCATTAGCAACCTACTTGGACATTTCCAACCCGGCAGTATCACAAATGGTTGAAAAATTAGTCCGTTCCGGTCTCGTAAAACGGATTTCCAATCCCCATGACCGTCGTGGTAAATTGCTCGAGCTGACTGAAGACGGTAAGAACTTGGTATCACAAGCCAAAATTGCTCATCATCGTTGGATCCAGGCATTAGCCGAGACCATCAAGCCTGAACAAATGCCGGTGATTGAAGAATCGATCCGGATCATACTCGAGAAACACGCCTCATTACAATCCGCAAATAAACAATCTTCCCTTCAAGGTGAAAAATAACATATGCTCAGACTTAAAAAGTACATCCTTCCTTATTGGAAAAGCATCCTCCTCGCCATTGTCATGGTTGTCGTGGTTGCCGCATCGGACCTATCTTTACCCGATCTTCTTTCCCAAATCATCAATGTTGGCATCCAACAGCGCGGTATTGAAAGCGGCGCTCCCGATGCCCTTAGCACGGAGACAATGCAATCGCTTCAATTGTTGCAAAGCCCTCAGGATTACGCGATGGTCCTCTCAAATTACGAACTTGTTGAACCGGGTTCGGAGCGGGCAACATCTCTTCTCGAGAGGATACCAACGCTTCAGAACGAGTCGGTTTATGCAATCAAAGCTCTGGATGATGCTGGTAAACTAAACCTGGAAGCCCTGGTGGCCAAGCCGCTGATCTTTATCCAGGCAATTAACTTGATTCAAAATAACCCTGATCAGGCCAAACTGCTCCTGGGAGAAAACTTCCCAACACAGACGATGAACATCCCCCAGGGTGTCAGCCTTGAGCAGCTTTTACAGGCAATGCCGGCTGAACAGAGAGCCTCATTGGAAAAAGCAGTCACAGACCATCTTTCGTCCCTGGAAGGTGCAATTCTGCATCAGCTTACCATTTCGTCGATCACTGCAGAATACACCCGCCTTGGGATGGACATGCAGAAGACCCAGAACCAATACATCCTCAATGTCGGGATGCGCATGATTCTCGTTGCAGTGATTGGGCTGATTGCTTCTCTGGCTGTCAGTTATCTTGCCTCACGGACTGCCGCGGGGGTCGCCAGAGATGTGCGCTCTGGAATTTTCAGCAAGGTGGAAAACTTCACAACGGCTGAATTTGAGAAGTTCTCAACTGCTTCTCTGATTACTCGCACGACTAACGATGTCAGCCAGGTGCAGATGGTGGTGTTCATGTTGATCAGAATGGCAGTCCAGGCACCCATGATCGGAACGCTTGGAATCATCTACGCACTCGATAAAAGCCCTGGTATGTGGTGGACCATTGCACTCGTGGTAGGTTTGCTTTTGATCGTGATCCTGACCCTGTTCGCCATCGTCCTGCCCAAATTTAAGGTCATCCAGCAATTAATCGACCGCCTCAACCTGGTGATGCGCGAAAACCTTTCAGGTCTAATGGTTGTAAGGGCGTTTAACAAACAAAGTTACGAAGAAAACCGATTCGACAAAGCTAACCTGGATGTCACCGAAAATCAGGTTTTCGTTGGTAGAGCCATGGCGTTCGTAAATCCATTGATGATGCTGGTCATGCTTGCAGGGCAAGTTCTGATCATTGGCGTTGGTGCTCGTTTCGTCGCTCAGAGCGCGCTGCAAGTTGGCAGTTTGATTGCGTTCATGCAATATTCGATGCAAATTTTCTTCTCCTTTATGATGCTTTCCATGCTCTTTATCTTCCTGCCCCGCGCTGCTGTATCCGGCGCTCGTATCGCTGATGTTCTGGAAACACCCATTGTTATTACCGACCCCCAGGAACCAAAAACACTTGCGGAACCGGTTAGAGGATTGGTGGAATTCCGTGATGTGGATTTCAGATACCCTGACGCAGAGGAAGATGTCTTGCACGATATCAGTTTCAAAGCAGAGCCCGGTCAAGTAACAGCCATCATCGGATCAACCGGTTCTGGCAAGTCTACCTTGATCAATCTTCTACCTCGCTTTTTCGACGTGACTAAGGGCGCGATTACGCTTGATGGCATTGATATTCGCGACCTCACACAACAGCAATTACGTGATCAGATCGGGTATGCCCCTCAGAAAGGGCTTCTTTTCAGCGGCACCGTTGCAAGTAATCTTCAAGTTGGAAAACCCGGTGCCAGTGAAGATGAGATGCTCGAAGCGATTCAAATTTCCCAGGCAGAAGATTTTGTGTTGAAAGATGAAAATGGTTTGAATATGTCAATTTCTCAGGGTGGAACTAACGTGTCAGGTGGACAAAAACAACGTCTTTCCATCGCCAGAGCGGTGATCAAGAAACCACCGGTATTTATCTTTGACGACACCTTCTCGGCGCTCGATTTCAAGACAGATGCAGCCCTACGGCAGGCATTCGGTCAAAAGTTGAGTGACAGCACCCTGCTGGTGGTTACTCAGCGGGTTTCGACCGCAAAATTGTCGGATCAAATCCTGGTTTTGGATAATGGACGCGTGGTAGGAAAAGGAAAGCATAGTGAGCTAATGCAAACCTGTAAGACCTACCAGGAAATTGCCAGTTCTCAGTTGAGTGAGGCGGAGTTAGCATGAGCAATCAAACACGACCTCAACCTGGTAATAACATGAATAACAACCCCAAATCACAAACCCAACAGCCGCCAATGCGGCGTGGAGGTGGACCCGGCGCATTAATTCCCGGAGAGAAAGCCCGGGATTTCAAAGGCAGTATGAAGCGTCTGTTATCCTACCTGGGAAAATTTAAGTGGATGATCCTCTTTGCCATGCTGCTTGCAGCTGGTTCGACAGTCTTCTCGATCTTTGGACCTCGCACGCTCGGTCAGGCGACCACCGAACTTTACCTTGGAGTTCAACGCATTGTCCAGAACGATCCGCTTGGCATCAATTTCGTGCGTTTGAATCAAATTTTGCTCCAGGCATTGATCCTCTATGTCATCTCAACCCTTCTTGGTGTGATCCAGGGATATGTGCTTACAAACATTTCCGCAAAAATTACTTACGAGCTGCGTAAAGAGATTTCTGAAAAAATCAACCGGCTACCGCTAAGCTTTTTTGACAGAGTCACGCATGGTGAAGTGCTCTCACGAGTCACAAACGACGTGGACACAATCAACCAAACCCTCAATCAGAGTCTCTCTCAGATCATCACTTCCGTAACCCGGGTGGTTGGTGTTTTGATCATGATGCTGAGCATCAACTTGCTGATGACAGTGATCGGTGTTGCCATGGTGCCGCTGGCGATGATTTTTATTCGCTTTGTTGTCAGTAAGTCGCAAATTTATTATCGCCGCCAGCAAGAGTACCTGGGTCATATCAATGGTCACGTGGAAGAAATGTATGGCGGTCACGTTGTCCTGAAAGCCTTCAATGGAGAGAAAGCCAGCATCGCCCGGTTTGATGAATTAAACGACACACTATTCGACAGCGCCTGGCGCTCCCAGTTCCTGACCGCGGTGATCATGCCCAGCATGCGCCTCATCAGCAATTTTGGGTATATTGCGGTCGCGATGCTGGGCGGTTCGCTCGTGATCCAGGGGAAATTGAATGTAGGCGATATTCAAGCTTTCATTCAATACCTGCGCTCTTTCCAGGACCCGTTGCTTCAAATCGCCAATATTACCAATATTCTTCAGCAAACCGCGGCAGCCTCTGAACGCGTCTTCGAATTCTTAAATGAACCCGAGGTCGTTCCGGAAACGAAAAATCAAGTCTATCTGGATCGAGTGGAGGGCTCTGTCGAATTCAAGCACATCCGCTTCGGTTATGAGCCTGATAACCCAGTGATCAAAGACTTTTCTGTCAAAGTTGAACCTGGTCAGCAGATTGCAATTGTTGGACCTACCGGAGCAGGCAAGACCACGCTGGTCAAGTTATTAATGCGTTATTACGATATCGACAGTGGCGAAATTTTGGTTGATGGAGTAAACATCAAAGACTTCAGTCGGAATGACCTTCGCAGTAAGTTCGCCATGGTGTTACAGGATACCTGGTTGTTCAATGGCACTATTCGGGAAAACATCCGTTATGGTCGCCAGGAGGCAACCGATGAAGAAGTGGAACGCGCAGCCGATATGGCTTACGCGGATCACTTTACCCGGACACTACCCGGTGGCTATGATATGGTGCTCAATGAAGAAGCCTCAAATGTCTCCGCCGGTCAGAAACAGCTGTTGACGATTGCACGGGCAGTACTGGCAGACCCTCCCATCCTGATTTTGGATGAAGCCACCAGTTCGGTCGACACACGCACAGAAGTCTTGATCCAAAAAGCGATGGATAAGTTGATGAATGGTCGGACTTCATTCGTGATTGCCCACCGTTTGTCCACCATTCGCAACGCCGATCGAATTTTGGTTTTGAAAGATGGGGATATTGTTGAGCAAGGCACGCACCCGAGCCTGCTTGAAGCCAATGGCGCTTATGCTGAATTGTATAACAGCCAGTTTGTAAGCCAGATGGGGTAATTTTGAAAAATGGGACGGCGTTGTTGCCGTCCCATTTATTTATCCTTGCAGTAATTCCTCTTCGACGATACGGATACCGCTGCTGGCACCAATTCGGCTTGCCCCAGCTTCAACCATCCGGATCGCATCAGCATAACCACGAACGCCACCTGATGCCTTTACCCCCAACTTCTCGCCAACCACCCCGCGCATCAGGGCAACATCTTCCACTGTTGCACCGCCCGTTGAAAACCCCGTTGAGGTTTTTACAAAATCGGCTTCAGCTTCCATGGCGATCTGGCAGGCGGCAACTTTTTCTTCATCAGTTAACAAACAGGTCTCGATGATCACTTTGACGATCGCGTCTCGTTGATGTGCTTCCTTTACGACTCCCCGAATGTCACGCGCAACTGCCTCCAGGTTTCCCGATTTCAGTTCGCCGATATTGATCACCATATCTACCTCGACTGCGCCGTCCTTGATCGCCCGTTTTGTCTCAGCTTTTTTCGCTTTGGTAGACATGGCACCCAAAGGGAACCCAATCGTTGTGGCAATTTTGACTTCGCTGTCGCCCAACGTCTCTTTACAATGTTTAACCCAATAACTGTTCACACAGACTGCGCCAAACTTGTACGTAACGGCTTCATGACAAAGCTGTTCAATTTGCCCGACGGTGGCGTCGGGTTTGAGCAAGGTGTGGTCGATTATGCTTGCTAACTGGCTCATTTTTTGGGGTGTGTTTTCGTTTTCGGTCATTATTTCTCCTTATTAACGCTGCTTACAATTTCTGCTGATGCGACTGAGTTCTTCAGGTTATCAACCTGATCGTAAAATGTATTATGATTGGTTTACTACCCGAACAAATAGGTAGTTAATCTTATCGAGGGATTAATCATAACGAAATTAGCATGAAAAGTCCAGAATTCCAACCCATTAGCGCTATCGCGCATCCGAATATCGCTTTCATCAAATACTGGGGCAATCGCGATCAGGAATTGCGCCTACCACTCAATAGTTCGTTATCGATGAATCTCTCCGGGCTTGAAACCCGTACGACCGTCCGCTTTGATCCTGCTCTTGAACATGACATTTTTATTCTTTCCGGTGAAAACGTGACCGGACCAGCGTTAGAGAGGGTCAGTGGTTTTCTTGACCACGTCCGTTCTTTAGCTGACCAGAATGTCTATGCGCATGTCAAGAGCCAAAGTAACTTCCCAGTCGGTGCAGGGATTGCTTCTTCTGCTTCTGCTTTCGCCGCCCTGGCATTGGCTGCCAGCCAGGCTATCGGATTAATTCTGGACGAAAAGGATCTTTCCCGTCTCGCCCGGCGAGGTTCTGGCTCTGCAAGCCGCTCCATTCCCACTGGCTTCGTTGAATGGCAGGCGGGAACAAGTGAGGCTGATTCTTTTGCATTCTCCATTGCTCCCGCTGAACACTGGAACCTGGTGGACCTGGTTTGCGTGCTCGATACCTCTCACAAAACCGTTGGTTCAACTGGTGGACACGCTCTGGCAGACAGCTCTCCTTTACAGCCTGTACGTCTTGCTCATGTCAAAGAACGGGTTCAAATATGCCGTACCGCGATTTTATCCAAGGATTTTAAGAGTTTCGCGCAGGTAGTTGAAGAAGACTCGAACCTAATGCATGCTGTTATGCGAACAAGCAAACCCGAATTACGATATTGGCTGCCAGAGACAGAAATTATCCTATGGAATGTGATCAATTGGCGTAATGAAGGCATCCCTGCCTGCACCACAGTTGATGCCGGACCGAACGTGCATGTGCTTGTCCTCAGTGATTTTGCCCCGGAAGTAGAGACGCGATTGGCACAATTACCTGGGGTGCAGAAAATTTTCAAAGCCTATCCGGGTTCTGGAGCAAGCTTAATTTAGGACTCTCACCAGATTTTCGTGTTTTTTGACTTCATCGTTGCGTCCAAAGCTTCGATAGCCTTGGATATCTCACTAAGATTTTCTAAGAGTTGGGGGGTTGGTTCGTTTTTCTCAGCTAATTGTTCAATATGACCTGATACTTCTTCTACTCTATCTGTCAAGCGTTCCAGTTGACGGGGGATTTCTTGAACCACGTGAGTCATATCGGTCAAACTACTCTTGTGCGTCTCTAAAATGCCATGGAACATGTTCAGGTCCAGGAGATAATCGATTTTTCTAACAGCGTCATTTAGTCCACCGGTATAGGTAACCGTCACCTTGTAAAGCTTTGGTAAAGAATCAGATTTTAGGCGGGTTTCCAGGCGATCAATCGAAGTTCGCAATTCAAAGCCAGGCGGGATGGCAGGGATGGGTTGGTGGATCAACGACAATCTATCCAGATCATAATTCTTTAAAGACGTTTGAAGCGGAGGTTCAAAGACAATATTGATGTGATTCGCAACCGTTTTGCCAGTATTTTTAATCACCAAGTCAAAAATTGGAGAATCCGTTTGAGCATCAAAATAGACAACGACATAAGGCGCAAACTCCAGGTTGCGGTCTTCAACCATTTCTTCGATGCTCTTCTCAGTGGCAGCCGCAGATTTCTTTGTCTCTTTTGCCATCTCAGCGGTCTTGACCACATAGACAATCACAGCAGCCAGACTGGCAATTTGGACGATCAATAATATTGTTTCCCTCAAGCTCTCAGACATATCAGCTCCTAAAAACTATTTCCTTGCTTTCTTTGGTTTTGGATAGGGTAGCATCTCCCAGGTTGCTTTCAGGACCTGGCAGACAAAATCCTGGTCATCCAGGTTCTCGAACACATAAGAAAGTCTGGCACCAGGATAAGCATAGCCTTCCATGGCATCCTCGCCCAACAGGTCAGCACCGGCTTCAGTTTTCTTGAGGAACACCTGGTTGTCACAGATCAGACCCATGACTTTACCATCCATGTAGAAACCATATTCCCCAAACATCTTTCGAACGCTGACATCTCCAGCCGGGCTCAGTTGCTCTAAAACGTATTGAATATAATCGTCTGTGCAAGGCATAATTTTCTCCCGGAGTGGTATCGCTTAATTGTAACCAAGAAATTGCTGAACCCGGTCGGTTTGCATCGAGGAATCACTGTCTTCGAACAATTTCCCCAAGTCAACCGTCTGACTGGCTTGCTCCTCAATTCCAAACAACTAAGCCGTAAAAACAATCACGTCAAAGAGGCTATAATAAATGCCATGAAAAAATTGGGTGCATCACTGATTCTCATTTTGATTTGCCTGGTATCCTTCACCCAGGTAAGCGCAAACCAGGCGGGTGTTATCATCTCAACCCCTCAGGCTGACGGAGCCATCTACCACCAGGTAGTCGATGGCGACACTCTGTTTGACATCGCCGAGGCTTATGGGATGACCCCCAGCGATATCATGACCCTCAATGGCAACAGCCCCGATGCGACAGAAATTTATATTGGTCAGTTCTTGCTGATCAGACGCGGAACGGTCGCCACTGCAACGCTCGAGCCAGCCCCCACCATCGCTCCCCACACACCGCAGCCCACGGTAATGCAACCGACTCGTACCGCTATTCCAACTAAAACACCTTTGCCCAGCCCCTCTCCAACCACCCCGCCATCAACAACCCAGTTGCTGTTCGGTGACAGTCAACGCTTAGGCTTGACCCTTATTGCAAGTAGTGTAATTGGGATCGCATTGGTAGTGGTCTTCGGCTTTCTAAGGAAATCAAAGTAAGTCGACCATATTCAGGAAGAAACCAGGTTGTGCTATCTCGCCTCCCGCTAAAAAGCGAGGGTATAATCTTGCAGAGTTACCTATGGCTAAACAGTTAAAAACAATCACAATTTACGCCGGCTCTGCCGACAACCTGGAAGATAAATATCTTCAGGCTGCTTATGACCTGGGGAAACTCCTGGCATTGGAAGGGCGAGTCATTGTCTTTGGATCAGGTAAGACTGGTCTGATGGGTGCTGTAGCGCGCGGTTCTTTGGATCATCACGGGCAAGTTGTTGGTGTGATCAATCATGACCTCAATCTACCTCACCTTGTCTTCGAAGAGCTATCCAGGATAGAAACAGTAGAAAATATCCAGATCAGGCAAGCCAGGATGAGCGAGCTGGGAGATGGCTTTATTGCACTTCCGGGCGGTTTTGGCACGTTTTATGAAGTGCTCGAAGCGCTCACTTGGGCGCAGCTTGGACATCATCAAAAACCTATTGGTTTTTTGAATGTCGATGGTTACTACGATCCCCTTCTCTCCATGTTTGAGCATGCCATCAGCACTGGATTCATCTTCCCGGAGCATCGTGGTCTTTTTGTCGAATCTGGAGACCCTGCCCAACTATTGGCACTCCTGGATAACTTCACCCCCCCACAAAACATGAACCGCTGGTTGAGCCGGGAATGAACGAGATTCAATTACTCCTCATCGATCTGGATGACACTGTTTACCCACCCGATACAGGTGCCTGGGATATCCTTGGCAATCGAATTTATGAGTTCATGGAAAAATTCGTCGGAATTCCCCAGGAAATAATCCACGAGGAAAGAGACCGCCTTTTTCATTTGCATGGCACCACCATGAAAGGCTTGCGTGTTGAATACGGTGCAGATATCAATGATTATCTTGACTATGTTCACGATGTCGATCTCACCGGTGTT
Organism: Anaerolineaceae bacterium; assembly: GCA_038562515.1. Taxonomy (GTDB): domain Bacteria; phylum Chloroflexota; class Anaerolineae; order Anaerolineales; family Anaerolineaceae; genus Mesolinea. The sequence continues at coordinate 22,053 of JBCFBG010000021.1, forward strand.
ATCTTGGAAGATCCCGTGCTGCGCCAGGCGCTGATCGAAATTCCCCAGGAGAAATGGATATTTACCAACGCCTGCCGTGCCCATGCCGAACAAATCCTTCGATTAGTTGGGATTCGCGATCTGTTCACGGAAATTATTGATGTTTTAGATACCGACCCCTACTGTAAACCTGACCCACTGGCATTTTCGCTGGCTCTTAAAAAAGCTGGCGACCCCGACCCAACCCGTTGCCTGTTTGTGGATGATCGCATCCCCAATCTGGACGCAGCCAAAGCGCTTGGCATGTACACTGTACAGGTGGACCCCACTGGCAACGTTGCTGATGGTCACTTTACGATCAAAAAACTAAGCGACCTGCCTCTCCTCTTTTCCCGGGGAGAGCTGAAGAAATTTTTGTAAACTAACCATAACTCTCATTTCTTGAGAGCGGTTATTGGAGAATCTATGGAAAATAAAGTATTACGCTCATGCTTGCTTGTGTTCGGTGCAATCGTCTTATTAGGCGTCACCTTTTTTAGTGGCTTTGCTGTTGGAGCTTTGTTTCCAACGAACGCAATCCGCCAGGCGTTGAGTCCGGCAAACACGCCCGTTGTCCAGGCAACACCTTTTCCCACTCCCCTGCCAGAGGAAGCTACCTTGGAACCTGCGGCTCCAACCCAGGTTTTCCAGGCTACTACCGATGAAGAACTGCAAGAACTTTTCAAGCCATTCTGGGAGAGCTGGGATTTGTTGCATGAGAATTTTGTTGATCAACCGTTGGATGACATGGCTTTGATGCGTGGTGCAATTTCCGGTATGCTTGCTGCTACAGGAGACAAACACACCTCCTACATGAACCCTGAACAATTTGCTCAGGCGAATGCCGAAATGAGCGGAGAAGAATACACCGGTATCGGTGCCTGGGTCAATACTACTGGTGAATACATTGAAGTTGTTTCCCCAATGAAGAATTCTCCCGCCGAGAAAGCTGGTTTGAAAGCAAAAGATATCGTCATCGCCATCAATGGCGAGGACATGACTGGCACCCCCGGAGATCTGGCTCTACAGAAGATACTTGGACCTGCCGGTGAACCAGTTACGCTTACCATTCGTCGTGGTGAGGATATCCTTGAATTTACAATTGTGAGAGAAAAAATCACAGTGCCGGCTGTTGAATACGAAATGCTCGAAGGTGACATCGCCTATATTGCCCTCAACACATTCAATGAGTTGGCAACTGACCAGGTACGTGCAGCGCTTAAGGAACTGCTTGCACAAAATCCCAAGGGTCTCATTTTTGACCTGCGCAACAATGGCGGCGGATTTTTAGTTACAGCGATAGAGATAACTTCAGAATTTGTTAGTAAGGGTATTGTAATGTACGAGGAATATGGTGATGGTAGCCGCGAGAGTTACAATGCTCAGCCAGGCGGACTGGCAACCGAGATCCCCTTGGTGGTACTGATCAACGAAGGAACAGCCTCTGCCTCCGAAATCACTGCTGGTGCAATCCAGGATTACGGTCGCGGTACCCTGATCGGGGTTACCAGCTATGGTAAAGGCTCAGTCCAAAACTGGATTCCGCTTCGTACGGAAGCAGGCGGAGTGCGCATCACAATTGCGCGCTGGCTTACCCCCAATGGCAACCAGATTAATGAAGTTGGTCTCACTCCTGATATTGAAGTCCCTTATACTCAGGAAGATGTCGATGCAGATCGCGACCCCCAACTCGATGCCGCCATCAATTTCCTCAATGGCAAGTAATCAGATAAATTAGGGGCGACCGCCTTGTCACCCCAAATGTGAATTTCGAAACCAGGTTGGATTGCCAGCCTGGTTTTTTTGATCGATATCTGCCTTCTCCTTAATTGAGAAAACAGAAGCGTTGACTCTTGGCAAATAGCTCAATTCGTCCCCTTCCTTACCCCCTATGGGTATAATGAATCAGATTAAAAGGAGATAACTATGACTAATAACATTCCCCGTTGGGACTTAAGCAATATTTACACTGGCATTGAAGACCCACAGCTTGCTCTTGACCTGTCAATCTTGAAAGATGAAACCATCGCACTGACCCGATTTTTCGAGAATGACCTGCAGCCCATCCAGACCGATCAGGTCGCCCCTGAGGTTCTCAGCAAGCACTTGGGTCACCTGGTTGATCTTACCAACACCATCTACACGCGATCAGGGACGATCGGTTCCTACCTCTATGGTTTGACCAGCACCGATTCATTTGACAAAGCCGCGGAGCAACTGCAATCCCAATTCCAAATTGGAATGCTGCCTCTCAGGAATATCAACGTACGCATCGCAGCCTGGCTTGGAAAAATTGCCGACCAACTGCCAGCCGCTCTATCAATTCCTGGAACAGCCCAGGAGCATGCCTTCGCTCTACTGGAAGAAGCCAAACAAAGCAGGTATCTGATGAGTGAGTCCGAAGAAGAACTCGCTAACGAACTTTCACTCTCGGGTGGTTCTGCCTGGGGCGACTTACAAGGCACCTTGACTTCCCAAAAAGAAGTTAAATTCGAGCTTGACGGGAAGACAGAAACTTTGCCACTTCCAGCTTTGATAAACCTGCGCAGCCATCCCTCGGCTGATGTCCGTGAGCGCGCTTACCTGCTCGAGCAGGCAACTTTTGAGGATATGAAGGAAACCCTGGCAGCCTGCCTGAACGGTGTGAAAGGCGAAGTCAACACACTTGACCGCAAACGTGGGCGGGAAGACAGCTTACATTCTTCGTTGGATAGTGCGCGCATAGATCGCCAAACCCTCGATGCAATGATTGCTGCCATCCAGGATTCTCTTCCCATGTTCCGTTCGTATTTCCAGGCAAAAGCAAAATTGCTTGGCTTCGAAAAACTGCCTTGGTGGAGTCTGTTCGCTCCGGTCGGCAGTGTTGACAAGACATATACTTTCGAAGAGGCAAAAGAGGTTGTATTAAGCAATTTCGCCCACTTCTCCCCCGAACTTTCCGATTTCGCCCGCCATGCCTTTGAAAATCAATGGATCGATGCTCTGCAAAGACCAGGTAAACGTGGTGGGGCTTATTGTATGGGAATCGAAGCTGTGAAAGAAAGCCGCGTTATGTCCAATTTTGATGGTTCTTTCGACCAGGTGATGACCCTGGCGCATGAACTTGGACACGCTTTCCATAACTACTGCGCTTTCCAGGCTGAAAAAACCCCGCTCCAAACCAACACACCCATGACGCTGGCTGAAACCGCTTCAATCATGTGCGAAAACATTGTTTTCAATGCTTTGCTTGAGCAAATCGATGACCCAAAAACTGAACAGGCTGTCCTCGAAACTTCAATTTCCAGTGACGCTCAGACGATCGTTGACATCTATTCACGCTTCTTGTTTGAGCGCGAGGTTTTTGAACGGCGCAAGAACGCCACTCTTTCTGCAGATGAGATCAGCGCGATCATGCTGCAGGCGCAGCGTGATTCTTACGGTGACGGCATTGACCCGGAGGTGATGAACAAATTCGCCTGGACCTGGAAACCCCATTATTACAGCACCGGGTTATCTTTCTATAACTATCCTTATGCTTTTGGCAACTTATTCGCTAAAGGTCTGTACGTGATTTTCAAAGAGAAAGGTGCCGCCTTTGTGGAAGACTACAAAGCGCTGCTTGCCAGCACCGGGGAAGCCTCCGCGGCAGATCTTGCTGCTCGGTTTGGGATCGATATCCGCAGCAAGGATTTCTGGGCTGCCTCGCTGGCGCAAATCGCACCACAAATTGAGAGGTACAAGCAGTTGTAAAGTTGGTTTATTGTACGGGCGGGTTCCAAACCCACGCAACCCTGGTACGGATGGGGCTTGCTCCATCCGTGATGTTCGAATCAGCAGACCTCAGCGGGAGGAGACAAGCCCCTCCCGTACGTAAAAAAGCGACCATCACAAATGATGGTTGCTTTTTTGTCGTCTTAAACCTAACTCAAACCCAAAATTTTGCCTGTTTCGAAATCGATGTCGATGTCATAATAGGCCGGGCGGGTTGGGAGACCGGGCATGGTGCTCATTTCGCCCAAAATTGGGTAGACAAAACCTGCTCCCACCGAAGCACTGACATCGCGGATCGGGATCCGGAAGCCTTTGGGCACACCCTTCAACTCCGGGTCATGACTGAGGGAGAGGTGCGTTTTCGCCATGCAGATAGGCAAGTTGCCATATCCCAGGCGTTCGTACTCAGCCAATCTATCTTCGGCTTCGGGGCTGTAATCGACGCCATCGGCACCGTAAACTTCACAAGCGATAGTCTCGATCTTCTCTTTCAGTGTTTTTTCGAGTGGGTAAAGGAACTTGAAATTGGTGGGCATTTCTGATGCCTTCACCACAGCTTCTGCCAGTGCGATCGCTCCAGCCCCACCCTGGCTGAAGTGGTCGGCTACAACCGCGTCCACAATCCCGGGATGCCCCAAGGCAATTTTTCGAACCAGTTCAAGCTCTGCATCCGTATCGGTTGGGAAGCGGTTGACCGCCACCACCACCGGGATGCCGAACTTTTGAGCAATACTGGCATGCGCCAGCATATTTCCGACACCTTTTTCCACCAGCTCGAGATTCTCATCAATATATTCAGCTGCCAGGGGTGAGCCGGCGGTCACTTTTGGACCACCACCATGCATTTTGAGCGCTCTGACTGTTGCAACCAACACAACTACATCAGGTACATTGCCTGAATATCGGCATTTGATGTCAAAGAACTTCTCCATGCCCATATCGGCACCAAAGCCGCTCTCAGTGATCACAAAATCAGCCAGTTTGAGGGCAATTTTGTCAGCCATGATGGAGCTGTTGCCGTGAGCGATATTGGCGAACGGACCGGCATGCACCAGCACCGGCGTGCCTTCCAATGTCTGCATCAGGTTGGGTTTGATGGTGTCCTTCATCAACACTGTCAAAGCACCAGCCATACCCAGGTCATCCGCAGTAATGGGTTCGCCAGCCCTGCTTTGCCCGATAACCATCTTGGCAATGCGATCGCGCATGTCTTCCAGGCTGGTTGCCAGTGCCAAAATTGCCATCAATTCAGAAGCAACGCTGATGTAATAGTTGGTATGAAGTTCGAATCCTTTTTCCTGGTCGCCCTGCCCAATGGTGATGCCGCGCAGCATACGGTCGTTCACGTCCACAGCTCTGCGCCAGGTGACCGTTTCGGGGTCGATATCCAGGCGGGCAAATTTTGCTTTTTGCTCATCGGTCAATTTGTCCGGATCGGTTTCGGTGATACCAAGTTTCGCCAATCTGCCCATCATTCCGCGGGCGAAATGACGTTTGCCTTTTTTATCTTTGGGGCAAAGGCGGTTGAACAGCGCAATGTCGCTCTGGCTGGATTCGTGGAACATGCGGGTATCGATGGCAGCAGCCAGCAGGTTGTTGGCAGCTGTAATGGCATGAATATCGCCGGTCAGATGCAGATTGAAGTCTTCCATGGGGATGACTTGTGAATACCCACCACCAGCAGCGCCACCTTTGATGCCAAAGGTCGGTCCCTGAGATGGCTGACGAATACAGGTAATTACACTGCGCCCCAGGTGTGCGCCAATTGCCTGGCTCAAACCAACTGTTGTGGTAGTTTTGCCCTCACCCAGGGGTGTCGGGGTGATAGCCGTTACGTCAATGTATTTCCCATCGGGGGCACCAGCCAGCCGCTCCAGGACCTCAAGCTTGATTTTTGCTTTGTAGTTGCCATAAAGTTCGAGTTCGCTTTGCAACAAGCCCATCTCTTCAGCTACCTGGGCGATTGGCTTGAGAGTTGCCGCTTGCGCGATATCAATGTCAGATGGGACTGGGCTCTTGAGTTCGATTGGGGTGGGGATAAACCTGCGTAAACCCGGGGTAAGTTTCATTGACTTCTATTCTCCTGTTTATTGTCCAAATTCAACATCTGCTGGCAGCGTCGCGAAAGCGCTGACGCTTAGCTCTTCCTGGTTCCCCAGGTAAGCGACCGGAATTACTACATTCAGAGAGCTGCCAGAGCGTATAAGTTCTGTAAGTTGATATCCGCCTCCCACAATTTGGTCAGCACTGTCACGGATAATCACGTAAACACGAGCCTGACTGATGGAGGCATTAAGATTATTGACCACACTCACATTGACTGTGTTCTGGTCAATGAATGCTGCCTGCGATGCCAGCAGTGGGTTGAAATCAGCTGGGAATTGACCAAACTCACCTGGCACGACCACCAAGTCAACTTTCTTTCCGAGGCAAGTTTCAGGTAAACTGATTGGCGCAACAGCGTAAACCACCGTTTCTTGTGGCCAAATGACATCGTAGTATGCATTGCTGGCAAAGCAAACCTGGTTGTTTTCGTCAGATACGGTCAGAATAGCGAAGGTTTCGGTCAACAGCTGGTCGGTCTCGTTCTTGAAAATGGCACCACCGGTGATTTGATTGTATTGATCGATGGCAAAGTTCCATTCATCAGTGCTGATCGAGTTCCACCAGGTACCGCCTTCCAATGAGGCAGAATAGCTGGTAATCCAGGGGCTCACATCAACGTGATCCACTTCTTCTCCCCGCTTGCTGTTCACAAGTAAGCTAAAACCCACCTGGTCTTCTTCAGGGACAAAATCGAAAATTGCTTGCCCGCCGCCTACAATTAGACCAGCTGTGTTGTAAGCGACCGCGTTCAGCAGCACCTGGGTATAGGTGTAGGGGTCGGCGTTGCTAAGCCAGCCAGTCACAGTGTAATCATTACCGGTGCGAAACGCGGAAGTGTTTTGGATGGTCAGGGGCTGCTGATATTTTAACTGCCGGTCGATCAAGCCATCCACTACGCGCACCTCAACGCCCGTGATCACCAATCCTGAGTTGAGTTCAAATTCCTGTACCAGGCTGGTAGTTTCGTTGGGGAAGAGGTAGCGGAAAGAGGTGCGCTGCTGGGCAAGCCGATTGCCGGCTTCATCCAGTGCAAGCACTTCCAGCTGAACGTCGCGCAGGATGGCGTCATCAAGCGTGTTGAACAACTTTGCCATGATCAGCATCTGGGTGTCTTCCTGCAGGTATTGCAGCTCCGTAATGCGCACCGGGTTCGGGTTCACCAGGTTTGGGGTGGGTGTGGGGTTAATGGGCAGAAGCGGGCTTCCCGTTACTTCAACAGTTGGCGGGAAGAAAGACTCCGGCGTCGCAGTTGGGTCGCCAGACCTGCTCGTTTCAGTGCACGCCGAAAGAACCAGCGCCAGCAGCACCAAGACGATCAGGCAGGAGTAAACATTTTTGCTCATCATTCTTAACCCTATGTATTATAAACGCTTCAAAGGGATAGTAGAGGTTGAATGAACAAAGACAATAGGGAAAAGAATAAGCACCTCTTAGAGCCAGGTTTCTTTGTAGACAACCCATAGATCGAAGTGTCGTTTGGGTGAAAGTAGACAACTTAAAAAACCCTTATTGATCACAATTATGTTATTATCAAGTTAAGAGAAAGGAGTATCTTGAAAAAATCTGCTTTTCGACTACTTGTTTTCATCCTGATTTTTTCCTTGTGGCTACCTGCTGCCTCCACAAATGGGCAGGCAAACGTGGATTTGCCACCAACACATCCCGACTTGCCAACAGAATTAGCGGAAGAGACCGCCTTGCGAGAAAACACAACGCCCAACCCTGATATGAGAGCTCTGACCCAGCAACAGGTGCAGAGTTTTGATTGCGCATTGGTAACGGATGTCTCCCCATTTGAATGTGATGCGTTGGTTGCTCTTTTTGAGAGCACCAATGGCGACGGGTGGGGTTACACCAATTGGCTAATTTCACCTACTATAAATGATTGGTATGGTGTAACGGTTACGGATGGGCATGTGACAAAACTAAATCTTTTTGAAAACCTACTGATTGGTTCCATTCCACCCGAACTGGGTAATCTGAACAATCTAGCTTCACTCAACTTGAGCTTAAACCAACTTAGTGGTTCTATTCCACCCGAACTGGGCAACCTCAGCAATCTGGAATACCTCTACCTCAACGATAACCAACTCAGCGGTTCCATTCCACACGAACTGGGCAACCTGAACGAAATAACATCACTCGACCTGAGCTTAAACCAACTCAGTGGTTCCATCCCGCCCCAACTGGGCAACCCGGGCACTCTGAGTTCACTCGACCTGAACTTAAACCAACTTAGTGGTTCCATTCCACCCGAACTGGGCGGCTTGAGCAATCTATGGTCACTCGACCTGAGCTTAAACCAACTCAGTGGTTCCATCCCGCCTCAACTGGGCAACCTGGGAAATCTACGATCACTCAACTTGAGCGCAAACCAACTCAGTGGTTCCATTCCACCCGAACTGGGCAACTTGAGCAATCTATGGTCACTCGACCTGCCCTTAAACCAATTGAGTGGTTCCATTCCGCCCGAACTGGGAACCCTGAGTAATCTGGAATACCTCTTCCTCGGAAGCAACCAACTGAGCGGTTACATTCCGCCCGAATTGGGCAACCTGAGTTATCTGCAACAACTCGGCCTAAGCGGCAACCAACTAAGTGGTTCCATTCCGCCCGAACTGGGCAACCTGAGCTATCTGGAATACCTCTACCTCAACGAAAACCAACTGAGTGGTTCCATTCCGCCCGAACTGGGCAATCTGAGCAGTCTCTTTTACCTCGACCTGTCATTCAACCAGCTCAGTGGTTCCATCCCGTCCGAACTGGCCGATGTAACCGTCCTATGTTACCTAATCCTGGAATCCAACCAACTGAGTGGTTCCATTCCGCCCGAACTGGGCAATCTGAGCAGTCTCTTTTACCTCGACCTGTCATTCAACCAGCTCAGTGGTTCTATCCCGTCCGAAATGGGCAACCTAATCAATCTGTGGGGTCTTGATCTGAGCGATAACAAGCTTTCAGGCGACGTGCCTGCGAGTGTCACGAACATGGTCGACCTGTGTGGGCCTGGCGACATGGAGTACCCTTGTTCTGATGAGTCTTATGAACTCAACATGGGATTCAACCATCTGAACGTTCCGGCTCCGGAACCGCCTGCCAGTTTCCTGAACATCAAAGATCCTGACTGGTACCTTACCCAGGCGGTGGAAGAAAATATTCCAAGCCAGACAGGCGGTATGCTCGTCTCAATTGACGGTAACACCCAGTTTGATGTCCCAATGGACGCAGTGTCGGGTACGCTTACGCTTCTCTTTGCTCCCCACTCCAAGCCCAGTAAAGGTACAGGAGCATTGAGTTTTGCGAGTAATAGTTTTGAACTGACAGCCTCAGTTGATGGAACTCCCATTACCAATTTTGCCTTGCCACTGGTCTTGACCCTACATTATGATGAAGTCGATTTATATTCCATTCCCGAAGATAAGCTGAACCTATATTATTGGGAAACAGCAGTGTCTGCCTGGGTGGATGTAATCAACACTTGTGAAAGCGGAGAATACACTCGCAACCTTGATGAGAACTGGCTCAGCCTGCCAATCTGCCATCTAAGTGAGTTCGCACTGCTGGGCGATTCATTTGACCTGTTCCTGCCCATGATTACCAGGTAATCATTACTACTCTTCTGGATTTAAGAGGACAGCTTCCGCTGCCCTCTTTTCTATCCTGTTTGTGCCGGTCTGCCCACACGCACTTACAGTGCTAGGGTGCTTTGCAAGACCGGTGCGAATAGGAGACACTCTCCCCCGCTTGGTCCGCAGTCCTCTTTGAGGCTGGGACCTTCGGCGGTCCCTCTACCCTGTCGGGCACTTCGCCTCAAGGGAGGGCTGAGTAGTGGGCTTCCCCCGGGGGGAAGCTGGATCCTGCCGCAAAGCGGACAGGAGACTGAAGAGGGTTTTTTTAACTTCTTGTTCTATAATTATCCAGTGACACGGAATAAACTAACTTCCTTAGCTCAAAAACTCCGCCGCGAAGCAACCAGAGAAGAACAACGGCTCTGGTACGAATTTTTGTCCAAGTATCCGGTTAGGTTTAGAAGGCAGGTGGTGATTGGCAGATATATCGTCGATTTCTTTTGCTCATCTGCAAAGCTTGCTGTTGAACTGGATGGCAGTCAGCACTTCGAGGATCTTGCGTTAATCCAGGACGGTGAAAGAACCCAATGGCTGCAGGACAATGGGATTTACGTACTGCGATTCTTGAACTCAGATGTCAGTAACAAACTATCCGATGTCTGCGCTACTATTGATACTGTGGTTAAAGAACGCGTTGAAGAAATAACCAAATAAAAAAGGACACTCTCCCCCGTTACACGGACCCTCCCTCGAGGGAGGGCTATATACACTCTCCCCCGCTCAGTCCGCTGTCCTCTTCGAGACTGGGATCTTCGGCGAGCCCTCTACCCTTGCGGGCACTTCGCCTCAAGGGAGGGCTATATTCGAAGCGGACAGGAGACTAAAGAGGGTTTTTCAACTGGCAGAATTCTATAACTAACAATACACTCTACCCCGCTTGATCCGCAGTCCTCTTCGAGGCTGGGATCTTCGACGGACCC
>JBCFBG010000022.1:0-31338 GCA_038562515.1 Anaerolineaceae bacterium
AAAAACCAGTTGAGCAGTGAAGGAACTGAGAAGATTACCACTTCAGTTCCCCGTAACTGTTTGCTCGACAAAGAATTCCCACATCAGACGAGTTGCGTTTATCTCATGACTGGTTTTGCCGGTGATACTTTCGGGCAAGTCGCTTCCACCGGGCCAGGTGTGACCGCCATCAAGAATTGTATAAAACACCACATCCGATCCTGGTTCACAACCCTCGTAGCGCACACCTTTAACATTATCCTTATCCAGATTGAGGTCCTCGATGGCGTAACAGCCATTCATAAGCGCGTACTCTTCAACAAACGCGGGAATATCAGGAAATGGGATGGGGAAACGGTCTGACGGACCACCATCATAAGGCACGATTTTGTCTGCCTGACCATGGAAGAAGATGCCGGGCACGCCCCCCGGGCATTCGGAAAGATCCACGAGATAAGCCCCCGCTACTCCACCAATTGCCGCAATCCTGTTGGGCAAGCTGCAAGCCAGCCTCAGCGACATACCTCCGCCGTTGGACAGCCCGTTGACATAGATGCGCTTCGGGTCGATGGTGTACTCCCCGCTCAGTTTGTCTATCAGGTCCGTGAAATATTGCAGTTCAATTTGCACTCCAGTCGGATCCTCGGCAGTCTGTGTGACCCGCCACCGTTTGGGAAAGCCCAGCCCCGAAGGGTACACCACGATGAAGCCTTCCTCATCCGCGACCTGGTTCCATTGGCTGACCTCGGCCTGGTTTGCCGGCCATTGTGCAAAACCGTGGATGTTTATTACCAAGGGAACACTTTTTGCCGGGTCGTAAGATTCGGGAACGTACAGCAGGTATTCACGCCGCCCCCCCGAAGAAATAAGCTGTCCGTTGGTATGGTCGATCACGTTCCAGGCAATCAGCCCACACATGAGTAAAAATCCAAAAATGGAAAAAATGATGAGAACGATCTTTAATGCTTTTTTCATGCTATTCTTTCGTTTATCTCTCAATAATCTTACCAGTTAACACAGATACAAAAGCAATTTACTGTGTGAGTTCCATATGGAATTTCGACTTCAAAGGCAAATTTGTTTCACCAATTGTTGTAAAATCATTGCGCGAGCTGATTAATATATTGAGAGAACGATGAAACTTACAACTGACCGTTTGTTACTACGTAATTATTCAGAAAATGATTGGATGGATCTATTCGAGTACCTATCTGATCCCGAAGTGGTGAGATATGAACCCCACCTTCCAATGACTTTAGCAGAAGTCAGAGAGGAATTGCATCGGCGGATACTCTCAGAAGAGATGGTCGCGGTTGAGCTAAAATCCAACGGCAAGCTGATCGGTAATGTATATCTTGGAAAAAGGGAAAACAACTCGCTTGAGATTGGTTTTGTTTTTAATAAGGACTATTGGAAGCAAGGTTATGCCATGGAAAGTTGCTCAGCATTGATCCGCAATGCGTTCGATACTGGTGTAAAGAGGATCTACGTGGAATGCGACCCCGAGAATCAAAACTCCTGGCGTTTGTTGGAAAAGCTGGGCTTCACCCGCACTGCTTACCTCGAGAAAAATGTCTTCTTTTGGAGAGATGAAAACGGAGAGCCAATCTGGAAAGACACTTATTTTTACTCTTTGGCAAGCACCGGGCAAGTTTAATAAATTTTATGATCTGAACTCGATAGAAGCAGTGAAAGGCCGGATTCCCCACAAAACCTCGATTTTTGAAGTCATTAATAAAATAAAGTTCAAGGACCTCACGTTTTTTTCCGTTAAATCAGGGTTATTGCGGTATACTAATTCATTGGTAAAACAAACAATATACTACCGGAGGAAAATGTGGATCCAATTATTAATGCTGTTTTAAAACCAAAAAGTATCGCAGTTATCGGTGCGTCGACCAACCCCGAAAAGATCGGTTACAAGGTAGTCGAAAACCTCAAGAATTGTGGTTACCAAAACCCTGTCTATCCAATCAACCCCGACGCCGAAGAAATTCTCGGTTACAAATGCTACCCCAACATCAAGGATGTCCCTTATGTGGTGGACATGGCTGTCGTCACTGTTCCTGCCCGATTTGTATCTGAAGTTACGCGCGATGCAGGTGAAAAAGGTGTAAAGGGTCTCAGCATCATCACCTCCGGTTTCAGCGAAGTTGGCGACCACGCTCTCGAAGAGGAAATCGTCCAAATCGCCCATGAGTATGGTATGCGCATCATCGGTCCGAATATTATTGGTGTTCTCTCCAATAGCGACAAGATGAACGCTTCTTTCTATAATTACCTGCCTTATGAAGGCAAGGCTGCCCTTATTTCTCAAAGCGGTGCGCTTTTGATCGCTATGGCTGCCGCGACCTACACCCGCCGTGTCGGTTTCGACAAAATGATCTCCATCGGTAACCAGGCTGACCTCGATTTTGCAGACCTGATCTCTTACCTGAACGAAGACGAAAGCACTTCCTGTATTACGCTCTACATCGAAGGCATCAAAGACGGACCCAAATTCATGGAAGCCGCCCGTAAATGCACCAAACCGATCATCGCACTCAAAGCTGGCACTTCCGCCCATGGTGCTGCCGCTGCAGCCTCTCACACCGGCTCGCTGGCTGGTAGTGCCAAGGTCTACGAAGCCGCGTTCCAACAGGCTGGCGTTGCCCAGGCAGAAGATCTGAACGACATGTTCGACACCACACTGGCGCTCTCGCTTCAACCGACCATGAAAGGCGATAACCTCCTGATCGTCACCAATGGCGGCGGCGTTGGCGTTTTGGCAACCGATGCAGCAGAAAAGTACGGTCTGCCCCTCAAATTCGCCCCTGAAGACGTGCAAGCAGAACTGCGCAAGCACATGCCTTCTTTCGGTTCCGCCAAAAACCCGGTCGATATCACTGGCGGTGCTGGTCTGGCAGGTTATTATGAAGGTGTCAAATATGCTTACGCGCACCCCTGGGTGGATGGCATGGTTGTACTCTATTGTGAAACGTCCGTCACTGAGCCACAGGAAATCGCGGAAGCCATTTACAACGCTCAAAAAGAATCCGGAGCAACTGGCAAACCTTTGGCAGTTTCCTTCATCGGCGGCGAACGCTGCGAGAAAGCAACGGAATGGCTGATCGAACACGATATCCCCACCTATGACGCCCCTGACCTGGCTGTCAAAGCCCTTGCATCCCTAAGAAAACAAGATGAATTACTTCAGACTGCTCACAATGGCATGTACAAACCCAACGATGTAGACAGCGATAAAGCCCGCCAGATCATCGCCGGTGCCCGCGCAAAAGGTCGCAGCGCACTGACCGAAATTGAAGCCAAAAACGTCTTCAAAGCCTACGGTCTGCCCGTCACCCCCACTGCCCTTGCGCACAGCGAAGAAGAAGCCATCCAACTGGCTGAACAGATCGGCTTCCCGATCGTTATGAAGATCGTCTCTCCAGACATCTTGCACAAATCCGATGCCGGGGCAGTCAAAGTGAACATCAAGAACGAACAAGGTGTCCGCGATGCCTGGAAACTGATTCTGGAAAACTCTGTCGCCTATAAAGCCGATGCCGAAATTGATGGCATCGCCATCCAGGAAATGGCTCCCTGGGCAACTGAAGTGATTGTTGGTTCAGTCAACGACAGCACCTTTGGTCCCACCCTGATGTTCGGTTTGGGCGGTATCTTTGTTGAAGTCATGAAAGACGTCACTTTCAAAGTTGCTCCAATCGATGAAGCCACCGGACTGGATATGCAATCTGAAATTAAGAGTTCCAAAATCCTGCAAGGTACCCGGGGCGAATTGCCACGTGACCAGAAAGCACTGGCGAACGTTTTGGCGCATTACTCCTACATGATCTATGATCTCCGGGACGAAATCGCCGAATCTGATGCCAATCCCGTCATCGTTTATGAAGACGGACAAGGTGTTGCGGTTGTGGATGCGCGCATTATCCTGACCAAGAAATAAGCCTTTGACATTGCCGTATAATTGAGCCACTGTTGGTAAAATCAACAGTGGCTTTATATTTATCTGGAGAGAAACAGAAAGAAAAGATATGAAAAAGAATTTTTTAATTGATATGGATGGCGTTTTAGTTCATGGTTCCAAGATGATTCCTGGTGCCGATTTGTTTATTCAGAGTCTGATTGCAGAAGAACGAAGATTTGCCATTCTGACCAATAATTCCAAGTACACCACTCGCGACCTGGCGCATCGCTTGAAGCAAAGTGGACTAGATATCGGCGAAGAAAACATTTTCACCTCCGCGATCGCCACCGCCGAGTTTCTGAATAACCAACGACCCAACGGCACCGCCTTCGTAATCGGTGAAGTTGGTTTGACCGAAGCGATCCACAGTCAAGGCTTTATCCAAACCTCTGTAAATCCAGATTTTGTAGTTTTAGGCGAAACTTATTCCTACAACCTCGATCAAATCACCAAAGCTACCCGCCTGATTAGCGAAGGAGCACGCTTCATTGCTACCAACCCGGACCCAAGCGGACCTTCGGAGAGTGGGATCGTTCCAGCAACCGGAGCGATGGCAGCCCTGATTGAAAAAGTCACAGGAAAACCAGCTTTTTTCGTGGGCAAGCCCAACCCGTTGATGATGCGTACTGCCTTGAACCATTTTGATATGCACTCCGAAGATACATACATGGTTGGTGACCGTATGGACACCGACATTCTTGCAGGAATTTCTGCTGGTATGGATACGATCCTGGTGCTATCAGGTTCGACCAAGATTGAGGAAGTCGAAAAATATCCATATCATCCAAAAATGCTGTACGAATCAGTCGCCCATATTGACCTCAAAAAATTAAAGTAGGTTTTTTATGAAGTTCACTCGCCGAGATTTTCTCAAATTCAGCCTTCTGGGGCTTGGCGCTTCGGCATTCAAAATCCAGGACGAAGAAACTGGATCTGTCAGCCACCCCCGCTTGATGCTGGTTGGAGAAAAAGATGGCGTCAGCATTTATCAAGAACCAGATGAGTCCAGCGCGATTCTTTACCAGCGGCAATACAACGATATCATCAACGTGTACGAAGAAGTGATCGGTCCCAATGGTCCTGCCTGGAACCCAATTTGGTACCGTTGTTGGGGAGGGTATGTTTTCAGTGGGCTGCTTTACGAAGTTCGCTATGAATATCAACCGCTCTCAAAACCCAATCGGTATACCGGTCAATTGGCAGAAATCACAGTGCCTTACACCCGTTCCATGTTCTACAGCTATGATGGTGGCTGGGAACCACTATGGATGTATTACTATCGTTCCACCCATTGGGTCACGGATGTCATTGAAGGTCCGGATAAACGACCCTGGTACCGAGTTGAAGATGAATTGGGTCGCACCAAGACAGCCATCCCCTACGAGCATGCCCGCCTGATTCCAGATGAAGAATTTGCACCCATCCACCCGGAAGTGCCGTTCGATGAAAAACGTATTGACGTCTCTATCCCGCTCCAACGCTTGGAGGCTTTCGAAGGAGATACCCTGGTTTTTGAATCGAAAGTTTCCACTGGTTTCCCTACGGGTGAAGGAAAATATGCGATAAAAACCAAGATGCCCTCCAAGCACATGGGCAACGCTGTTTTGACCAGCAACATCAAAGAGAGAATCTGGATGGGTGTGCCCTGGACCTGCTTTTTTGAAATGAGTATTGGGCTGGCAACTCACGGCACCTTCTGGCATACCAACTATGGCACACCGATGAGCGCAGGCTGCATCAATCTCTCACCGGAGAACTCTAAATGGATTTATCGCTGGACCACACCGGTCGCCGAACCCCAGGATTGGTATAGGCACGGTTGGGGTACGATCATCAACGTGCACAAATAATCAAACAAATTCCTGAAAAGCCTGATTTCCTAGCATAATGCCCCGGTGGGTTAACACCAGGTGCTTTCCATCTTCTTTCGTTTGCCATTCCCCCAAACCATTTTTTAAGATTCTATCAATCTCATCCTGGAAAACGATGTTCATGTCAGCATGATGCCTGTTTCGAAATGTGCTTTCCGAAACACCTTCCATGGTCATTCGTAAACCCAGAAGCATGCTTTCCTGCATGGCTGTAAATTTATCGACGAAAATTTTTTCTTCCAATGCCGGAGAGAATTGAGCTTGTTCGTCGGAAGCCTTCTCCATTTTTTGGATAAACCCAACGATAGTATTCACATTCTGGACCCGGTAGTCGCCAACTTTGCCATGCCCTCCTGCTCCCAAGCCAAAGTATTCGGAATTTTTCCAATAGACCTTGTTGTGGCGTGATTCGTTGTCCTCACCCAATGCCCAGCTTGAAATTTCGTACTGTTGGAAACCGTGTTTTGGAAGAAATTCCATTGCCAGTTCGAACATATCTGCCACAAGGTCCTCGTCTGGAAGTACCAGATCTCCTGAATCAACCATACGTTCAAAAGGAGTATCGGGTTCAATGATCAGTGAATAAAGCGAAAGATGCTGAATCCCACATGCAAGCACTTCTTCCAGATTCCTCTGCCATGCTTTCAGTGTCTGCCCTGGTAATCCAAAGATGAGGTCGAGACTGATATTACTGAAACCCGCTAGCTGGGCATCCCGGATGCTTTCCTTTGCTTGTTGGACTGAATGGATACGCCCCAGAATTTGCAGATCTTCTTCCAGAAATGACTGAATCCCGAGACTGAGGCGGTTGACTCCGCTTTTCCGTAGAGCCATCAAACTTTCCAAAGTAACCGTTCCCGGGTTCGCCTCCAGTGTGATTTCAGCATTAGGATCGAACCCTATCATACTGTCAACAATTTGAATCAATTCAGCAACCTGTCCTGGTCTGAGCAATGAAGGCGTTCCGCCCCCAAAATAGACCGAATCAGCTTCTTCTGTCCCTGGTAAAACCAGGCGCATTTCCTTATGTAAGGCAGCCAGGTAAGGCCTGATGAAGTGACTCACGCCTGCATACGTGATAAAATCACAGTATTGACATCTTTGAACACAAAATGGAAAATGAATATAAACTGCTGTCATAGGTGAATTTTACCAATACAGATGCCTGGCAGGTAATTTTAGTAATGAGTCAAAATGAAAAATAATCAAACACCTACTCCGGCAAGCAAAAGCCGAAATTGCCCCGTGTGTGGCACCAAACTTTCAGAGAACGCCCGCAGATGCCTTGTTTGTGGTGCCGACCTTTCCGGTTCAAAAGAGCCTTCCACCTCAAAACCAAAAAAAACCAACGAAAAAATCGATTCCAAGCGGATTCCAGAAATCAAAATGAACCTGATCGCCCTTATCGCGATCATCGTTGTGATCTTAGCCTTGATCGGATTGTTGATCTTCTTTATTGTGACAGGCGGAAAGACTGATGCGGAAGGCGGCGTCGACACAGAGGCAACCACCACGGTTACACCCACGCTTACCACCACGCCGAGTAACACGCCAACCGTGACACCTCTGCCGACCTGGACGCCACTGCCTCCAATTGAATACACCGTTAAAGATAACGAAACCTGCCTGGACATCGCCTTGCAGTTCAACACCTCTGTCCAAAGCATCATCCTGGCCAACAACCTCAACACCAGCTGCCTGATCGCCCCCGGGAATGTTCTGCAGGTTCCTCAACCTACACTCACTCCTTCGCCGATCCCAACCGCGACCCCTGAGGCTTTTATAGCAGATGTGGAAATGTGCACCCAGACAGATACCATCATCGTTGAAGCAAACATGACGCTTAGCTCAATTGCGGCAAACTACAATGTCTCGATGTCTGACATTCGCATCTATAACAACCTGCCGAATGACATCGTCAGGCAGGGTGACAGGCTTATCATCCCCTTGTGCGATCGGCTTCCAACTGCTGGTCCGACCCTGACACCCACACCTTTGCCGCCCTATCCGGCTCCCAACCCGCTTCTGCCCCGCTCTGGAGCAGCCTTTGCGGCAACCGATGAGGCAGTGACATTGCAATGGGCTTCTGTGGCATCGCTGTTCCCAGGTGAGGTTTACCGGGTCGTTGTACAGGACCTTACATCAGCAGAAGAAAAGATTTTGGTCGATTATGTCAGCGATACCAAATACATTCTTCCAGCAAGTTTCAGACCGATCGATACCACCCCCCATATTATTCAGTGGAGCGTATCCGTGGCACGCCAGATCAATTCGGATCCCAACAGTCCGATTTATGAAGAAGCCGGAGCAATCAGTGCATTTCGGGTTTTCAGCTGGGTAGGCAGTGGAGTAGCTCCCACGGCGACACCATAGTTAAACATTTTAAACTGAAAACAGCGGGTGGAAACCCGCTGTTTTGTTAAATTCAATTTGATCACTACAATGTTGCCAAATACTTCGTGGCAGATATCGCCGCTGCTGCGCCCATCCCTGCCGATGTTACCACTTGTCTGAAAAACGGATCCGCGATTTCACCAGCCGCAAAAACACCTTTTACGCTTGTTTCCATGTGATCATCAATCTCTATTGTTCCGTACTTTGTTAGTTTTATTTGCCCTTCTAATACGCCCGTATTCGGTGTATGACCGATAGAGATGAAGACTCCATCCGTTGGAATTATCTCTTGCTGACCAGTATTGATATTTTCGATTAAAAGCCCTTTGACGGTCTCTTCACCAATAACCTCTTTCACCACAGTATCCCAGATGAAATGGATTTTTGGATTCTCACGTGCCCGCTTCTCAAGAATTGCTCCGGCTCTGAGCTGATCACGGCGGTGAATAACTGTAATGCTACGCGCAAATCGTGTCAAAAACAAGGCCTCTTCTATTGCAGAATCGCCGCCGCCAACCATGTGGATTTCCTTTTCCTTATAAAAAGCACCATCGCAAGTCGCACAGAACGATACGCCTCTCCCTGTAAATTCTCTCTCACCAGGCACGCCTAATTTGCGCGCGTCTGCTCCCATGGAAATGATCAGGCTGTCAGCAGTATAGTTTCCAGATGAAAGACAGACTTCAAAAGGCCGTTGTTGCAGGTTAACACATTGTACAGTGTCATACATGATTTCAGCACCAAAACGTTTGGCTTGTTCGTCCAGTAGCTGTCCAAAATCACTCCCTCCCACTCCTTCGGGGAAACCGGGATAATTTTCAATGCAGTAGGTTTGTGAAGCCTGCCCGTAAAGGGTCATGCCGGTGACTAACAAAGGCTTCAAATCGGCTCGGGCAGCGTAAAGTGCCGCGGTAAACCCTGCCGGACCTCCACCCAAAATCATGATCTGTCGGTGTTCTACAAATTCCATAGTTACAATACCTTCTTTGTCAAAATGTTATTTTAAGCTTCCAATATTCCCGCATTGTAACTATCAAATTGGTTTTTGGAGCGAAAAAATGTTGTCTGTTATATGAACTTCATTATAGGATAAAACTTGCCGCCTTTTTCTCGTTGCGCAAGCTTATCAGTCGCTCCCCATTCATTGATCATACTCAGGAATCATTTAATGACAATCCTATCATGAAATGGACATGAATCGCATATAATCTAGCATACATTACAAGACAAAGGACAACCATGAGCACCGTTGAACACGCTATCAAATACTTTCAAGACAACAAGGAACAACTAACTGCATCCTATCTCGATTTGGTCCGAATTCCTTCCATTTCAACCGATCCGGCTCACCATGACGACATGATAAAAGCCGCAGATTTCCTCTCCAGTTACCTGAAACGACTGGGCTTTGAGACGGTGGAAATTTTTCCGACCGATATGCACCCGATCTTGTTTGCTGAAAAGAAATCAGCGAATCCGGATGCAAAAACACTACTGATTTACGGTCATTATGACGTTCAACCCGTCGATCCGTTGGATGAATGGCAGAGTGACCCCTTCCAGCCGATATTCCGAGATGATTATGTCTTCGCACGCGGTGCCTCGGACATGAAAGGTCAGGTGATGGCGAGCATTCTTGCCCTGGAAAGTGTCCTGAAAACCGGTGAACTACCGATCAACATCAAATATCTGCTTGAAGGTGAAGAAGAAATAGGCTCTCCCTCGCTGGATGGGTTCATTGAAAACAATATAGATCTTTTGAGCTGTGACATGATTCTTAACCCCGATGCTGGCATGGTTGGGAAAGGTCAACCCACCATTGTTTACGGGCTGAGAGGGATGACTTACTTCGAAGTTCGTATCGACGGACCAAAAACAGACCTGCATTCCGGGCTGTGGGGTGGTAACGTCGCCAACCCAGCCAACGTCCTTTCGCAAATCGTCGCCAAACTCCACAATGCCGATGGCACTGTGGCGATTCCCGGATTTTATGATCGCATTCCCACGCTCTCTGAAGAAGATAAACTTCGCATTTCAACCAACAAGTTGAGCGAAGAGAGCATCATGGAAATGACTGGCGCGCCAGCAGTTTACGGTGAAACCGGCTTCACTCCCGTGGAGCGACAGGGTGCGCGTCCGACGCTGGATGTAAACGGTTTTTATTCAGGTTTCATCGGTGAGGGTGCAAAAACCATCATTCCTGCATACGCCAAAGCCAAAATTTCCTGCCGATTGGTCCCCAACCAGGATCCTATGGAAATCTTCAATCTGGCGAAAGACTATATTCTTTCGATTGCACCAGGCACCGTCCGAACCAAGGTCTTTCTGCACAGCGCCGGTCCAGCCTACCTTGCAGAAAATGCTCCTGGCTCGCAGAATCTTGTGAATGCGATGAGTGCTGTTTGGCATGCTCCAGTCACCTATAAGCGTGAGGGAGGCAGCATCCCGGTTGCGACCGTGATGCAAAGGCAACTGGGCGTAAAATCGCTTCTGACTGGTTTTGGGTTACCTGATGACGCCATCCATTCACCGAATGAACGGATGCACTTCCCAACCTGGTTAAAAGGTATTGAAGTCTTGATTCATTTCTATCTTAGTTTCGGTGAGGAATAAACATGCCGACTGACAAAGTATTGCGCTTGCCTTCTTACGGGGGGCAAGCCGTAATGGAAGGCGTTTTGATGCGTGGCAGGCAAAACGTGGCCATGGCAGTTCGTGCGCCTTCTGGTGAAATTGTGACCTATGAAGAAGCACTCCCAAATCTGTATCGCTCCAAATGGATGAAAATTCCTTTCATTCGTGGTGTGATCGGTCTGTGGGATTCACTAAACCTGGGTACCCGCCTTTTGACAAAATCTGCCAACTTAGCTTCCGGAGAGGAAGAACAGATTGAAGGTCCTGCCCTGGTTGGAACGGTTTTGCTCTCATTGGTATTGGGCGTTGGTTTGTTTTTTGTGCTGCCGGCTTTTCTGGCTGGTTTGGCCGAAAAATTTCTGGCTCTCTCCTCCTGGTGGAGTAACCTGCTCGAAGGCTTGATGCGACTGATCATCCTGGTATCTTACCTCGCGATCATGGGGCGAGTGCCGGAAATCCAGAGAGTATTTGCTTATCATGGTGCCGAACACAAGACCATCAATGCTTTTGAATCGGGTTCAGAAATGACTCCTGAAGCAGTCGCGAAGCAAACCCTCGTCCATCCTCGATGTGGCACGTCCTTTATGTTGACCTTGGTCTTTATCTCGGTTCTGATCTTCACGCTTCTCGGTCCACTGCCACTTCAATGGCGCTTAATTTCCCGGATTTTAATGCTCCCACTGGTTTCTGGAATTGCCTATGAATATATACGCTTTGCCGCAAACTGGATGGACAAATCTGCCTTTGTTCGCTGGCTTATCCAACCGAATTTATGGCTGCAAAAATTGACCACCCGCGAGCCATCACTGGACATGCTGGAAGTATCCATTAAAGCTTTCAATATGATGGTTGAGGCGGAAAACCGTCCTTCAGAGGCATGAAAAACTGGAAGTGGCTACTCAGCGGCATCCTGCTCGGGCTTTTACTGAGCGGCCTTTTCAGACTTTTAAGCCTGCCGCAAAATGAACAGCGATTCACACTGGTAACGGTCACCCCCAATCTGACCCCAGAGCCGAGCCCAACTGTCAGTCTGATCCAGGTTCATGTCGCTGGGGAGGTTAAGCAACCCGGTCTATACTCTTTGCCGGAAGGTGCGAATGTGCAGGATGCCATTGATGCAGCCCAAGGACCAACAGAAATTGCTCGGCAAGATTTGCTTAACCTGGCAGCCCCATTGACTGATGGACAACGAATTTACATTCCTTCTTCTGAAGAAGCACAAAGCACTGAAAGTGGTCAGCATAGCTTGGAAACAACCCTTGCCGGCCTGGTCAACATTAACACAGCCAACCAGGAAGAATTGGAAACCCTCCCAGAAATTGGTAGCGTGCGCGCGCAAGCAATCATTACCTATCGCACGCAAAACGGCTACTTCTTAACGATTGAAGAACTCCTGAATGTTGAAGGAATCGGAGAGTCAACTTTTAACGAACTCAAAGAGTTCATCACTGTATCCCCATAAACGCTAACTAACACTCAACAGGTATAATAACACTATGGATTTTCATAAAAAATTACAGAATGATCTGGCTTTTGCGATGAAAGCCAGGAACGACACTCAAAAATGGGTCGTCAGGCTGCTGAAATCTACCATTGAATTGGCAGAGGTCAACAAAGGACAACCCTTGAATGAGGATGAATTTCTGGCGGTTGTTCAAAAAGAAATCAAGACGCGGAACGAATCACTCGCGGATGCAGTTAGGGCAAATCGGCAGGATCTGATCGATGCCGCTCATGCTGAAATTGAGATTTTGAAGGCTTACCTGCCAGCTCAGTTAAGTCCAGAAGAATTGGTCGTTTTAGTCAGGCAAACCATTAAAGAAGTCAACGCAACCTCCGCAAAAGACATGGGAACAGTAATGAAGGTTCTGCTTCCAAAACTACAAGGAATGGCAACCAATTCTGAAGCCAGCAGGGTTGTGAAAGAGGAGCTGAGCAAGGCTTAAGTCATGGCAAACCAGGTTCCAATGAAGGAAAAACGGCGAGCATCGAATGGCGCTCTCAAGATGGTCATCTTGGTCATTGCCTGTGTACTTGCCTTTGGTGCCCTGGTTTTACCCGATTTGCTTAACCAACAGACCCAAATGGTCGCGGTTGGGGAGGTCTCCTCGCAGGAAATCCTGGCACCCTATTCAGTGACTTTCGAATCGCGCGTACTGACTGATGCCGCCCGCGAAAGCGCTGCTGCAGCCGTTCTACCGGTATATCTACCGCCTGACCCAGATATCGCCCGAGCCCAGTTGGAAAAACTGGGCAACACGTTGTATTTCATCTCAACTGTAAGAAACGACAGCTATTCCACGCAAATTCAAAAAGTACAGGACTTGAAATCACTTGCCGAACTGAGCTTCATGGATTCGGAATATATTGATCTGCTTGAATTGACCGAACAGGCATGGCAAGCAATCGGCGTCGAAACCAGCCGTGTCTTGGAAGTCGTTCTGAGAGAGAGTATCCGGAACAGCCAACTTGGAACAGTTAAAAGCAATTTGCCAGCATCGATTGATTTTTCTTTTCCCAACGATCAAACCAAACTGATCATCTCAATCGTTACACCGTTCATCGTCCCCACCAGTCTATTTAGCGAAGAACAGACTCAGGTAGCACGGGATCAAGCTCGTTCCTCGATTGAACCGATCACCCGCCAGATTATGGCCGGGGAAGTCTTGGTTAGACGAGGCGAAATTGTATCACCTGGTGACCTTGAAGCCCTGACCGCCTTCGGTTTGGGAGAACCGACCGATCGGGCTGCATTGTTACTCAGCAGTGGTGCCATTATTACCGTAATTGCTGTTCTTGCACTGATTTATTACCTGAAAACCAAGAAAGAGTCCTTCAGCCAGTTGAAGTCAATTCTTCTGACTGCCTTCTTTTTCCTGCTCTTCTTGTGGTTAGCCAAATTCCTGGTTATGGACCGCACGATCCTGCCCTATTTATTCCCGATTGCAGCCTTCGGTTTAACCCTCGCGATAGTATTCAACCTTCAATTCGGCAGTTTTTACACGCTCCTGCTGGTAGCGCTGACAGTCTACGGTCACATTCGCAGCACAGAACTGGCGCTGTATTACCTTCTGCCCACAATTGCCGGTATGCTCGTGCTTGGCAAGGGTCGTCGCGTTAGTTCGTTTCTTTTAACAAGTGTCGTTATCAGCGTGATGTCTACTGCGGTGATTATCGCTTTTCGATTGGGAGATGGAAACACAGATTGGATCGGGATCGCCTCTTTGATAGGCGCTGGAATATTCAACGGTGTTGCTTCCAGCACATTTGCATTGCTGCTTCAAAACATCTTTGCGTTTGTATTGGATGTTCCCACTGCCTTGCAGTTGATGGATATCTCCCGACCAGATCATCCATTGCTTCAACATATTCTTACGAATGCGCCAGGAACCTATCAACACTCTCTCCAGGTCTCCAACCTGGCTGAACAAGCCGCAGACGCCATTGGTGCCGATCGTCTTCTGGTTCGTGTTGGCGCACTTTACCACGATGCTGGAAAAGCTGAAAACCCAACCTTTTTCATCGAAAACCAGGTGAGAGACAAAATCGACTCACATGAAGATATCGATCCCAACCTGGCGGCTGCAACAATTATTCGTCATGTCACAGATGGGATTGCTTTAGCAAAAAAATACCGCTTACCCTCCCGTATCATCGATTTTATGCGTGAGCATCATGGTTCCAATGTAACCCGCTATCAGTACAATCACGCTCTTGATCTGGCAGATGACCCTAAAGACGTGGACATCAACGATTTCAGATATCCGGGACCTTCCCCACGCTCCAAGGAGACCGCGCTGCTCATGTTAGCTGACGGAACCGAAGCGCGTGCCCGGGCAAACACCCCCAGGAGTGATGAAGAGATTTTGGCAGTGATCGATAGTGTTTTTGAAGTGGTTCAAGGCAATGGACAATTAGACAACACTGACCTTACACTCCGCGATCTGCAGATTATCAAGAAATCGTTCTTCAACACCTTGAAACAGTCCTACCACCCCCGCATCAAGTATCCAGAGATGCCAAGTAAAGCCCAAAAGAGCTCTGCCTCTGAGGCAAGGCTGTCATCATCCTAACCTTCCCGGAGGTCAAACCTATGTTAAACCTGATTCTTCCGAATTCTTACGCCAAAGAAATTGACCAAAGCCGACTCGCGACTGCGTTTCTTGAAGGTATCAAGGTGCTAAAGCTGGCAAAAAACACATCGCTGACAGTGCGTGTTACCAATAATCGTCTGATTCGCCAATTCAACCTGGCGTGGAGGGGCGAAAATTCCCCCACCGATGTCTTGTCCTTCGAAAATGCTTATACTGACCCTGAGACAGGCGAGAAATACCTGGGGGATATCGTGATCTCCTTTGAAAAAGCCCGCCATCAAGCATTGGTGGCTGGTCACTCGATTCAATCGGAAATCGAACTACTCTTCGTTCATGGTCTGCTCCACCTGGCAGGTTTCGACCATGACCAGAAAGAAGAATGGGCAGAAATGACCAAAACCCAGGACCAAATCCTTAAGAAAATTGGCAATCCTCTAAAAGGTGGAATTCAATATAACGAGTGAGTTTTTCAAACTCTCAATCTCTGCCAACGATGACTCAGGACTTCTGCCCCGTAAGACTGTTACCATTTTCCCAGTTAACCACAACTCTCTGGTACAATCCCATCAAATATCTCATCGCTCAGAGCTTCCAGATTTGAGCTGTGAGTTTATGTCTTAAGCCGATAAAAAAGGAGAAAGAATAAACTATGCACAAAGATTTTCTGGACATCATCGACTACACACCCTCAGAATTGCTTGAATTACTGGACCTCGCCGTTGAACTGAAAAAAGAGTACAAAGCCGGCGGTAACCAACCTGTACTCAAAGGCAAGGTGCTTGCCATGATCTTCCAAAAGCCTTCCCTGCGAACCCGCGTCAGTTTTGACATGGGCATGCGCCACCTGGGTGGAGACGCTCTGTACCTCTCACCAAACGAGATCGGGCTTGGCAAGCGCGAATCCATTGCCGATGTCGCCCGCGTTTTGGACGGCATGGTTCACGGCATCATGGCACGCGTCTTTGAACACGAACATGTGCTGGAACTTGCTCGTTGGACAACCATCCCGGTCATCAATGGGCTCAGTGATTACAGCCATCCTTGCCAGGCACTCGCCGACATTATGACCATTTACGAAGAGTTTGGTCAGATCAAAGGTGTCAACATCACCTACGTCGGTGATGGCAACAATGTCGCCGTTTCTCTGATGCAGATTGCTGCCAAACTGGGTGCGAATTTCACCATCGCCAACCCGGAAGATTACGACATGCCCGCCTCTGCGGTCGAAACCATCAAGCCTTACGCCGAAGCAAGCGGAAGCAAACTAACCTTCCTGCGCGACCCGCACGAGGCCGTTAAAAATGCCAAAGTGATTTACACCGACACCTGGACTAGCATGGGTCAGGAAGAAGAATCCGCGAAACGCGAAAAAGTCTTTCCACCCTATCAAATTAACGACACCCTGGTTGCTGAAGCAGATTCGGATGCAATCGTTCTGCACTGTCTGCCCGCACACCGTGGTCAGGAAATCACCGATGAAGTCGCCGATGGACCTCACTCCCGGCTCTTCCCCGAAGCTCACAACCGACTGCACGCACAAAAAGCAGTTCTTTACACCCTATTAGGAGGCAAATAAGTAATGAATACACAGGATTACATCAACATAGAGTCAGAATACGGAGCGAATAACTACAAACCCCTCAACGTAGTTTTAAATGATGGGAAAGGCGCCTGGGTAACCGATGTCGATGGTAAACGCTACCTCGACTGCCTGAGCGCATACTCCGCCGTCAACCAGGGTCACTGTCACCCCCGCATTGTCCAGGCAAGCATCGACCAAGCCCAAAAAATTGGTCTGACTTCCCGTGCTTTCCGCAATGATAAATTGGGTCTTTTTTACAAAAAACTGGCTGATCTGACTGGATACGAGATGGTCTTGCCGATGAACAGTGGTGCCGAAGCTGTTGAATCCGCTATCAAAATCGCCCGAAAATGGGCATATGTTGTAAAGGGCATTCCTAAATACGAAGCTGAAATTATTGTCGCCGAAGGAAACTTCCATGGTCGAACAACCACAATTGTTTCTTTCTCGACTGAAGAGTTTTATAAAGAAATGTTTGGACCTTTCACACCTGGCTTTAAGGTTGTACCCTTTGGAGATGCTGAGGCGATCAAAGCCGCCATTACTCCAAACACAGCTGCTGTCATGCTCGAACCGATCCAGGGTGAAAACGGCGTCGTCATCCCTCCCGATGGCTATCTGAAAAAAGTTTCAGAATATTGTAAAGAAAATAATGTCCTCTTCATCGCCGATGAAATCCAGACTGGTCTCTGCCGTACCGGCAAGTGGTTCGCTTCCCAGTATGAAGATGTTCGTCCTGATGTAACCGTTATTGGCAAGGCTCTCTCTGGAGGTATGTACCCAGTTTCTGCAGTGCTCTCGGATAAGAACGTTCTTGGTCTCTTCCTGCCTGGTGAACACGGTTCTACTTTTGGTGGCAGCCCTATGGCAGCTGCAATTGGTATCGCCGCCTTGGAAGTTTTGGAAGAAGAACACCTGGCTGAACGTGCTTCAGAACTCGGAAACTACTTCATGGGCGAACTGCGCAAAATCGATGCCCCGGTTGTTAAGGAAGTTCGCGGTCGCGGTATGCTGATCGGTGTTGAACTTTACCCCGAAGCCGGCGGTGCCCGTCGTTATTGCGAAATGCTCCAGGCTGAAGGAATTTTAGCCAAAGAAACCCATGACAATGTGATTCGCTTTGCCCCGCCCCTGGTAATTGATAAGGCTGACCTGGAATGGGCACTCATCAAAATCGCGGACGTGTTGAAAAGGTAAGGTAACAATATGACCAGGTTTGCCAAGATCGTTGCTACGCTCGGTCCAGCCAGCTCTGACGAGAAAACTCTCACAGATATGGTGAATGCCGGTCTCGATGTTGCTCGGTTGAATTTTTCGCATGGAGAACACTCCAGCCACGCCGCACTTTTCGGGCTGATACGCCAGATTTCAAACAAGCTTGGCAAACCTGTCACAATTTTAATGGACCTTCAAGGACCAAAACTACGTGTTGGTGATCTTGGGAAAGATGGTTTAACCCTCAAGTCCGGTCAAGAGGTAGCACTCAGTTCTTTTGAGAATCCAGAAGATCTACCAGACAATGTCATCTTTATACCTTTTGATGTTCCCAAACTCCATGAAGCCCTGAAACCTGGCAACCATATCCTCCTCGATGATGGGCAGCTGGAGTTTCAAGTTACGCGCATGGATGGCAAAAACATCTTTGCCAAAGTCTTGTTAGGTGGGAAGCTTAAGTCCCACAAAGGGGTCAACCTGCCCGGATCGAACCTCGATATCCCCATCCTGACCCCCAAGGACCTGGCTGATTTGCAGTTTGGACTGGATCTCGGTGTTGACCTGGTAGCAGTTTCGTTTGTAAAGACAGCTGAAGATATTCAAATGGTACGCGAAACAATGCGTACAATGACCAGCAACGAATGGCTTCCCCCGATTGTTGCCAAGTTGGAGCGACCTGAAGCCATTCAAAATCTGGATTCCATCATAAAAGTAACCGATGGTGTCATGGTGGCACGTGGAGACCTGGGTGTCGAGATGTCGCCGGCAATCGTTCCTGCCGTACAAAAATCGATCATCAAGACTGCCAACATTAACGGTAAGTTTGTTATTACAGCCACGCAAATGCTGGAATCGATGATCAATAATCCTCGTCCCACCCGGGCCGAAGCTGCCGATGTCGCCAATGCCATTTTTGATGGCAGCGATGCGGTCATGCTATCTGCTGAAACAGCTGCAGGCAAATATCCGGTGCATGCGATCAAAATGATGGATACCATCATTCAGCAAGCAGAGATGCATCTCGATGAGTGGGGACATGTCGATACTCTTGACAGTCGCACCAATAATGGTGATGTAATTTCCATTTCAAAGGCGACCAAGGTGTTGGTGGAAGACCAGGATGTGAAAGCGATCATCGTGTTCACCCTTTCAGGAGCGTCAGCGCTCTGGATGAGTAAGACCAAACCTACTGTCCCAATTTATGCCTTTACACCGAGACTTTCAACCTATCAATGGCTTGGGATCTGTCGGGGTGTTACCCCTATGCGTGTTCCACATGCCGATACACTGGAAACAATGATTACCCATGTTGAGACTGCCCTCAGCGCAGCAACCGACCTATGCAAAGGTGACCAGGTTGTGGTGGTAAGCGGGTTCCCAGTCGGCACGTTTTCCGCCCCGAATTTGGCGTTGTTGTATACGATCAGAGGGTAGTCACGTAGACGCTTGAGTTTTTTAGTACGGGTGGGTCACAGCCCTTCCAACCAACAATCTCACAAACAACACGGGCGGGTCTGGTGTAGTGCACCCAGTATGTTATGCTCTTAAATTTCACAATAAAAATGCAAGATCAAAACAACGAGCGATTGATCTCAGTCAGCATCGTCTGGGTTGGCCTGAGCCGATCGCTGCTGATACGATTCAATGGTTCCTCAGGTAAATCATACAGCTCCTGAATCGTCGCTGTAGCCTCAGAGAAATAAATTAGTCCAGTTGCAAAGTATTTATTCTTATAGGATTCGGTCAGTAAGTCCAGAGCAGCGCTTCGGTCAGTTGGGTCGTAATCTTTGTCGATCTTTCGCAGAATCATGTAAGTGCCATCCTGCATCTGTATCTCCCGAACCGATCCTGGCTCAAAATCAGCCAGGTCAATGTCTTCTTTGCGACTAAAGTGCTTAAAATCGTGCAAAGGAGCTTCATTGTCCCTTCCCCAGGTATAGGATTGCAAAGCATCATCTTTATTGTTGAAAGTAACACAAGGACTGATCACATCGATAACTGCAATCCCACGTTGGGAAATTGCCGCTTTGACCAGCTCTTTCAACTGTTTCGCATCTCCGGAATAAGCCCGGGCGACGAAGGTTGCCCCACTGATGAGGGCTTCCATACACATATCCAGGGGAGGAAGCATATTCACACCCTGATGTTTTAAGACCAAACCCTGGTCTGAAGTCGCAGAAAACTGACCTTTGGTCAGCCCATAGCAGCCGTTATTTTCAATGATATAGGTCATGGGCACGTTGCGGCGGATAACATGCTTAAAATGCCCCATACCAATACTGGCGGTGTCACCGTCGCCCGAGAAACCAAGAATGTGAATCGAGGTATCTGCAAAACAAGCTCCGGTTGCCAGGGTTGGCATGCGTCCATGCAAACCGTTAAAACCAAAGGACCGATTCAAAAAGTAGTTTGGGCTTTTACTGGAACAGCCAATACCACTGATCTTGACAAAACGCTCCGGAGGGAGCCCCAATTCCCAAACCGCGCTTTGCACTTGTGTTGAGATTGCATTGTGCCCACAACCCGGGCACAAAGTTGAAGGACTACCTTTGTAATCGCCTAGGGAGAGTCCACAAAGATTGAGTTCAACGGTTTTGGCTTCAGTTTCCACGTTTTCCTACCTTGCGTTCCTGGTTAATGATGCTCTCAACGGCCCATTCGGCGGTCATAGGCATACCGCCGATGTCAGTAATCGAAATCAATTTTTGTGAGTACTCTGAAATTTCCAAAGACAAAATTCCACAGAGTTGCCCATCCCGATTCAGTTCTAAAACGTAATTACGAGCGTGACTGGCAATAAATTCGCGTACCGCCGGATTGGTTGGAAGCGCTCTGACGCGCATATAATCGACCGGGATGCCTAATTCAGCCAGCTTTTCCTGGGTTTCACGCAAAGCATCATCCGTTGAGCCCATACCGATTATCCCGATTTCGACATCTTCGCTCGTTGAGCGGTGGAAGACCGGGCCGGGCAGCAAGGGGACAGCGCCCTTTAGTTTCTTCTCAATGCGAAGGAGCATTTTTGACCAGTTCTCCGAGTCTTCACTGTAGCTGCCGTATTCATTATGTCCTGTACCCCGGGTAAAATATGCCGCTTTCGGGCTCTGGTTGCCCATAACGGTGCGGTAGGGAATTCCATCGCCTTCAATATCCTTAAACCGTCCCCAATCGATAAATTGATCCAGATCTTTCTCCCAAATGATGCGGCCGCGGTCGATCGGTTTATCGGGATAAGCAAACTTTTTAGTGACCCATTGGTTCATACCAAGGTCAAGATCACTTAATACAAAAATTGGTGTCTGAAATCTTTCTGCCAAATCCAGCGATCGCCATCCAAATTCGAAACATTCAGTGACCGTGCCAGGAATGAGGATAATGTGGCTGGTATCGCCATGACCCAGGTAATAGAGCATAGAAAGATCGCCCTGCGCGGTTCGGGTGGGCAAACCAGTGCTCGGACCAACCCGCTGAACATCCCAGATGACCACAGGTGTTTCTGTAAAATAAGCCAAACCAATGTTTTCCGTCATCAAGCTAATGCCAGGACCCGAAGTGGCGGTCATTGAACGCAATCCACCCCAGCCTGCACCCACTGCGGCTCCCATGGCAGCAAGTTCATCTTCCACTTGAAGGATGACGCAAGTTTTCTTGCCAGTGACCGGGTCCAAACGAAGTAAATCGACCTGGTCGATCATCGCTTCCACCAGGCTGGTCGCCGGTGTGATCGGATACCAGGAGCAAAACTCCAATCCACCAAACAGAGAACCCAATCCGCCTGCGTTGTTGCCATCGGTAAGGATGTAATCACTTAGCGGAGCGAGTCTTTTGATAAAGAAGCGGTCCTTCTTCTCAAGGTTTTCAGCGGCATAATCATAACCAGTTTTCACCATTGCGAAGTTCGATTCAGCCACTGCGGGTTTTGAGGAAAAATGACTGAAAATGGTTGAATTCAAGGCCTCCAAAGGAATTCCCAGCACTTGTCCGACAATCCCGACGAATAGCATATTTTCCATAAAAGCTTGCAATTTACGGGGGACATCGGTGCCTTTTACCAGGTTCTTTATTGGCATCGGATAGTAAATCAAATCTTCACGTGGTTTTTCAGGCAGGCTAAGATTGTCTGCATAGAAAACCACACCGCCCTTTGCCAAATACTGCATATCCTTCTCAAAGGTAACCTGGTTCATTGCAACCACGATATCATCGTGCAGCTGCCGTCCGGTATGGCCTTTTTCAGAGGCTCTGATCACAAACCAGGTTGGCAATCCTTTAATGTTGGAAGGAAAAATGTTCTTTCCTGAGGTAGGGATTCCCAGATGGAAAAGTGTGCGGTACAAAATGTTGTTGGCAGTAGCACTGCCCGAACCGTTGACAGTACAAATTGCCATACAAAACTCGTTGACGATCGGTCCGTCCCCTTCGTAGATTATTTCACTCGCCTCAATCATTAATATTTCTCTCCTTTACTCAAATCGCTGTTTAAGTTCAGCCTTTCTTTGAGTTCTGACTAATTCGAAATGAGTCATTAAGGCTTGATAACCCAAGTCGTATTCTTTCATTGAAATGGCTTGTTGCATTTTTTGATGATAAGTCCATACACTTAGAAGGTAAGCTTTGTCGGTCAGATTATGTATGCCTGTTTCGAGGCTGATGTTCCAATAGGCATCCAAGATGCTCTGCAGAAAACTGTTGCCAAACGGTCGGTAAATTGCCAGGTGAAATTCCTTGTGCTCTTCGATCGGAATGATTACCGGTCGACTGTTGATCTTCCTGAAGGCTGTGTCGATGATCTCAGCAAGATAATCAACATCTTTTTTGGTAAGGTTGACAACTGCTTCCTGCCAGAAAGAGAGTTCCAGGTGCTGACGAACCGAGAGAAGGTCCCAAATTAACTCAGGCTGCCTCTCAAGCCCATATCGGTACGCCAGGCAGATAGCAGGCGCAGCCGAGAAGGATGCAGTCTGAATACCAGTCTTGGTTTTTACTTCTACAAATTCCAGTTGACGTGCAACTTCCAGCTGCTCGCGCACCGCAGCGGTGCTAAGACCAAGGTTTTCACTTAATTGGGCAATACTGGGAATACTTTTCCCCTCTTTAGCATTCGATGCCAGGTAAGACAGAAGCGCAAGGTTAGAGTTTTTCATTTCATTAATCTGATTAATAATATTAATCAGAGCCCGGATATTATACGCCTGCGCCAAAAATGCGTCAAGGAAGCGATTGGAACAGACATCGGCATGATGGGGTAACTTGAAACCCCCTTTTTTGCAGAAAAATCGCTCAATGAAGATAGATACGGTACAATCTTGACAATAAACATGACAATTACTGAATTTTCGATTCCTTTCAAATATAAAACCTGGCGCTCCAGCCCAATTAAATGGGTCGCTGGACACGCAGTTAATCACTGGCCGATCTTTTTGCTTGCCCTCATTGGAGCGATTGGCAATGCCGCGCTGGCTGCCGTCCCCGCCGTTGAATTTGGTCGGGTTTTCACCAACCTGACCTCCGGCGCTCCTTCAACCGAACTCTTCTTGCGCAGCGCGATTTTAGTCGCCATCACCCAATTGATCCGGGGATTGAGTCAATTTATGCGCAATTTTGGCTTCGAAGTGACCGCCCAGATGATCGAGCGTGATGTGCGTGAAGAGTTTTACATCAGCCTGTTAGGAAAGAGTATGACCTTCCACAGCCTGCAGTCTATTGGCGATCTGATGGCAAGAGCCACCAACGATATCCGTGAAGTCAATTACATCTTCAGTCCTGGTGTCAACATGGTTTTTGGTTCGTTAAATTTTCTATTTATCCCACTCACCATCGGTGCCACAATCCACCCGGCGCTGTTAGCCACACCTGTCTTGTTCATCATCGCCTATTTCCTCGCTATCTGGCATTTTCTAAAAATCCTTAAACCTGTGACAACCGAAGTTCGTTCCAGTTTTGGGAAAATGAATAGCCGCCTCGCCGAGGACATTGATGGCATTGAGACTGTCAAAGCAGCTGCACAGGAAGAGAACGAGATCGCCCTTTTCCGCAAAAACACGCAGGTCTACCGGGATGCCACCATCAAGCAGGGCGACATCGAGGCTCGTTTCCTGCCATTGTTATTACTGGCACTCGCCATGGGTTTCGGACTACTCCATGCCCTGCTTCTTGCGCGTCAGGGTCAGATTGAGTTAGGTTCAGTAATCACATATTTCAGTGCCTTGTCAATGTTAGGCTTTCCAACTAATACCTCCATCCGCTCATACTCGATGATTTCATCCGGTCTGGCTGGCGCGCAGCGTTTATTGAACGTGATGAATGCGGAAAACAACCTGGATGAGAACACTGATGGTCATGCAAGTCGTATCGACGGAAAAGTTGAATTTAATAATGTTTCCTTCGCATACGAAGAGAACAATCCAGTCCTGGAGAACATCAGTTTTTCAGTGGAACCTGGAAAAACCGTGGCAATTGTCGGTCAGACCGGTTCAGGGAAAACCAGCCTTATACGCCTGATCAACCGAACATACGATCCCACGGAAGGACAGGTATTGATTGATGGTATCGATGTTCGCC
The DNA here is from genome assembly GCA_038562515.1 of Anaerolineaceae bacterium. GTDB lineage: Bacteria > Chloroflexota > Anaerolineae > Anaerolineales > Anaerolineaceae > Mesolinea. The sequence goes on from JBCFBG010000022.1 coordinate 24,298, forward strand.
AATGGAAACTGGACAGCCTGCGTAGTCAGATCTCAATCATCGAACAGGATATCTTCCTATTCTCCAAGACCGTCGCAGAGAACATCGCCTTCGGCAAACCAGGCGCAACCAAGGAAGAAATTGAGACAGCAGCTCAAAAAGCCCAGGCATATGGGTTCATCAATGAACTGGAAGAAGGCTACAACGCAGTCATTGGCGAACGCGGCACCACCCTTTCTGGCGGTCAGCGTCAACGTCTGGCGCTTGCCCGGGCATTTCTAACTGACCCACGCATCTTGATTTTGGATGACTCAACCAGCGCAATCGACAGCGAGACTGAGGATGAAATCCAAAAAGCCATCAAGACTGCTTCAACTGGTCGTACGACCTTCATCATCACTCACCGTTTATCGCAGATCCGTTGGGCAGATCTGATCATCGTCATGCGCAAAGGTCGCATTTCTGCTATTGGAAACCATGAAGATCTCATGAAAACCTCACCAGCGTACCAGGCAATTTTTGGGGAGGTATAGGTAATGGGTTTTCATCAAGGTCTCACAGGCGAATCCTACGATCGCAATTACAGTAACAAGACCCTCTTAGCCCGCATTTGGGTTTATGCGCGACCATACAAAAAGCTATTATTCAGCTCGATGGTGATCGTTATATTCCAGGCAATTATGGGTGCCTTACCTCCCGTCCTGGTTTCAAAAGTGTTGGACAATACACTTTCTGTAAGTCCATCTTTCAATGTTTTTATCCTTCTCGTCAGTGCTGTACTCTTCATCGAGGTGATGGGATTTGTGTTCTATTACTTACTTCGCAGAAACATGGTGCGGATCATCGGTTACGTCATTCGAGACCTGACCGTCGATGCTTTTGCTGCCTCGCTCAGACAAGACCTCGCCTTTCACGACAATTTTTCTTCGGGTCGGATCGTCTCAAGGATCACCACTGACAGCGAGGATTTTTCCATGCTTATCAGGTTGACTACCGATGTTTTGACAAGCGTTTTGCAATCTGTGGTTACAGCAATCATCTTGTTCCGTACGGAGTGGCGCCTAGCTTTGGCGGTTATCGCATTCGTCCCAATCGTCGTTCTGATCGTTGCCAGCTATCGCAAGCTTGCCCGTAAAGTCACCACCCGCGGGATGCGCGCGATGGCGAACGTCAATGCCACCATTAAAGAGACGATCAGCGGCATTTCAATCGCTAAAAATTTCCGCCAGGAAGAAGCAATTTACCAGGAGTTCCAGACTTCCAATAAAACCTCATACCAAGTCAATGTAAAGCGAGGTTTGGTACTCTCTATCGTTTTCCCAACCATGCGTACCCTGGGCGGAATCACCATTGCCTTGATGGTCTACTTTGGATCTCTCACTGTAATGCAAGGTCTGATCACAGCAGGTGCCTGGTATCTGATCTTGCTTGCCAGTGACCGTTTTTTGATGCCAGTTTTGAGCATTACTTCGTATTGGACCCAGGTTCAGACCGGACTATCAGCGGCTGAAAGAATTTTTGCTCTTATCGATAGCGAACACAGTGTAAATCAAACCGACTCACTGGAAATCAAGGATATTAACGGCAAGATCGATTTTATCAACCTCAATTTTAAATATTCGACCGGTGTTCCTGTGTTGACTGATTTTGACCTGCACATCAAACCCGGTGAGAATATTGCAATCGTTGGTCACACTGGTGCAGGCAAGTCGTCAATTGCACGCCTGGTAGCTCGTTTTTACGAATTTCAAGAAGGTGATCTTTTTATCGATGACGTTGATATCCGAGAATATGACCTGAATTCATTGCGTCTTCAAATGGGCATTGTCAACCAGGTTCCCTTCCTTTTTGAAGGTACTATTGAAGAAAACATCCGTTTTTCAAAACCTGATATTACCAGGGAAGAAATTTTAGAGTTGGCGCAGATGATTGGAAATGGAGAATGGCTGGAAACCTTCTCAAACGGGCTGGATACACAGGTGGGTGAACGCGGTGCGCAAATATCCATGGGACAGCGTCAATTGGTTGCTTTGATGCGAATCCTGGTGCACAAACCCTCAATTTTTATCCTGGATGAAGCCACCGCAAGTATCGATCCCTTCACTGAACACCAAATCCAGCAAGCACTCAACCTGATCCTAAATCATTCGACCAGCATCCTGATTGCGCACAGGCTTTCAACCGTCAAATCTGCTGACCGCATCATCGTACTTGATCATGGCAAGATCGTCGAAGAGGGCACACACGACCAATTGCTCGCGACAAGTGGGCACTATGCCTCTCTGTACAACACCTACTTCCGCCATCAATCCCTGGAATATGTAGAAGAAATCGGTGAATTTTTGAAGGACGTATAAATTGTTGGTGGTCGAGGACATTACCACCGATAAAATTATCCTCAATCCACAGGTGACAGCCATGCGCGATTTGACAGTCTGGAGGTACGTACCACCCAAATCTTCAAGCGAATACGGTGCCGCGAAGCTTGCGCTACAAAAGATGTAATACTTGTTGGTTTCGGATAAAATTCAACCCATGATGAAAAAAGTGATTTTGGCCCTCAGTGGCGGGGTTGACAGCGCCATAGCAGCGCACTTACTGCAAAAACAAGGTTACCAGGTCCATGGTTTGAACCTCTTGACCTGGGGCGAAGACAATCAGCGTGAGAACGTCCAGGAAATCGCAGACAACCTCAATTTTACGGTTGAATTTCTGGATTTCAGACAGGCATTCAGGGACCAGGTTATCCAACCTTTCATACAAGCCTACACGGACGGTCTGACTCCCAGCCCTTGTGCTTTTTGCAACAGACAAATTAAATGGAGCGCAATCCTACAAAAAGCGGATCAGATCGGGGCAGAATTCGTTTCCACGGGACATTATGCCCGTTTGAAAACATCGCAAGATGGTGCAACACAAATCTGGAAAGCTTTAGACCCCGCCAAAGACCAGAGTTACATGCTAACCTTTCTGACTCAGGATATGCTCAAACGCACACTGCTTCCATTGGGTGAATATTCAAAACCCCAAATCCGGCAAATTGCCTCCGAGTTGGGTTTAGCAGTTTCTGAACGTCCGGACAGCCAGGATTTGTGTTTCCTGGCGTGTACAGACTACCGCGATTTCCTCAGGCAACACGCCGAACAGCCACCATTGCCTGGTCCAATCTATGATACAGACGGCAAGCTTCTTGGGCAGCATCAGGGTCTGGCGTTTTACACTATTGGACAACGCAAAGGCTTGCCCTCATCTACTGAAGCTCTTTACGTGATTGAGAAAAGAAAAGGCGATAACAGCCTCATCGTTGGTTTTCTGAAAAACCTTGGCTCAGATTTGTTTTTTGTAGACCAGGTCAATTGGATCTCAGGTCAAAAATTGACTGAACCTATCCGGGTTGATGTCAAAATTCGCTATAAAGCAAATCCTGTTGAAGCAACGGTGACACCCCAGCCGTATGGGGGTTTGCTTGTTACTTCCAGTAGACTCCTCCGCGATATTACTCCCGGTCAAATCGCCGCTTTTTACCACGGCGAAGAATTGTTGGGCGGTGGGGTGATTGTCGATCTGCCTGCTCATACCGGCGCATAATCGAGCCAGTCTCCGAAGCGAGTCCATCTGGTCCTCCGTAGCATTATGTTGAATGGGACGCTTTTAGGTATTTCATTTGCTCAGCGAAGACACTGGCATACTTTGCCAGCCGGTACAATTGCTGTTACTCACATTTTATCGCTCCACCCTTTAATATCTCGCTCAAACGAGTCAATGCCTGATAGAATAATATCAAAGCACAATGCGCTTTTTCAAAATTACACGACCTACTACAAAAGGAGTAATAATGCTTGTACCAGAAAATCTTAAATATCAGAAAACCGACGAATGGGTAAAAGTTGAGGATGGAATCGCCACTATTGGCATCACCGACTACGCGCAGGATTCCCTCTCTGACGTTGTTTTTATTGAATTCGAAATTGATGTTGACGATGAAATCAAACTCGGTGACAGCCTGGCAACCATCGAATCGGTCAAAGCGGCAGCAGAAGTCGTTTTCCCCGTCAGCGGCAAGGTGATCGAGATCAATCAAACACTGGTTGACACCCCGGAAGTTCTCAATGAAAGCCCCTACACCGAAGGTTGGTTGGTCAGGGTCCAGGTGACGGATGAGACTGAACTCGATAAGTTGATGGACGCCCCTGCCTACGACGCCTATTGCCAGGAACGATAAACCATGTTTACACCCCACACCAAACACGATGTGGAGGTGATGCTCGAATCGATCGGGATCGAAAAAGTTGAGGATCTTTTCAAGGAGATTCCCGCCCAGTTTCGTTACCCTGATTTGAATTTGCCGCCCAGGCTCACTGAGATGGAAGCGGCTGACGAACTGGAAAGCATCGCCTCAGAAAATTTCACCACCAAGGAGCTCCTCAGCTTTCTCGGTGCCGGCGCCTACGACCATTACATTCCCGCAGCAGTTGACAACCTCCTTCAGCGTGGTGAGTTCTATACAGCTTACACCCCCTACCAACCTGAAATTTCCCAGGGTACACTGCAGGCAATTTTTGAATTCCAAAGTCTAATCTGCAAATTGACCGGGATGGACGTGAGCAATGCTTCTCATTACGATGGTGCTACCGCTGCTGCCGAATCCGTTATCCTCGCTTATGGACATTTCCGCAACAAGCGGAAAAAGGTTTTGGTTTCCCGGGCTGTCAACCCTCAATACCGCCAGGTCATTCGCACCTACATGCAGGCTGAGACTTCCATGCAGATCGTTGGCGACGACCTCGAAACTGGCATTGAACCAGATATGCAGAAGTTCATCGCCCAGATCGATCACGACACTGCCCTGGTGATTGTTCAATATCCCGATTTCTTCGGTCGCGTTATTGACTACACGCAGCTCATCGAAACCGCCCATCAATATGGCGCGCTGGTTGCCGTGGCTGTTAACCCAACCGCTTTGGGATTGCTGACCCCTCCTGGTGAAATCGGTGCTGATATCGCTTTTGGCGAAGGGCAACCTCTTGGTATTCCCCTTTCCTATGGCGGTCCGTATTTGGGCTTTTTTGCGGTCAAGGATGCACTTTTGCGCAAATTAGCTGGTCGTCTGGTCGGCGAGACCGTAGATGCTGATGGTAAATTGGCCTATGTCCTGACCCTGACCGCCCGCGAGCAGCACATCCGCCGCGAAAAGGCTTCTTCCAATATTTGCAGCAACCAGGGACTAATGGCGCTTGCTGCCACCATCTATGTGAGTGTGCTCGGTAAGTATGGCTTCCAGCAGGTTTCCAATCTCTGCTACCAAAAAGCTCATTATGCCGCCGATCAGCTCTCTGGTGTCAATGGTTTTACCTTGGTCGACGAATGGACGCCGTTCTTCCACGAATTTGTGGTCAAATGCGATGAACCCGTCGAACAAGTGCTCGACCACCTGCTTCAACACAACATTCTCGGTGGCTATGACCTGGGGCAGGATTATCCTGAACTCGAAAATCATTTGTTACTGGCAGTAACAGAGAAGATCAAGCGGGAAGACATTGAGTTTCTGTGCGCAGTTTTACAGGAGGAACATCATGGCTGAGCCGACAATTTTTGACCTTTCCGTCGCCGGACGTAAAGGCGTCACCTTCCCAGAAACGGATGTCCCCGAGACTGCCCTGCCAAAAGGCTTTGTGCGTGGAAAATTGCAGCTGCCTGAAATGTCAGAAATGGAAGTTGTCCGCCATTTCACCAGCATTTCGCAGAAGAATTATGCCATCGACCTTGGCTTTTACCCCCTTGGCTCCTGTACCATGAAGTACAACCCCAAGATCAACGAAGTTGTCAGTCGATTGCCCGGCTTTGCAGCCACCCATCCCCGACAACCAGAAGGTTCTGTGCAGGGCAATCTGTACCTGATGTATTCGCTGCAGGAGATGCTGAAAGAAATCGCCGGTTTTGCCGCAGTGACCCTTCAACCTGCGGCTGGAGCCCACGGTGAATTGGTGGGCACACTGATGATCCACAAATATCACAAAGATCGCGGTGATCACCAACGTACACGCATGCTCATCCCCGATTCTGCTCACGGTACCAACCCAGCCTCCTCTGCTATGCTTGGTTTCGATGTCGTTCCCCTTCCCTCAGATGCACGTGGCAATGTGGATATCGAAGCGCTCAAGGGTTTGTGTGACGAGCGCCTGGCAGGCTTGATGTTCACCAACCCAAACACGCTTGGTTTATTCGACGAGAATGTCTGTGAGGTTGTTCAAATCGTCCACGAAGCTGGTGGTTTGGTTTACGGCGATGGTGCCAACATGAATGCCTTGCTGGGTGTCTTCCGCCCCGGTGATGTCGGTATCGATATCCTGCATTTCAACCTGCATAAAACCTTCTCCACCCCGCATGGTGGTGGTGGTCCAGGCTCTGGACCGGTCGCGGTCGCGCAACATCTGATCGACTATCTGCCGGATCCGTTGGTTGGTATTGTCGAAGAAGGCGATGAGGAAAACGCTCCGCTTTACGGTTTTGTCCATCCCCCAAAGAGCATCGGTCGAATAAAATCTTTCAATGGTCATTTTGGGATGCACGTTAGAGCTTTCACCTACATTTCGATGCTTGGCAAGGCAGGGCTGCGAGATGTTGCTGAAAAAGCCGTATTGAACGCCAACTATATGCAGAAAAAGCTTAAGGATACTTACACTTTACCTTACGATCGTCCTTGTATGCACGAGTTTGTGTTGGAAGGTTTCTGGAAGGATGTGCCAGGTATTCACGCGCTGGATATCGCTAAGCGCCTGATGGATTACAATTTCCACCCACCAACAAACTACTTCCCTTTAATCGTTCACGAAGCGCTTATGATTGAACCTACTGAAACAGAAGCCAAGGAAACCTTGGATCGGTTCGTGGAAGCGATGCTGAAAATTGCTGAAGAAGCCCGCACAAATCCTGAGCTGCTGCACGACGCCCCTCACAACACCCCTGTTAGGCGCTGTGACGAACTCAAAGCAGCGAAAGACCTGGTATTGTGCTGCTACGTCGGCGACGACTGGCCCGGAGAGAAAAGCTAATACTGCGTGT
>JBCFBG010000023.1:0-25459 GCA_038562515.1 Anaerolineaceae bacterium
TACTGCTTGCAGCGAATAAGCAAGTGTATTGGCGGCTGCGATACCTTTCGCCTGCAAGGCGGGCGAAAGTATCAGGCTCAACAGAATGAACACAATTAAGGTGGCAACGGCGCCCATAAGAGGGTACTTAGGTTTCTGAACGGCATAAAAACTGCGCACGAATATTTCAACAATCGAATGCCCGACGATCCCGATTAAATAGATTCGTGAAACATCAACCACACGGGCAGTATCAACCGCATCCAATCCGAGAAAGGCTTGGATGGCAGGGGTCAAAACTACACCAGCCACAATGGCAACAGGGATGGTCAAAGCCAAAACCACCTTGCTGGCTCGTTCAATTTTCTCTTTAAGATCATCAAAGCGTTCACTGCTGAACAGCTCAGAAAGTGTGGGCAAGATGGCGGTGGCAATTGAAGTGCCGAGCAAGGTTTGTGGAACCTGCATGATCCACCAGCCATAGGTCAGGGCTGTGACTGAACCAACTTCGAGCCTGGAAGCAAAATTATCTTGTGCCAGGAAGATCATCTGAATACAAAACATACTAATAAGACGGGGAGCCATCATGCGGAAGACTTTGCGGGTCTCCGGATCGTGGATATCAATCTTGGGACTCCACTTAAAGTGATACTTGAGTAATCCAGGTACCTGGATCAGCAAATGTAAGGCAGCCCCGAGGATGACACCATAAACCAGCCCATCCACTCCCAATCCAAAGGCTGGTAGGGTAATACCACCAATCTTAAGACCTTCTGTTGGTGCCAGGAAAATCGCACCAATAATCTGACCAAGGTCATAAAGGATCGGCGCCAAAGCCGGTAAGAGAAAATGCTGGTTTGATTGTAAACCTGCCATCACCAGACCGCTCAAAGAGAAGATAAGCGTTGAAATCAGGTTCAGGCGTAATAAACGCACTGTCGCGTCAGTCTGTGCTTCAGTAAAGCCTGGGGCAATCCCCAGTTCATTTGTTATTAATGGTTTTGCCAGAATTGCGACCACAATTGCCGCAAGCGCAGTGAGAATAAAAGCAATATTGAGGATATTAGAGAAAAGCACCCAGGCTTTATCCCTCCCTTTTTGAGTCAGAACTTCGGAGAGGATCGGGATAAAAGCAATGGCCAAAGCACCACCCGAGATGAGCATAAAGAGCATATCGGGTAAGTTGTTAGAGGCATTAAAAACGTCCAGTTCAGCAGACAAGCCAAATTGTCTTGAGATGATCATCTGCCTTGCCACACCAAGGATCTTGTCAATTCCAAATAAAATGGCCAACAATAATGAAATCTTAGTAAGTCGACTTAATTTTTTCATAGCGCTCCAATTAATGGTCCTATTATGCCATAAACTCATCTCCTGGAATAAAACCTCCGCTAGGAAAGCAAGGTTGAGTAGTGGCTGAACCTTTCATCGAACGAGAAACATTACAGCTGCAGTCAAGGCAGGCTTCTTGTGGGCTTGGTTAACAGGACGTCACATGATATCAAACACCACAATCGTTCAGCGATGGTGATGTATGCTTTATAATCTCAGCATAGAAAGCAGGAAATCCATGCAAAAGAATCCAGGAACCTTATTCGTTGTTGCCACGCCAATTGGTCACCCAGGTGAGATCACCTCGCGAGCGATCGAAGTGCTTTCACGAGTCGATCTGATCATTTGCGAAGAACGAAAAGTTGCTTCCCGTTTGCTAAAAGGTCTTGACATAGCCAACTCCCTTCTGGAACTGAACGAGCACAACGAAGCCGAAATGGTGGAGCAAGTCTTATTACAACTTTATGAGGGTCAAAACCTTGCCCTGATTTCCGATTGCGGTACACCCGTTTTCTCAGACCCAGGGCGAAAATTGCTCGAAATCATGTACGGCTCCGAAATCCCCGTTGTACCTGTCTCGGGGCCATCTTCTCTGATGACCGCCATTTCGGTCTGCCCATTCGACCTGAAGCAGTTCCACTTCCTGGGTTTTTTACCCCCACAAACCGAACAGCGAAAACAAGTATTAATGCGCCACGCCTCCTCCTAGGAAGCCTTGATCCTGATGGACACACCCTATCGAATGGCGAAATTACTCGAGGAAGTTGCCAATGCTTTTGGAAAAAAGCAGAACATTTTTCTGGCAACCGACCTAACCCTGCCGAGTGAAAAGATTTATATCGGAGAGGTGCAGGGAATCCAGGCGAAAGTTCAGCAGCGTAAAGCTGAATTTATTCTTATCATCGAAAAACCCCAGCGGAGGCGTACATAATTCCTCCCCGTTCCCTCCAGGTCCGTGACATGCAGGTCAAGTTGCCGGTTTTTATGCCCGATGCGACATATGGTTATGTGCGTAGTCTCACCAGCCAGGATTTACGGCAAGTTGGCTTGCCAATGCTGATGATGAACGCATTTCACCTGATGCAAAAACCAGGCTCCACCATCATCCAGTCCTTGGGCGGGCTGCACCAAATGTCCAACTGGGATCGTCCAATCATGACCGACTCTGGTGGTTTCCAGGCATATTCCCTCATCCGCCAAAACCCCAAATTCGGCAGCCTGACACCCAAAGGTATCCTTTTTCGGCCCGAAAATTCTGACCGCAAGCTCAATCTCACACCCGAAAAGAGCATCCAATTGCAATTTGGTTATGGTTCGGATATTCTGATCTGCCTTGACGATTGCACACACATCAATGCCAGCCTTGAAGAGCAAAAATTATCAGTGGAACGAACGATTGCCTGGGCAAAAACTGCCAAGAAAACTTACCTTCAGCAACTTCGGTCACGAAATCTCGCTGAAAACGAGCGTCCGCTGATCTTTGGTGTCATCCAGGGTGGTGCTGAAACAGACCTGCGCAGGCAATGCGCGGAGGCTCTACTCGAAATTGGCTTTGACGGCTTTGGTTTCGGCGGTTGGCCTCTGGACGAGAATTCCAACCTGATTATAGAAATTCTGGAATTGGTTCGCTCACTCGTACCACCTGAATTCCCAATCCACGCCCTCGGTATCGGTCACCCGGAGAGCATTGTCACCGCATACAACATTGGATACGAAATGTTCGATAGCGCCTTACCCACCCGCGATGCCCGCCATGGGCGACTTTACCGGAAAGATGGAATAAAACTGACCCCGCTTACCCCACCAGGTTGGTTAAAATTCACCTACATAAACACGGAAAACTTTATTCGCGATCCAAATCCGATAGAGGAAGGCTGTGACTGCCTCTGCTGCCAGGATTACAGCTTGGGCTACCTCTATCATCTGTACAAAATGCGCGATCCCTCCTATTTTCGCTTGGCAACCATGCACAACTTACGTTTTATGATGCGAGTCATTGAAGATTTAAAGGAAAGCCATGCTTGAGCCTGGGGAGGTGGAACAATTCGTCGCAGAGGTTCAGGAAAGCGCGAAATACGCTCAACTGGATATAGGACTTGTCCGTCAAATTGCCCTGGAAGAGTTAAGAAATCAAAAAGACAGACGCAGCGCGCTCAAAACCACGCGAACCCGCCTGCATCGCCTGGCTGGCGCTTTCCTGGCTCCAAAATTAGACTACGCGAAGTGGCTTGATAATTTCAGATCATTACCATCAGAAGATGTTGTAGCCTTCAAAGAGACCAGCAAACGAATGCTACGGTTGCACGCTTCGACTCAAGAACGGCTGCCCTACCTCGACACTTTTTTTCAAACTTGCCTGGCGCCCATTGCACCAATCGCTTCAATTCTGGACCTGGCTTGTGGGCTCAATCCGCTTGCCCTGCCCTGGATGCCGCTTGAGGACAATTGCGATTATTTTGCCTGTGATGTGGTTGAGCCTCTGGTCGATTTTCTTAATGGATATTTTCCACTCTCTGGGCTAAACGGAAGCGCCTTCAATTGCAACCTGCTCCAATCCATTCCCCACCAAAAGGTGCATCTCGCGTTTTTGTTGAAACTCCTGCCAATTCTTGACCAGGTCGATCCCAGCACTTCTTCAACTCTGCTGGATAAGGTACAAGCAGACCATCTGCTCATCTCCTATCCTTCAAAAAGCCTGGGGGGGCGATCGAAAGGAATGAAGCAAACCTATACAGATCATTTCGACCGGATTACTTCGGGAAAAAAAATTGAAATCCATAAGTTCGATTTCCCAAACGAGATCGTTTACTTGCTGAGCCGATGAACACGATCACTGAAAACGAAGTTAAGAAATTGGTCGAAGCAGTCCAAGGTTCACGTAAGTACCGCGAGTTGGAATTGCCTGAGGAAATGTTGCGGGATTTAATTACAGTCAACCTGCCTAATTCCAGGAATATGGCAGAGTTGAAAACCAATTTTCGGACCTCTTTGCATAACGTGATCGCACCCTATCTTGAGGATACTGATTACAACAGTGAAATCCGGGCATTACAATCAGAAGATTCCAGCATACAACATCCAGAAAACCTCAAGTCATATTGCTTGAAAATGATGGCAAAGCACGCCTCCACCAAGGAGCGAATTCCTCACCTGGATGCCTTTTTCGACACGATCTTTGAGGTCATCGGCAGCCCCAATAGTATTCTGGATCTGGCTTGTGCGTTGGATCCCCTTTGTTTGCCCTGGATGAACCTGGCACCTGGCGCGACCTTCAAAGCCTACGACATCAACGGTGCCCGTATCTGTTATTTACAGACATTTTTCACATTAGCCTACCCAGATTTTCAGGCGATTCAGCAGGATATCCTGCTCCACCCGCCCAAAGAAAAGTCCGATTGTGCATTTTTCTTCAAAGAAGCCCACCGGCTTGAGAAACGCCAGCCCGGTTCTACTCGCGTTTTGCTCAATGGAATCAACGTCAGAACGGTCGTTCTCAGCCTCCCTGCGATGGACCTAAAGGGTCATCATTCCCTGGAAAATTATCATCGTCACCTCGTAGAAAAAGCCTTGGAGGGGACAACACGGCAGCAAGAGGTACGCCAGGTTGGCAATGAGCTGCTCTTTTTCATTCACAAGGAACCTGCTGCATGAGTCCTCTCGATGAATTCACTGCTGCCCTCCAGCGCTACCAACCCTACCTGGATGAGGCGGACTTTGCCGCGCTCCTGGCAGAATCGGAGCAAATTGCCCCGTCCGCAGTACGCCTGAATTTATTAAAGACGCAAACTCCGCCAATGAAACGGCTTCAATTCTTAAGTGAGAAGTATGCATGGGGTACAAAAAGCCTTCCATTTTCCGTCGATTCGCTCCAGATATTTGACTGGAAAGTTTTTCCAAGCCAAACGCATGAATTTCAGTTGGGGCAATACTACTTGCAGGATGCAGCTTCAATCCTGCCGGTATCCCTTTTTAGTCAGTCTGAAAAACCCCTCCTGAAGTTGGATATGGCGGCTTCACCAGGTGGGAAAACAACCCAAATGATCGACGCCTCATATGACAGAGATTTCGTGATCGCTAATGATTCGGCTGCTTCGCGTTTGTCAGCTCTGCGTACGGTTTTGCAGACCTGGGGGGCAGCCAACTATGCGATAACAAACTACCCTGGAGAACGTTGGGGAGACTGGTTCCCCGAAACCTTCGACCAGATTCTACTTGATGCTCCCTGCAGTATGCAGAGTTTGAGGGCATCTTCCAGCCATCCTCATCGCCCAATTACAGAAGATGAGCGCGGCCGCTTAGCCAGTCGCCAGGAAGCCTTGCTGTTTTCGGCTGCCAAAGCATTGAAAATCGGGGGAGAGCTGGTTTATTCTACATGCACGCTTGCCCCAGAGGAAGATGAAGCGGTCGTTTCAGCACTGTTGAATACTTACCCGGGTTCTTTCCATGTTGATCCTGCGCCAGCCAAACAGTACAACGTTTCAGGATTTACCAAGTTTGAAGGACAGAGTTTTCATTCTGAAGTCATTCATGCCTTGAGGATCTGGCCCTTTGTATTCCAAACAAACGGGTTCTTTGCTGTAAAACTCATCAAGGACAACTCTATTGGAATTGAGCAAATTGCACCCCCAACCCGAGAATTTAGCGCAACAGGATTCAAGCCATTATCTATCAAGCTCTACCAGGGATTAAGTGAGACTATTCATACGACTTATGGTTTTGACTTCGATGCTTTGTTACATAAGTTTTCCCTATTGCCTATGCGCAAAATGGATACAATCCAGCTAATTCCCGCTGGTTATTTGGACACATTCTCCAACCTGCCTTACAACGCGTTGGGAATACCTTTAGGTCGTTTTATTCGTGATCAATTCGAAATGAGTGTCGATTTTGTTTTGCGCTTTGGATCTCAATTCACCCGCGACGTTTGGCAGATCCCGGAAGACCTTGTGGATCAATGGATGAAAGGTTTTGACATTCGCGGTATCGAGCCTGAGGGTATTGAAACTGGAACGGTCATTGCAATCAGAGATAACGGAGGAAACAACCTCGGAGCGGCGAAGTATTCAAGTAAACGCCTGCGCAACTTACTCCCAAACCGGCATCTCAGCCGTTGATGGATTTTTAAATCAGATTCTCCGTACAATCTATTCGATTAATCTCAGAGTAAACTATCGAGCCAGACTATCAACCAAATTTCGCATTATGGCGGTGCCAGCAATGCAGGCTGTCTCCATCCGTAAAATACTGTTCCCAAACGAAACCTCCTGGAAACCATAGTCCTCAGCCTTTTTCACTTCTTCCGCACTAAAACCACCCTCAGGACCAATCAACAAAATCAAAGATTTCAAGTCGGCATTGATTAGTGGATGCAATGTGTCAGCACAAATCCGCTTTACAATTGCCGTGCCTTCCCATGCAATCAACTTGAGATCGTGGTCAGAAGTTTGTTTGAGCATGCCTTCAAAAGATGTCACCGTTTGCATTACCGGTAATTTTGCCCGCAAACTCTGCTCTGATGCCTCGCGTGCGATTGATTCCAACCTGTCCTGGCGTGCACGGTTTGTTTTTAGATCCTGTACAAGGGAGCGCGAAGAGATGTAAGGGAAGAACCTGGATATCCCAAGTTCAGTACCCTTCTGGACGATCAACTCGATCTTTTCTCGTCGGGCAAGGCTGTAAGCCAGGCTAAGGCTGATAACGGGTTCATCCCGACCTGCCTGTTTGTCCATGATGTGTCCTGTGACCAGGTTTCCGGTCAAACCATCTAACTGAACCAGGTATTCCCAACCAGAATTGTCCAGCACAATCACGGCATCTTTCTTGATATCAAGTCGTAATACTTTGCGGATTTGTTTGGATAGGTCTTCTGGAAATGTGACTGACCCCTCAATAAGTTGATCTGGGTTTAAAAAGAATCTGTCCATAGCTCGATTTTACCTGATATGTTAGGAATTAGCTTTCATGTTGTCTGCTGTCGATCAAACTTGCTCCGACTGCAGTCGCAAATTCGGCGTGTTCCGGTATGAGAAAGGTCACTCGGTACAATCTTGAAAAGCCATCCAGAACATTTTCCCCAAAGGGCATTTGAGAGAGATTGCCTGTGATTACGATCTGTTCAAGACCCTCCAACCGTGCAGCCAACACCGACGCAGTGCCAACCGATTGAAATACCAGGTTTACGATCCCAGCTGCAATATCTTCTGGCTGAGCCAAGTCTTCCAGTTTGCCAAAATTCGAGGCTGTTGCATCTGGGGTCAAGCCTGGAATCTTGTCTGTTGTAATATCTCCAATAGTCAAATCGACCATTCCCAAATCACCCTGGCCAGCAAGGTCCGAGATCGTTTCAAATTCACGGACATTGAGCATGCGCTCTGCCAGACCCTGCAGCGTGCCTCCGCCAACACCAGAACCGATGATATGTTCCACTTTTTTATTCCTTGCAGCTACGATCGATGTGCCTGTGCCCATACTCACTACAATTGCCCTATCCAGACCTGCCAGGTAGAGCCCACCCAATCCAACGCAGTCGAACTCAGGCACAATATTTGTCGGACAGCCAAAAATATCTCCCCCAAGTTGGGATGCACCTACCCCGGTTACCTGGATTTTTTCAACATCACGCAAGTCCTTGCCAATTACGTTGAGGAACTTTCCCAGACCGCCACTAGCAGAGGTGTATGGGTCGCTCGCTTTTACCCGAACAAAACCGCACAAATTTCCTTCATTGTTACCAATGATCTTGGTCGTCGTTCCACCTATGTCCAGTCCAACAATTAGACCCATTTTCACTCCAATCAGATAGTCATCCATTGTGTCTGAACTGAATTGTAGTATAGAATATTCACTATGGAATCAAAAAACATCAACAACGAAAGTAAAACCTTTCATTTCAAATACTTGGACCTGGTCATGGTTGCTTTTACTGCCATCCTTATTCTGAGTAATTTTGCTTCTTCAGCAAAAATTATTGATTGGGGAATCTCCATCGGAAAAATTCCCCTGGCATTTGATGCGGGAACCGTATTTTTTCCTTTTGCATATATTTTTGGTGATGTTCTGACTGAAGTTTACGGTTACTCCCGTGCCCGCCGGGTTATCTGGGTCGGTTTCGGCGCGCTGGTTTTCACTTTCCTGATGTTCTGGCTGATCCGGGTGCTGCCTGGCGAGGCAGTTTGGCAACAAACCGTCGGTCAGCAGGCATTCGAGTCTGTCCTGGGTGGTATCAGCTTTGGCGGCATCGTCTTGGCCAGCATTTTGGGTTACCTGATCGGTTCATTCGCGAACTCGGTGATTATGGCGATCATGAAAAAGCTAACCAACGGCAAACATTTATGGATGCGCACTATTGGGAGTACGATCATCGGTGAATTCCTTGATTCAGCGATATTCATCGCTATCGCTTCACTAACTGGCGTTTTTCCATGGGAAATCTTCTGGAGCCTGACGCTCACAAACTACATATTCAAAGTTACGATAGAGGTGATCTTCACTCCAGCCACTTACTGGTTCACAAGAAAATTAAAACACGCTGAAGGCGTGGACGTATATTCAGACCTTAAAGATCTGAGTCCGCTTCCGTTTTAGCTTTTTCTTTGCGTAATCCCTCAATACTGACCACAAACTCTCCCCGGATTTTCTCGGTGGAGAGTTTTTCAATTATTTGCGAGAGCGTGCCACGAAAGTGGGTTTCGAATTTCTTGGTGAGGTCATTGCCAACTACCGCCTGGCGGTCTCCAAGGATATCAAGACAGTTGTTCAAAAAAGCTATCAGGCGATAGGGGCTTTCGTAGAACACCAACGTGTGGGGAGAATCCGCTTCCATTGCAATAAAACGTTTTCGCGGACCCTCCTTGTTAGGAGGAAAGCCTTTAAATGTGAAGGAGTGTAATGGAAGGTCTGCCAGCGTGAGCGCCATAATCACTGCTGAAGGTCCCGGAATCGACTGCACTTCGATGCCTGCCTGGATTGCTTCATGCGCGAGCAGGTAACCCGGATCGGAAATTCCCGGTGTGCCAGCATCGGTGACCAGGGCAATCGTCTCGCCTCGCTCAAGTCGTTCCAGCAACCTTGGCACCACTTTTCTCTCGTTAAAATTGTTCAGTGCAGTCTGCGGTTTAGAAATATCATAGTGTTTGAGCAACACGCTCGTCTTACGAGAATCCTCACTGGCGATCAGGTCAACACTCTTCAATACCTCGACCGCCCGAAAAGTCATATCTCCCAAGTTCCCGATTGGGGTGGCAACAATATAGAGCATTTTATTTCTCCTTGGCGCTAATTATACGTGAGACCTGTTATTGAGGAGCACGTGATAAAATTTGTTCAACTCAAGTAAAGGTAACATTAATGGAAAGAACACTCCCTATCCGCTCCTCTGAAGAAATCGATCTCTACCTGCGCACGATATATTCGTTGCTACGCTCAACAAACGAAGTTAACATCCGAACACTTGAAGGCGTTCATGCAAGCACGGATTCCTCCTTACACATGCAGGCACAAGGTGATCAACCCGATACCTCTGCCCTGATTTATACTCTCCTTCGTTTGCCTTCCGAAATCATCCGGGTAAAGAAGGTCATTTTAGGACAATCATCGAGCAGTTTCACAGAATATGGCTATGCCAATATCGAATCGTGGCGTGAGGTATCTGCCAAAGCCCGGCGCAGAAAATGTTTTTATGACGGAAATGAAAGATTGGCATGTTACATTGCCTCCCGCTCGGATATCGACGATGTTGTTCCCTGCCTTACGGCACTGCAAATTGAGTGGACCAAGCTCCACTTTTTGTTAAACACTCTCAATCCCGACCTCCTGGATGACGCCCTACCAGCAAACCCCGATGCTTTCAGGCAATTGGGCGACCATTTACATCTATCTGAAGATGATCTGGCCCGCTTATACACGGTACTTGGGGATCATTTTACCGAAACCATGAAAATATTCCGGGCGCGCCGTGCAGATTTCACGATCCAATTGCTCAGCGGCTCGCTAAACGATTACCGCCGGGCAACGGTTAACTGGTGGAACAACATCGAGGAGAACGCCCTTCAACTGATCGATCGACCAATCTATTTTGTATCCTCGAATACCCACAGTATCACCAATTTACTTTCCGGATATGCCCTGGGGAAGAAGGAAGAGCTTTTACACTATATTCATGACCACGAGCCGGCTTTACAGGCAGAATGGGAAGAAATCAACAAGCAGGAAAGCCCCTCCAATCCGCAAAATTTTTACTATTACGCGATGAAGAAGTACGTTAGCACTGAAGCTGGAAGACCACTTATCGAGGAACAACTTCAATTTGAAAAAAACAGGGGGATTAACCGCATTCCAAGCAAGCATTCTTTTGATGTCGAAGCCAACATCATTGAATTGGATAAACTGGATCCGTGCACGATCGATGACCGCCTTATCCCAACGCAATGCGATTCACACCTGGATTTCCTTAAGAAAAGTGATGCGGTAATCCTCAATATCGACTATCCTCTGGGTTACGCTGCCTACAACCTGCTCAGCAAAGCTGCCGAAAGTGTTTCCGAGATCCTTGGTATTTATATTATGGGTAAAGCTGCCAGTCTGAATGGTGTACGAGGCGATGTGATCATCCCGGAAGTGGTATACGACGAGCACTCCCAAAACACCTACATTTTTGCCAACCAATTCAGCGCAAAGGACGTCGCACCTCACCTGACCTTTGGAACCGTTCTGGATAATCAGAAAGCTGTCACAGTAATGGGAACATTTTTACAAAACAAAAACATCATGGATGTTATCTACCGTGAAGGCTACACTGACATCGAGATGGAAGGCGGACCCTACCTTTCGGCAGTTTATGAACTCTCACGACCGCAACGCTACCCAGTAAACCAGATAGTCAATTTGAATAAGCTTCCCTTCGATCTGGGGATCATGCACTATGTTTCTGACACCCCTTATACCAAGGGTAAGAACCTGGGTGCTGGTGCGCTATCGTATTTTGGCATGGATTCGACCTACGCGGTGTCTTTAACCATCCTGAAACGGATCATTGCCTTGGAGAGACAAAGAATCGAATCGATTTAACCTCCGATCATTGTACGGAACGGGCACTGACCGTTCCATTAAAAAATACTGGCCATTCAGTTACATAAATGGCCAGATTCATATCTAATCCAAGCGTAGTTAACTATTTAATCGCTCGCGTAATTTTTCGGCGCTATTTTTGTAACCTGCCAGCTTTTCACGCTCGGCATCGACCACGTTCGCTGGCGCTTTCTGTGCAAAGGGGGAAGAGAGAAGCTTTTCGAGACGTGCAATATGGCTTTCTGCTTCTGTCAATTCCTTCTCCAGGCGTTCCCGGTCTTGTTCACCATCAGTGCTGGCAGTTAGGTCCAGGTAAACCTCAATGTCTTCAATAACCAGAACTGTCAGCCCTTCTGTCTGTGTCTTGTTGGGCAGGATTTGAAGCCCATTTTCGTTCAATCCAGCCAGATCTATTAGCAGGCTCTTGTTCGAATTGAGGAAGTCCGTTTTGTTCCCGCTGACTAAAATTGCATCGATTGCTTTGTTGGGTTCAAGCTTCAACTCAGAACGTAGATTGCGAATTGCCCGGACCATCTCTTGAATTAATTCAAAATCTTTGACTGCGCTTTCTTCCCATTCTTCCTGTGGCATACGCTCAGGCCAACGAGCCACGATTAAATGCTCTGCCCAATCGACATTCGGGTTGTAGATAATCTCGTTTGTCTCACAGGCCTCTTTGAGGTAACCATACAGCGCTTCGGTAACATAGGGCGTGAAAGGATGCAGCAAACGCAGCATCAATCCGAGCACATCTGCCAGGATTATCGCAGTATAAGCAGCCCTATCGCCGCCTTCTGCCATCTGTCGCTTGGATGCTTCCAGGTACCAGTCAGCAAAGTCATTCCAAAGGAATTCATAAACCTGTCTGCCAGCCTCTCCAAATTGGTAGCTCTCGAACAAACTATTCACGCTATTTACTGTTTGCCTGGTGCGCGACCAAATCCAGGAGTCGGCTAAGGTCCATTGCGGTTCAGTTTTGATGGGGTCCTTCACATTATTAATTGCGTTTATCACAAATCTGCCAATATTCCAGACTTTATTAGCAAAGTTTCGATTCGCCTCCACCTTTTTCGCACCCACATTTTGGTCATTGCCCGGACTGGAGCCGACCACAAGTGAAAACCTGAGAGCGTCTGTACCATACTCGTTCATCAGGACCAAGGGGTCAATCACGTTGTTCTTGGTCTTACTCATTTTCTGACCCTTGTCATCGCGCACCATACCGTGCAAATAGACGGTGTGGAAAGGTGCTTTTCCGGTGAAGAATAGGCCATCCATCACCATGCGGGCAACCCAGAAGAAAATGATGTCGTAACCTGTTTCCATTACACTGGTCGGGTAAAAATAGCGGAAATCACGTGTCTCCTCAGGCCAGCCAAAAACGGAGAATGGCCACAAACCAGAAGAGAACCAGGTATCCAGCACGTCCGGGTCCTGTTTTAGGTCGACTGATCCACACTTCGTGCATTCTGTTGGGTCTTCCCGGGCAACGATCACTTCATGGCAGTTCTGGCAATACCAAACCGGGATGCGGTGGCCCCACCACAACTGCCTGCTGATGCACCAGTCCTGAATGTTATCCATCCAATTAAGGAAAACCTTGGTAAAGCGTTCCGGCACAAATTTGACTTCGCCATTCCGTACTGATTCAGCTGACATTTCTGCCAGGCTGTCCATTTTGACAAACCACTGTGTTGAGACAAGGGGCTCCACAATTTCGCCTCCCCGTTGCGAGCGAGGCACATTCATCAGGTAAGGTTCTTCTTTGATCACCAGACCGGCCGCTTCCATATCTGCCCAAATGGCTTTCCGAGCCTTAAAACGTTCCATTCCGAGATAAGGTCCTGAATTCTCGTTTAGCGTCGCGTCTTTATTCATGATGTTAATCAGTTCCAGGTGGTGGCGCTGACCGATTTCATAGTCATGCGGGTCATGACCAGGGGTGATCTTGAGCGCACCTGTGCCGAACTCTTTACTTACATAAGCATCCGCGATCACTGGAATTTTTCTGCCCAGAATTGGCACCAGCACTTCTTTGCCAACGAACCTGGCATAGCGTGGATCCTCAGGATGTACAGCCACACCAGTATCGCCCGGGATGGTTTCGGGTCGGGTGGTTGCCACAGGCAGGAAATCTCCGGAGCCATCAGCCAGCATGTATTTGAAGTAATACAGCTTGCCTTGTTCTTCGGAATATTCCACTTCAAGGTCCGAGACGGCTGTCTGCAAACCCGGAGACCAGTTGATCATACGTGGACCCTGGTAGACCAACCCTTTTTCGAAAAGTTGCACAAAGGCTTCCCGTACAGCACGCGACAAACCCTCATCCAGCGTGAAACGCTCACGATCCCAGTCACAGGAAGCCCCCAGGCGTCTCAATTGGTGGATGATCTCACCACCATATTTTTCTTTCCACTGCCACACACGCGCCTCAAAAGCTTCACGTCCGATCGCTTCGCGGGTCGTCCCTTCCTTGCGAAGCAAATTCTCCACCTGTAACTGGGTGGCAATCCCGGCATGGTCTGTGCCCGGCACCCACAGAGTCGGTTCACCTTTCATGCGATGATAGCGGATCATGATGTCCTCAGTCGCTACAAACAGGGGGTGACCCAGGTGCAACGCGCCGGTCACATTGGGAGGCGGAATGACAATAACAAAGGGCTGGATGCTGGGATCATGCCCGGGCAGATTGGGATCGTTAGAGGGTTTGAAATAGCCCTTTTCCTCCCAGACCTGGTAAATTTTCTCTTCGTATTCTGTAAAGTCATATGCTTTTGGCAGTTCAGTCATTTTCTTACCTCTCAATTCGACATTTTAAACAAAAAACTTTCGCTCAAAAGAGGACGAAAGTTGCTTCCGTGGTACCACCTCAATTCGGTCAAAGACCGCGCTTGGGTTGAGCGGTAACGGGCTCTCCCGGGAAGGTCTACTTTCTAACGATTTCTTCTTCCGTGTTTCTCCGGCGACTTCAGTTTGTAGTTAATGCGGGCTTCTCAGCAATTGCCCTTCTCTGACAATACCTGCAAACATACTATTCCGTAGGACTATTTTACACCATTTTTCCGATCACGCATTTTTTTACAACGAATACTTGGTCGAAAACAGCGAGATTGTAGGAGTTGTTGCTGAATTCAGAAATCCCCTCCGGAGAGGGGATTTACTTTGATATTATTTATCCATCGTGATGACCTGGTCATCCCAGCGATGCCAGCCATTAAATTTCTCATCAATGATCTTCCGACCTTCACCCGGGCAATTCAACCCCATCAGTTCCAAATCAGCATCCACCATGATCCTGACCAGTTCGTGGAATTTCACCTTGGGTTTCCAGTCGAGATCCTCATTGGCTTTCTTTGGATCTGCAAGCAAGTAATCGACTTCAGTTGGGCGGAAATATCGTGGGTCGATCTCGACATATTTTCGCCAGTCGAGGTCAACATAGCCGAAGGATTCATCCAAAAAGTCGCGTACAGAATGTGATTCTCCGGTGCCAAGCACGTAATTGGTGGGGTTATCCTGCTGCATCAATTTGTGCATCGCTTCCACGAATTCCGGAGCATACCCCCAGTCACGTTTCGAATCGAGGTTACCCAAAAAGAGTTTGTCCTGCTTCTTTGCTAAAATCGCTGCTACAGCACGCGTAATCTTGCGGGTTACAAAAGTTTCGCCTCGACGGGGGCTTTCGTGATTAAATAGAATTCCGTTGACGGTATACATCCCATAGCCATCCCGATAGTTTTCAACCATCCAGTAGGCGTATAGTTTTGCCACCGCATAGGGACTCTGTGGATGAAAAGGTGTATCTTCATTCTGGGGTGGCTTGGCAGAGCCAAACAACTCACTCGTAGAAGCCTGGTAGAAACGTGTGCCCTTACCCAAACGACGCACAGCCTCAAGCATGCGGGTAGTACCCAGACCAGTCACGTCGCCGGTATATTCCGGCATATCAAACGAAACTCGTACATGGCTTTGCGCAGCGAGATGATAAATTTCGTCGGGTTTGGTGTCGTAGATCACATCACCTAACACACCTGTTGCGCCCATATCACCATAATGTAAAAAGAGGCGGGCGGAACCGTTGGCTACGTGAGGGTCACGGTATAGATGAT
Organism: Anaerolineaceae bacterium; assembly: GCA_038562515.1. Classification (GTDB taxonomy): domain Bacteria; phylum Chloroflexota; class Anaerolineae; order Anaerolineales; family Anaerolineaceae; genus Mesolinea. Next base: position 15,486 of record JBCFBG010000023.1, read on the forward strand.
CGATTCGCTTGGTGTTGAATGTACTGGCTCGGCGGATGATACCATGCACCTCGTAGCCCATGCTAAGTAGGTATTCCGCCAGGTAAGAACCATCCTGACCGGTAATTCCAGTAATAATCGCTTTTTTCATTACTCACCTCAAACTAATATTGAACCGATAGTATACCATTTACTCATTCTTGCGAATCCTGGCAGGAGGAAAACGAATCTGTGAGATTGTAAAAGGATATCGGACTATGAAGAACGCTGGGTTATAATTTTAACTAGTTAAGACAACATAAACAATCTTTTTAAGGAGAGATGATGAAGAAGTTTCGCTTTTCAATGATTTTGGTGCTCTCTTTGGCACTCATTTTGGGCGCCTGCACCACACCAGCAGTTCAAACCCCGACCGAAGAGACCTCCGAAGAAACCACCCTGGTAATTTGGGATCAATTCTACCGGGAAGAAGAAAGCAAAGTGATTGAAACCCTCAATGCTGAATTTGAAGCCGCCCACACTGGCGTGAAAATTGAACGCGAGACCAAGGTTCTGGCAGACTTGCAAATGACAGTCAAGCTCGCCCTCGGTGAAACCGATGGTCCTGATGTTGCCCAGGTGAACCAGGGTCGCAGTGATATGGGAGCCTTGGTGGAAGCCGGTCTCTTGCTGCCATTGGATGACTATGTTGCCACATTCGGCTGGGGTAAGGTCTTTTCCAGCAGTGTTGCCAGCCGGAACAGTTTTACCCCGGATGGGAAAACTTTTGGTCAGGGCAGTCTCTATGGCGTCAGCCCAACCGCTGAAGTTGTTGGTGTTTTCTACAACAAGGGTATCTTCAAAGAAAACGGTTGGATGATTCCAACAACCTTCGAAGATTTTGAAACCCTGCTCGCTGAGATTAAAGACGCAGGCATCACGCCTATTTCCTTTGGTTCTCTGGATGGATGGAATGCGATCCACGAGTTTAGCGCAATCCAGCACTTGCTGGTCAGCCTGGATTACATCAATAACCTCACATACGGCGTTAATAACGTCTCTTTCGATACCCCAGAAAATCAGCAAGCTGCTCAAATCCTCTCGGATTGGGCCAAAGCCGGTTATTTTAGTGAAGGCTATGCTGGAATTGGCTATGATGATAGCAACAACCTCTTCAAAGCAGGCCAAGGTGCCATGACCATTACTGGTTCATGGTTTGCACCCGAACTGATGACTGGCACTGACCAGGAGTTTGGCTTCTTCCTTCTGCCAGGCTTCAGTGAAAAAGCCACCATGGCGATTGGCGGCGTTGGCGTGCCATTTGCCATCCGCAAGACCACCGAACACGCCGATTTGGCTGCTGAATACCTGAACTGGATGATTAGCCCACGAGCCGCTGAACTCTGGGCGCAGGCTGGTATGGTCCCCGCCATGTCCTTGCCTGAGGATAGCAAAATCGACACTGATAACCTGTTTGGCGAGTCTCTGCTTGCCTGGGACACGATCAATAAAAACAACGCTGTTGGTCATTACATCGACTGGGCAACCCCCACTTTTTATGACACCCTGGTATCCGAACTGCAGAAATTACTGGGTGGTGTAACCACACCTGCCGATTTCACAGCAGCCGTCGAAGTTGATTATTCCAACTATTTGATGGAAAAATCGCAGTAATTTAACATTGACGAGTCCGCTCACCCGAAATGAGCGGACTCGTTTTCAAAATGACCACTGGAAACCATACTTACCCTGGAGAAAACAGGTGGAAAGGCTTTCTTTACCTGCTTCCAGCCTTTCTCGTCTATCTACTTTTTACCTTCATCCCAATTTTGGAGACCTTTCGGGCTAGCTTTTTCGATTGGAATGGCTTCTCAGAAAGTCGTACTTTCATCGGCCTTGGCAACTACCTCAACCTCTTTTCTGACCCGCTCTTTTTGAAAGCAATCGCAAATAACCTGATTTTCATTATCTTCTACAGCATCATCCCCATTCTGATTGGGTTATTTTTGTCCGCTCTTTTGTCAGGTCGACCAATTCCTGGATTTAGCTTTTTTAGAACGCTATATTTCCTCCCACAGGTGATCAGCATGGTGGTGGTTGGCGTGGTCTGGCGCTGGATGTTCAACCCGGTCAGTGGTCCTATTAACCAATTTCTCTCATTTGTGGGTCTTGAGCAATTCCGGCAAGCCTGGTTGGGCAGTTTCCAATTCGCGCTGCCAGCAGTCGGCTCTATCGGTACCTGGGTGCAGTATGGTTTTTGCATGGTTCTCTTCCTGGCAGGCATCCAACGAATTCCCATGGAATATTACGAAGCTGCCAGTCTGGATGGTGCTAACAGTTTCAAGCAGTTCCTCTATATTACAGTTCCAGGTCTCAAATCGGAAATTGGCGTGGCAATGATCACCACCATGATTGCCGCGTTGCGGGTTTTTGACCTGATCTACTCAACCACACGCGGCGGTCCAGGGGATTCGACCCTGGTAACCGGATTTTTGATCTATCGCTCAGCCATCCTTAACAACCGAATTGGTTACGGGGCTGCCATAGCCATGGTTTTAACTATTATCATTTTGTTATTGTCCTTCCTAATCCGCCGCCTCATGAGTGAATATCAAGGGGAGGACGCATGAGCGTTCGATGGAAACAGCTTTTGCCTCGTTACCTGATCCTGACGATTTTCATGCTGATTGTCTTGTTGCCGGTTTGGGGGATGTTGATGAGTGCCTTCAAAACCGACACCCAGATTGCATCCTCGCCCTTCAGTCCACCAGAAACCTGGACCCTGGATAATTTCAGGCAAGCCTGGACAATCGGAAAGTTCAATATCTTCTTCAAAAACAGCGTGATTGTGACCACCTCCGTGGTCATCAGCAGTGTATTTCTCTCAACTTTAAGTGGCTATGCCTTCGGTAAACTTCCCATGCCGGGAAAAAACCTGCTCTTTCCACTCATGCTGTTGGGTTACATGGTGCCATTTGAAGCGGTTATCATACCGCTGTACAACTGGCTGGATGTCCTTGGTCTGCGCAATACCTATTGGGCGCTAATCTTGCCTCAGATCGGTTTGAGTGTGTCGTTTGGTACGCTCTGGATGTCCTCATTTTTTGAAAATACACCCAAGGAACTGGTGGATGCAGCAACAATCGATGGCTGCAACCGCTGGCAGACACTTTGGCAAATCCTTTGGCCGTTAGCCAGACCTGCCACAACCACACTTGTGGTGCTTATCTTTATGTGGACGTGGAATGAGTTTTTACTGGCTTTGGTCATGGTGCAGACTGAGGCAATGCGCACTTTGCCGGTGGGTTTGGCATTTTTCCAGGGCAAATACACCTCCAACCTTTCGTTAATGGCGGCCGGCGCGATCATTGTCGCATTACCGACGGTTCTGATCTACATCCTCTTCCAACGTTTCTTCATCCGCGGTATGCTCGGCGGCGCGATTAAAGGTTAACAAAGCTACTGCCTGAACATCGCTCCCCTTTCTCTGTTTCCAGCTCCCTGCTCCCTGTTCCCCGCTCCCTGATCCCTGGCCATTCATTAACATTCTATAAGACGAGCACCCACCTCTGTACAACGAATTGTATTGCTCTCGTTGCTTTTATATAATCTTTTACAACAACAAAAATAATGAGGAAACCTATGCCAGACAAAACTACTGAATTGCCCTTTTCAAATGAACAATTAATTAACGATTATCGCCTGGGATATCGGTCTCGCCAAGCCTCCATCATTGGTCGGCGCGAAGTGTTGACTGGTAAAGCCAAATTCGGGATTTTCGGTGACGGCAAGGAGTTGATCCAGCTAATAATTGCCCATCATTTTCGCCCTGGCGACTGGCGTTCCGGATATTACCGTGACCAAACCTGGATGATGGCACTCGATTTGCTCAACCTGGAGCAGTTTTTTGCCCAACTCTATGCCCATGCTGACCCCAAGTTCGACCCCCATTCAGGAGGTCGTAACATGAACGGTCATTTCGCATCTCAGCTAATCGACGAGAATGGCGAATGGCTAAGTCAAGCAGACCGCTACAATTCTTCCGCCGATGCTGCCCCTACCGCCAGCCAAATGCCCCGTTCCGTTGGCTTGGCTTATGCGTCAGTGCTTTACAGGCAGTTGGAAGAACTGAAACAATTCGATAAATTCAGCAATAACGGCAACGAGATCACCTGGGTTTCGATTGGCAACGCATCGACAGCCGAGGGACCCTTCTGGGAAGCAGTCAATGCTATTGGTGTGCTCAAAGCACCTGCCATTATCAGCATTTATGATGACGGATATGGAATTTCGGTGCCCAATGAATTCCAAATGGTCAAAGAGAACATCTCAGCCATCCTGGAAGGTTTTCAACGCATTCAGTGTCCAGCAGACAAGTGCGATCGTGGTTATGACATCTATCACGTGCGTGCCTGGGACTTTCCCGCCCTTTGGGATGCTTATTCCATGGCAGAAGAGACCGCCAGGCAGTACCACATCCCAGCTATTATCCATGTAATCGATGTTACCCAGCCTTTGGGTCACTCAACCTCTGGTTCACATGAACGCTACAAATCCAAGGAGCGTTTGGAATGGGAAGTGGAATATGACAGCTTGCGCAAATTCAGACAGTATCTCGTTGCCCAAGGTGTCGCGACAGATGACCAATTCAACCAATGGGAGCTGGAAGACAAGCAAACCGTCGAACAGGCACGGAAAACTGCCTGGGAAGCTTTCCAAAACCCAATCAAAGAATCGCGTCAACAAGCCAGTCAGCTGATCAAACAATTGGCTCAGAGCAACCAAAGTCAAGCAGCAGAATTGAACGAAATTGTTAGTAAGCTTACGAGTTTGCCTGATCCTCTCAACCGCGATATCGCCGAAGCTGTCCACAAAACCCTTGTTACCACAGCCGATTTCGAGAACGAGCATTGGCTGGATTTGTTCAATTGGGGCAAGCAGCTGGAAGAGAAGAAACTCAATTACTACAATAAGTTCCTGCTTTCAGATTCCCAGCATTCTCCACTGCTCGAAAAAGGCGTTCCAGCCCAATACAGTGAAAATTCTCCCACGATCATGGGTTTTGAAATTGTCAACAAAGCTTTTGATGAAATGCTATCCCGTGAACCCCGTATGATCGCCTTTGGTGAAGACGTGGGTAATTTGGGTGATGTCAATCAGGGTTTCCGTGGGTTGCAGGATAAGTACAGCACACTGCGCGTGTCCGACACTGGTATCCGTGAGGCGACCATCCTTGGGCAAGGCATCGGATTGGCACTGCGAGGGTTGCGACCCATCGCAGAAATTCAATATCTCGATTACCTGTTATATGCCCTGCAAATTATGGCTGATGATCTTTCCAACTTGCGCTGGCGGTCAGCCGGCAGGCAACAAGCTCCATTGATTGTGCGAACACGTGGTCATCGGCTGGAAGGCATCTTCCATTCTGGATCTCCCATGGCAGGCATAATCAACCTGGTACGCGGAATGCATGTTTTAGTTCCCAGAAACATGACCCAGGCAGTCGGCTTTTACAACACCTTAATCGAAGGGGATGACCCTGCATTAGTTGTTGAAGTACTCAATGGCTACCGTCTGAAAGAACGCCTGCCAGACAACATTGGAGAGTTCAAACTGCCTTTGGGTGTGCCAGAAATCCTTCGCGAAGGCGACGACCTAACCCTGGTCACCTATGGTGCCACCGTTCGGGTCGCCGAGGCCGCAGTGGAGATGCTTGCCAAGGTTGGCATTAATGTGGAACTGATTGATGTACAGTCGCTCTTACCCTTTGATCGACCTGGATTAATCAAGCAATCCATCAAAAAAACTTCGCGCGTCCTCTTCGTGGATGAAGATGTCCCAGGAGGTGCCAGTGCTTTTATGCTGGAGCAAGTTTTGAGCGACCAGGAAGCCTGGCAGTGGCTCGATTCTGCTCCCCAGACGCTTTCAGCGGCAAACCATCGCCCAGCCTATGGCACTGATGGTGATTATTACAGCAAACCGAATGCGGAATCAATTTTCGATAAAGTATACGAGATCATGCACGAGGGCAACCCAAAGCGCTTCCCCATGGTCCTAACAGGAGGAAAAAATGACAACTAAGTTGATCGCTCCAAGAACTGGAGAAGGAGTTGAAGAATTGACCGTCACTAACTGGCTCAAAGAAGTTGGCGACCAGGTTGGCGAGATGGAATCGATCCTCGAGATTGAGACTGACAAAGTTGTAACCGAATTCCCCAGCCCGGTGGCAGGTACGCTGCTTCGAATCGACGTGCCTGCAGGAAGCGTTGTAAAAGTCGGCGACAGCATGGGGTTGGTTGGAGAGCCCGGTGAATCGATGGAAGAAGCCGCGGAAGCCAAGCCATTAGAAGAACAACCCGCAAAAACAGGTGAGGGTATTCATGCACCATTAGAAACAGCGGGTGAACCTGCTGCCGGGCAGGAAAAAAGTGCTGAAGCCCAGGAGAAGCAATCAGAAGAAGCTGTCAAAGCTGAAAGTGCTGAAAATGCCGGCACACAAGCTGAAAAAGCAAGCTTCCTCTCTCCTTTGGTTCGAAAAATGCTGGATGAAAATAAGCTCGACCCGGATCAGATCACAGGAACCGGTTCTGGTGGTCGGATCACCAAACAGGATGTGGAAGCCTACCTTGCCAAACCTAAAGAAGCTGAGCAGAAAGCACCAGAAAAACCAACGGAACCAAAAGAGAAAACAGTGGCACCAGTCAAAGCTGCTGCTGTTCCCAGCGACATTGCTGGTCAGTTAATCCCCCACACCTCTACCCGTCGTCAAATTGCAGCCCACATGGTCGATTCGGTGCAAACTTCGCCCCGTGTACTGACCGTGATGGAAGCGGATATGACGCGCGTTTTGGCTCACCGAAAAGCAAATAAGGATAAATTCGCTGAAGATGGCATCAACCTGACGCTGACAGCCTACTTTGTAGCTGCTCTGGCAAAGGCTTTGGGAAATCACAAAATCATCAATGCTTCCTGGACTGACGAAGGCATTTTCACTTACAGTGATGCCAACATTGGCATGGCAGTAGCGTTGGGCGAAGGCGGGCTGATCGTACCGGTCATCAAGCAAGCCCAAAACCTTTCTTTAAAAGGAATCGCTGCTCAGATTAATGATCTGAGTGAGCGTGCCCGCAACAAGCGGCTCAAGCCAGAAGAGGTTCGCGGAGGTACGTTCACGCTCACCAATCACGGCACAGCTGGATCGCTGTTTGCCATGCCTATCATCAACCAACCCCAACTGGGTATTCTGGGAACTGGTGCCATGCAAAAACGCGCAATCGTAATTACCGATGAAAACGGTAACGATGCCATCGCTATTCGTCCGATGGTTTATCTTTCTTACGTCTTCGACCACCGCGCAGTTGACGGTGAAAGCGGCGACAACTTCCTGGCAGATGTGAAAAAGATATTGGAGAATTGGTCGGAATAGTCTTACTCCTACCAACCAAACTTCACCCCCTCCAATCATTGTTCTGGAGGGGGTGATAAATTTAAAAGGTATTACGACTTAGTTTTATACTGATGTTACGTTCGAGCTACTTCAAAAACAACCCAGCCAGTTTCATATCCGAATCAAAGCTGATCGTGTAGGTAATTTCGCTCTTCTCATATTTTGCTTTGGCAACCACCACCGCGTAGGTGATCTCGTTCTGTGTGCTCCCACCGGTTCTCATCTCGCTGATTTCCTGGAATGGACCTGCTGCAGCCACCATAGCGAAGATTTGCGCCATTACATCTTCAGTAAGAGCAGCATTCATTTCATCGGTCATCAATGCTTTCAAACCATCGCTATCGGCTTGGCCTAACATTGAAATCACATTTTCAGCAGCTGCCTTTACTTCAGCCTCATCAAAGCCTTCCGGCAGTTTTGCGGCACAGCCAACGAGCAAAACTACGCTCAAAGTAGTTAACAGTAGCATTGATAACAGTCGGTACAATTTGTTCTTATTCATGAGATGTCTCTTTTCGATAATATTTTCTTGAGTAAACACTATAAATCAACAATAAACTGGCAAACCCAGCGAACAGACCTTCCATCTGTAACACTCCCCAGCCCAACATACCAGCCACCGGGATCATGGCGTCGACCAACCCGTGTGCCAGGATCGCCAGAAGCAGGTATCGCAAGCGTCGATCAAGCTGAAATCCATTCCAAATTATGATCGAGAAACCAACATGCATGACAACTGCCAATAGCCTTTCGATCAACGGCAGGATGAGCTGATTGAGCTCCAATATTCTGACCGTTCCCCACACCGATAAAATCATCCAGACCACTTCACAAAGTCCATGCCCCAAACCAAACACGACCGGCTCCCAAAATGGGGATCTTGCCGGCTTCAAAGCCAGTGCTTTGAAGGCGAAGCGACCGCTCTCCTCAAAAATGCCGGCAGTCATGGCAATAATCACACCACTCAGAAGGGGGTAGGACATTGCCCAAAGCATAGCCCCTGGTTGTTTTTGTAGCCAGCCAAGTAGCGGCACTCGTGTGAGGATCTGGGTAAAAAGAAAACACAGTGCGCCAAGGAAAAATACGAAAAAAATCTTCCAGAATGTCTGGGTTTTTACAAGTGTTTGTTGGGTTTCGGGGATTTCAGTGAGCATCACTTAATATTAACATAACGAAGAAGTCTTGACGAAAGCAATGTGAGTCACTTCGAATATTGACACAAACCTCTGATAAAATTCACCAAAAGGAGATAATCATGACACAAAAACAATGGGCAAAATCCCCAGATTTCAAACTGGACCTAACAAAAAAGTATTCCGCCACATTCAAAACCGACAAAGGCGATATAAAAGTTGCATTGTTTGCCAGCAAGGTGCCAAACACAGTCAACAATTTCGTTTTCCTTGCTCGTGAAGGCTACTACAATGACACCATCTTCCACCGGGTAATTCCGGATTTTATGGTACAGGGGGGTGACCCAACAGGCACTGGTCGCGGTGGTCCCGGCTATTCCTTCCGTGATGAGTTCGAACCATCCTTGAAGCACAACAAGCCTGGCATTCTCTCAATGGCGAATGCTGGTCCAAACACCAATGGCTCTCAATTCTTCCTGACCCATGTTCCCACCCCATGGTTGGACAACAAACATGCCGTGTTCGGTGAAGTGATCGAAGGTTTGGATGTGCTTCTTTCTATACCCCCTCGTGATCCAATGATGTTTGGTTCACCAGCAGTGAAACTACTAAGCATCGAAATCAGCGAAGAGTAAATGGGAGGTAAGGTGGCAGAAATATCGATCAATGGTCGTGATCTGACAATTGAGCAAGTTGTGAAAGTTGCTGATGAACCGGGTATCCGGGTTTTACTTGCGCCGGATGCAGGGCCTGACATCAAGCGAGCTGCAGATGCAGTTCAACAGTTCATTCGTGATGGGCACATTGCCTATGGCATTACCACCGGTTTTGGAGCTTTCAAAGACAAACTTATCCCGGCTGAAGATGTTGAAAAGTTGCAGGAGAACATCATTCTTAGCCACGCAGTTGGCGTTGGTCCGCTTTTGGATGATCGTACGGTCCGGGCGATGATGCTAATCCGTGCCAACACGCTTGCGAAAGGCCACAGCGGTATCCGCCTTCAAACCATTGAGTTGCTTCTCGAGCTGCTAAACCGCAATATTCTGCCAATCATTCCTTCCAAAGGTTCACTCGGAGCGAGCGGCGATCTGGCACCTCTGGCTCACATGTCCCTACCTCTCTTGGGAGTTGGACAGGTGAAGTTTGAAGATCAAATTCTGGAAGCACGCGAGGCTTTGCACTTAGCTGGTCTTGAGCCGATAAGCCTGGCGGCTAAAGAAGGTCTGGCACTGACTAATGGTACGACGATGATGACTGCCATGGGTGCGTTGTTGGTGGATGCTGCCGAAACGTTGGTGTCAAGTGCCAACTGTGCTGGTGCGTTATCGATTGAGGCACAGAATGGCACTTTGCGAGCGTTTATGCCCCAAATTCATGCCACCCGCCCACAAAAATTTCAGGTTGAAACGGCTGCGCAAATTCGCGATCTGTTAGCC
>JBCFBG010000023.1:25559-30104 GCA_038562515.1 Anaerolineaceae bacterium
TGGTGCGTTATCGATTGAGGCACAGAATGGCACTTTGCGAGCGTTTATGCCCCAAATTCATGCCACCCGCCCACAAAAATTTCAGGTTGAAACGGCTGCGCAAATTCGCGATCTGTTAGCCAGCAGTCAGCTGACGCGACCTGATTCTTCCAGCAACGTGCAGGATGCCTACACCCTGCGATGTATCCCCCAGGTTCACGGAGCAGTCCGCAGTACGATCGACTATGCCCGCCAAGTCGTGGAGACGGAACTCAATTCCGTCACCGATAATCCACTGCTTTTCTTTGAGGATGAGGAAATCGAAGTAATCTCTGGCGGCAACTTCCACGGTGAGCCACTGGCACTTGCACTTGATTTTATGGCAATCGCACTGGCGGACCTGGGCAACATGTCCGAACGTCGTATCGCCAAGTTGATTGATAACCATACCGAAATGTATCCCTCATTCCTGGCTGCCCAGGGCGGGTTGAATTCAGGATTTATGCTCTTACAATACACTGCCGCCGCTCTCACCTCCGAGAACAAGACACTGGCGCACCCCTCCAGTTTGGATTCAATTCCCTCTTCAGGGAACGTGGAAGATCACGTCAGCATGGGAGCCAACGCTGCCAATCACTGCGCACTGGTTTTTGAAAACGTAAGAACGATAGTATCCATCGAATTGATGGCAGCCGCACAAGCCATCGATTTCAGGCTTTTAGAAGCACCGACTCTTCAACAGGGATTAGGCACGTCTGTGGCTATGCGCAAAGTACGCGAAATTCTGCCCTTCTTCACAAAAGATGCCTTCTTCCAGCCCTATCTGCTTAAGTTGATTGATTTGGTTAGATCTGGTGCATTCTGCCAGAAAATTTGATTTTTTCATCTACCGGGTTGGAAAGATCAACCCGGCAACATTTTTCACATTGAAGACATCAGAAATCACAACACACAAGGACGAGCGGCCTGCCTAATTCCAAAAACCCGCAATCTTCGTACCGCAATTAGGGCAGGCACCTTGTTCAATTTTATTCCCTGACACCCACAAAGAACTCCTGGCAACCAACAGCTCACCACAAGCAGGGCAATAGGTATCTTCGTTTCTGCCCAAATTTCCTGCATACACAAAATTTAATCCGGTGTCCTTACCAATTTTCAATGCATGCTGGATGGTTTCTGGAGCTGTGGGAGGAATATCCCGAAATTGAGGTTGTGGGTAATAGCGGCTGATATGCCAGGGCGTATCCTTGCCTAATTCATTCACAATATACTCCGCTAAGCCTTCAATTTGCTCGTGGGAATCATTGACCCCGGGAATCAGCAAGGTGGTCACTTCCAACCAGACCCCTGCCCGTTTCAAAACACGGCAATTATCCAGTATTGGCTGCAAATGAGCGCCTGTATATTTGTGATGGACGCGTTCATCAAAAGCCTTAATATCAACGTTGATTGCATCCAGTTGGGGCAAATACTCGTCAAGCATCTGGTCGCTCATATAGCCATTGCTGACCCATACATTTTTGAGCCCTGCCTCCCTGGCCAAAATCGAAACATCACGGGCGTATTCATAAAAAATGGTTGGTTCAGTATAGGTGTAAGAAACACTCTGACAGCCGCTTTTCAGAGCGGCTTTTACGACCTGAGCTGGATCGGTAAAAGGCAAACGGTCAGGATCGTTTCGGTCTGAAAGTTGGGAGATATCCCAGTTTTGGCACCAGGAGCAGCGAAAATTACAGCCTGTTGCAGCAATGGAATAACTTTGACTGCCTGGAAGGAAATGGAAAAGCGGTTTTTTTTCGATCGGGTCGACATGGGCAGCAATCAATTTGCCATAATTCAAGCTTTGAAGCTTTCCATCGGTGTTCTTTCGTACCTGGCAGAGACCCTTCCTGCCTTCACGGATTTTGCAGTAATGATTGCAAAGCTGGCATTCAACAACATCAACAGCAGATTTCCACAGTCGTGCTTCATGCATGATGCCTCCTATTGTGTTTCGAGCACCTCGTTGTTCAGGCTTTCGATAACCTGGATGACCGCTGAATTGTCCAGATCTCCATTGCCTGCCGCCACCATGGCATTGAAAAGCTGCGCGTTGATGGCAGTCCCCGGTAAGACTGCCTGGTAATCGTGCGCGCTTTCCATGATGATGTTGAGGTCCTTCGCCTGCAGGCTGGATTTAAAACCAGGCGCACGGTTGCCTGCCAGGAGTCGCTGGGGTTTCACGTCCAGTGTCCAGCACTGTGCAGCACCACTTTTGATGGCTTCTATCACTTTGGCAACATCCACGCCCAATTTTTGTGAAAAGAGCATGAGTTCGGCTTCGGCAACCATTTGTGCGGCAACCATGATTTGGTTGGCAGCCTTTGCCACCTGCCCCGCGCCGGATTCTCCAACATGGGTAATCTTTTTTCCAACCGCTTCCAGCATTGGCATCACTTTTTCTAATGTGTCGGCATCTCCACCCACCATAATGGTAAGGGTTGCATTCCTCGCACCAATATCGCCTCCGCTGACTGGCGCATCCAGCGCTCTGACACCAACTTCTTTCATCTGCCTATAAATCTCACGGCTGGCACTAGGTTTGATCGTGGAATGATCGACCAAAATCATTCCAGAGTGTGCCCCTTCAATTACGCCGCTGTCTCCTATTACCACGTCCAAAACATCCGGTGTATCAGAGACATTTACAAAAACGACTTCCGACTTCCGCGCAACTTCAGCTGGGCTCTCAGCCAGTTGAGCTCCCATGGCAATGAACCTTTCTGCCTTACTGGCAGTGCGGTTGTAAACCGTCAGGGTGTAACCGGCTTTGATCAGATTCTCCGCCATAGCCCCGCCCATGGCTCCAAGTCCAATGTATCCAAGTCTCATTTTTGTCATAAAAAACTCCTTACAGATATTATAGCCATTTACGTCTTAATTCTTGGATTTCGCACAAAACTTTTGGACGGCATCTCTACCAATCACAAAAGCCTTGCGCCAATTGTTTGCCTATTTCGCCATGCTCAGCACGATCAGCAACAGACCGATAAAATATGAAGCACTATTACTGCGAACGATCCATTTATTATCTGGCATGACGAACCGGTCAAACGTCAGGATAAAGTCAGACAACATAAACAAGAAGGAACCGAGCCCCATCAATGCCCAATTTGTGCCTGGAAGTAAAACCATCAACGCCAGCCCCATAATCCCGTGCAAGCTGATGGAGGTCAAATAAAGCGTCATGGGCCATCTCATTTTGCCCAGTTTCAACTTTTCGGGATATCTCTGCGCCAACCAGATAAACAGCCCTATAAGCAAGACAGCCACCATGATAACCCACCAAAAATCGGCAAAACTGTGCCCTTGGTCGATCAGGACGGTCATCTCATATGTAAAGAAGCAGATATTGCCGCACAGAAAGAAATCACCTCCACGGCTCAAATCAAAAAGCAAAAACACATCGCCCATCCAGGCAAAAACCAAGGCTACCATCAGAACAAGATGATAACTTTGCAATTGATAATGATCCTGGAATTGGAATATCGCAAAACCAAGAAACATGGAAGCGAGAATTATCTTGTTTGGTGCGCGCCATGACATTTTTCCACTGTTTCTTGTGTAGAAATAAAGGAAAAGCATGGCAATGTAAGCGATGATAAAGTAGACCATTATTCTCCTACACCTGTCGGAGTATAACCGCGCAGATCGTTCACAAAGTGGTTGAGCGTTCCATCTCCTCCCGAAAGGATGATGGTGTCATCTGCTGGAAGTTTCTCAAAAAATGCTTTCATGTCCTGGATATCTACTACGCTGTGATATTCAACATCTGGTATTTCTGCACAAAAAGCACACGCTTCCTGTTCTCCACAACCATTGTTGGCTTTGGGGTTATGTAAAATATGTTTCACTAATCGCTCCTGTTAGGTATTAATTTTTTTTTCGAAAACGGCTGCTGCTGGTAATTCTGACATAAAAGGGTTGGAGCTGAAAGAAAACTTGCCCAAAAAAAAGTTTCCGTAAAAGTGCTGTTGGTATACAGAACCCCAGTTTGCCAATTATAGCCAGTAAACCTGATTAAGAGGCGTTAATAAAACAACATGGATGTCGAACCCATTGTTTTTGACCATCTATCTTGAGAAATCCCCAAAGGTTATACGAGTTCTGTTTATTCCCTTGCAATCGCTTGACGTCTGAAAGTTTTGTGATATAAATACTTATTGTATTTGGTAGTTTGCTTTTCAAAGTGCTAGTCATTCGGATCCAAACCCCCAGTAATTCAAAACCAAATTTTTTTAGATCAGAGGAGATCAATTAATAATGGCAGAACGTATCGTAGGAACCGTAAAATGGTTCAATAGTGAAAAGGGTTTTGGTTTCATTACCCCAGATTCAGGCGCAAAAGATGTTTTCGTACATTTCAGTGCAATCACCGCCGCAGGTTACAAAAGCCTGCAGGAAAATCAGAAGGTAGAATTCGTCGTGACCGCAGGACCCAAAGGTCCCCAGGCTCAGGATGTAACAGTTCTTTAGTTTTCTAAAGTAATACCTGAAAGGCTGATCCTCACGGATCAGCCTTTTTTT
>JBCFBG010000092.1:0-1454 GCA_038562515.1 Anaerolineaceae bacterium
CCTACGGTTGTGGTCATGATGATAGTTCCATCTTTTCGTAGGCCGAGATTGGACGCCATGTTGCAATGGGCTTTCGATATTTTGAAGGCGTCCAATCCGGCAATCTAAGAGACAAAAAAAGGCCGGGTTCAAGTTCGCAACCCGGCCTGTGAAAAACATTTAAATCAACACTAAGCAAACCGGTTGCGGATCTCCGAGCTGACGAAGTCCAGGATTGCTACGGTAATGGCGATAAACCAGATGGCAATACCAGCAGAGCGGTAATCCAACAGGCGGATCCATTGGATCAGAAGGTAACCAATACCCCCGCCGCCAACCATACCGATAACCGTAGACATACGCACGTTGATGTCCCAGCGGTATATCGTGAAGGAGACAAAAGGCGGCACAATTTGAGGGATAACCGCGTACCAAACCGTCTGGAGCCAGTTCGCGCCGGTAGCCTGGATAGCCTCCACTGGTCCCGGGTCGATAGACTCAATCGCTTCTGAATATAGCTTACCCAGGGCGGCAATGGAGTGCACCGTAAGCGCGAGAATACCCGCAAACGGTCCCAACCCAACCGCGATGATGGCGATAACTGCCCATACCAGTGACTCAATCGAACGGATAATATTTAGAATTGTTCGAACCACCAAATAGATTGTTTTGGTCAACCAGTTGGCTGACATCAGATTGCGCGAAGCGATAAAGCTGACCGGGATGGAGAGAATAACGCCAAAGAAAGTGGACATCATTCCCAAAAAGATGGTTTCGATCATCTTTTCGACCGAGAGTTTCAATTCGTCGCTCACCACAGGTTTGCCAATTGAAGCCACCTGGCGCGCTTCAACCTGCCAAACAGCATATCCTTTGTCACCGGTAGATGGAATGACCCGGTACGGGATAACTACGTCCAGCTCAAAACTTCCGTTCTCGTCAGTGACAATCTTGACATAATCCCCGCCATAACGGTAGCGGAACTCGTTTCGCACCTGGTCTACCCACCAAATCTCGGTGTCGTCATTGGGAGCAAAATTCCCTCCTGTCATCTTGAGTTTGGTGCCTTCCGCGCCAGCGATTTGCGAAAGGTCGCCGCAGGTCGGTGTGACGGTCACGAAAGGTTCGCCCTCTTCCACCACACGTGGCGGCACTTCCGCATTTTCGAAACAAGGAATCACCACGTCCGCGCTGCCTATCAATAGTTCTTCGGGATAGTCGAGTGCTTTTTCCCATGGCCAGAGCACGCGCATAAGGAGCGGGAGAGAATTTTTGCCATCGCGAATCAGTACTGCCGGTCTGATTTCACCAATCTGCCAACCCAAAATAAAGAATGAAACTAACACAAACACCCACAACAAAAAGGAATTCGGTTTGGTTTTGGCGGCGGTTTGATAAGCGTCATACGCGATCAAGAGATAAAGCAAGACAAGAATGACCAGAATAATGAGCAGGATTGGTTGAAGTTGAATGGC
>JBCFBG010000092.1:1554-3172 GCA_038562515.1 Anaerolineaceae bacterium
TTAACCAGGTTGAACTGCTGAAACACCATGCCGATTTTTCTGCGCATGTGTCGTAATTCATCCCCTTTGAGAGCGGTTATATCGACGCCATTCCAGAGGATCTGCCCCTCAGTCGGGTCGATCAGGCGGTTGATGCAGCGCAGCAGGGTCGACTTCCCTGACCCGCTTAGTCCAATCACCACCAGAAATTCCCCATCCGGGACTGTGAAGCTTACATCTCTTAAAGCCACTGTCCCATCATCGTACACTTTTGTTAGATTTCGAACTTCGAGCATGAGCACACACCCCATAAATTAATACGGGGGACCTGGTGGTCCCCCGTTCTTTGAAAATTTACATCATCTGAAAATCTTAGAGATCTTCAGCAGTAATTCCAGCCGCGTCCAATAACTGTCGGAAGGCGTCATAGAATGTGTTGTCGTGTTTTTCCAAGCCGTCCCACTCGTAAGCGGCGTCCATGGCAGCTTTGCCCTCTTCGGTACCAATGATCTTGATCAGGGCGTCAACGAGTTTTGTCTGGATTTCTACTGGGAAATCTTTGGTGAATTGCACACCATCGTTGGGGATTTCAACTGAGATCTCAACCTGGAGGACTTTGTCCATTACATCCGGGAATTCGTCTTCAACGGAAGTACGGGCATCCACAAAGGAGGCGCCGGCATCGCAATCACCATTGTAAACACCAAGCACAGCTGCGTCATGGCTGCCTGCAAAGATAACTTCGACATCGGTGTCAGGGTTAACACCGGCTGCGCGCATCATGATGCTGGGGATGATCCAACCACTGGTGCTGGTTTCATCGGTCGCGCAGAAGACTTTTCCGCCCAAATCTGCAACAGAGGTAATTCCACTGTCAACATGGGCAATGATTTGTCCGGTGTAAGTTGGGCTGCCATAGCGTGTGGCAACAAGGGCAGGATAAGCACAGTCTCGATCCGCGGCGGTGATGGCAGCGAAAGTTGCCAGGGAGCCCATGTGGGCTTGCCCAGAGCATTCCGCTTCAATCGCAGCGGTGTAGTCAGTGGCTACAAAGGTTTCCACCACTAAACCCGTCTCAGCAAAAATCATATCGGCCACAGCGTCAGCACCGGCTGAAACAGATTCCATTTCACCAGAGGGAACGAACACCCATTTGATTGGATTCTCTTCTGTTCCAAGCTCAGGTGCTGCGGGCTGACAGGCGGTGAGCACCAATACAGCAAGAATTAAGATGGTCATAAGTATACTTAACTTCTTCATTACTACTCCTTTTGAAAAATTGAATGGACTGAAATCTTTGTTAATCATACACCCAATTTGACTGTTTTGGGGGAAAATAACCGAAATTTCTTACCCTTTTTCCTGCTGGATTAGATGATGCAAATCTGTTGTTCGGTAATTAACCTGGGCTGTTTCTGATCCCTCCCGCACTCACCTTCCAACGGCAACGAACCCCCCATAGGGCCGGGATCATCATTATGGTTTCATCTTTTCGTAGGCCGAGATTGGACGCCATTATTGCGTTGGTCAAAAAATAAATGGAGGCGTCCAATCCGGCATTCGTAGTCGAAACTCAAAAGCGTTTATTAAAGGGAAACATTGTCGGAAGGAGATGAACCCCCTCCGTACGGCTGGGCCT
>JBCFBG010000024.1:0-3915 GCA_038562515.1 Anaerolineaceae bacterium
GCAATGGTGTAGCCGGAACCGGGGTTATCTTGCTGACCGGTCATGGCGGTTATGCGATTGTCGAGCACGACTGTGATCAGGTTGCTGCGGTTATACGCGGCATCGAGCAGCGAGTTGATGCCGGTATGAAAAAAGGTGGAGTCGCCGATCACGGAGATCACACGAGGTTTTTCGCCTTCGACCATGTCGAAAACCTGCTGCGCACCGTGCCCCAGGCTGATGCTGGCACCCATACAGACCGTGGTTTCCATGGCGTTATAGGGTGCGCCGGAGGCAAGCGTGTAGCAGCCGATATCGCCCGAAACCATAATATTCTTGCGTTTACCGAGTTCATAGAAAAACCCGCGGTGGGGGCAGCCGGCACAAAGTGTGGGTGGTCTGCCAACTATCGCTGCCTGTAATTCCCCATCAACGGGGTATTCCTGAGAAAAAATCACCCGGCGGATGACCTCGGGGGTCATCTCGCCGTTGAGCGGGAAGAGGTTTTTCCCGTCACACGCAACTCCCAGAGCGCGCACATGCTCTTCGATATAGGGGTCGTTTTCCTCGATGATGTAGATTTTCTCAACCTTGGAGGCGAAATCCAGGATCATTTGATCGGGCAAAGGGTTGGTGAAGCCCAGTTTAAGGTAAGAGGCACCATCGCCAAATACTTCGCAGGCATACAGGTAACAATCTCCCGAGCAAATGATGCCTAATTTGGTGTCGTGGTATTCTGCCCGATTCCAGCGGCAATTATTGCTGTACTCTTTTAGAAGCTCGCGGTGCTGTTGGATCTTGACCTTCATCGGGCGGGCGTTGGCTGGCACTGCCACATACTTTTTGATGTCTTTTACATAAGGTTTCAGGGGTACATCCAGGCGATCACCCAGTTCGACCATGCTTTTTGAATGGCAGACCCGGGTAGTCATACGCAGGAGGACGGGGATATCGTGTTTTTCGCTGGTTTCGAACGCCTCAATCAGCATGTCTTTGCATTCCTGGCTATCGGAGGGCTCGAACATGGGCGTCATGGCGGCTTTGGCGTAGTTGCGGTTGTCCTGCTCGTTTTGCGAAGAGAATTGCCCCGGCTCGTCGGCGGTAATGACCACCGCCCCACCATTCACGCCAATGTAGGCAAAAGTGAAGAAAGGATCTGCAGCAACGTTGAGCCCAACGTGCTTCATAGCTGCCAGCGAGCGAGCGCCAGCAATGGAGGCGCCGATCACCGATTCGAGGGCGGTTTTCTCGTTGGTAGCCCACTCTGAGTGGATTTCTGGATAAGTTGCAATGTTTTCAAGGATTTCCGTGCTGGGTGTGCCAGGGTATCCGGCGGCGAAACGGACGCCAGCCTCCCAGGCACCTCGGGCGATGGCTTCATCGCCTGTGATGAGTTGTTTCAAAGCTCCTCCTTTTCCGTCCTTTGAATTGGTGAGTGACGGTAAAGCCTGCTTCTTGAGTATAAACGAGAAAAGGCGATAGTGGTGGGGTTTTTGGCGTGGTTTTATTGTAGGAATGGTCATTAGACGTTTAACACGATAGCTTTGCTTTGAAGGGGAAGGACCTCATACCACCCCATATCGGAGACCACGGCAGGTCTCCCTTACACTTGGGATACCTATGCGCATTAATTGAGCGATTTGAGAATAATCAAGAAGAAATATTTCCCTTGACCTGAACTTAAATCAGGGTTAGAATATCTGTCCTACTTGAAAAGGTCCTCGTAGCTTAATGGATAGAGCACCTGCTTGCGGAGCAGACGGTTGCGCGTTCGACTCGCGCCGAGGACATTTTTTCTTTTAAATCTCCAGATCAGTAATTGTTGAAACGTTAGGCTTGTTTTCAAGCTTTCTTAACATAAATATCCCCCTCTCCCCCCTCTCTGTAGAGTTTGTAAGGACTAATCGAGAGCTACTCACCTCGAACCACTCCATGAAACGACGAACAAGAGGTTTCTGGTGGAACAACTCTTCAAAAAGGGATTCTTGGATAGGATAACAGTCGCAATACGGTTCGCCTAATTGTTGCCACAATTTGAATGTTTTTTGTTGATTGATGCTTATATACTAACGACCTGCCACCCATCCACAATATATCTGCGCATGCCAGCATGACCGTTCATGTCATCCAACAAAGGCAAACCCAGAGCAGCGTTTACTTCGTAAACACCCAGAGCTCGGGAGCAAGCCAGGCAGATCCCGGCAATCAGGTTTGCTTCCAGAGCCTTCTGGTAGAGCTTGTTACCTTCAGCGGCCAGTTGGGAAGGCAGCTTTACAGAGGAGCCTTCAATAATGATCTGTACCTGGCAACTTGCGTCGGCGAGGTCCAAAGCATTCAACAGGACGTGCTGGAAGCACATCTTTTCTCCATTCATGGCGTAGAAAAGAACTTTGTTCATCGAAATCTCCTTGATATTGGCAATCTACTCATAGTCTACCTCGTCTTCCAGATTACAAACTGAACGTTGGCTCGTTTTTGCCTTGAAGTAAAGTACTCAGGGATTGTAATCGCGCCTTCCTGCCCTCCCAAGCCGTTCTGTAATCACAGCCCGGGGGAATTTCGAAACCTCACTGCTGGAAGTAAAAGTTCCACACAGAATAAGTCACTACCGTTCTTTTTGAGCTCTTTGGCCAACCATGCACTTTTCTGCTCGTTTTGTTTCACGTGAAACAGTATTTTAGAACTTCTTAGCAGTTTTTTTGTTTCACGTGAAACATTCTCTCATTAGTTCACATCCATGTTCATTACTTTTTTGAAATTTATTCGGATTGATGAGGGTCTTTTAATAATCTGGAACAAAATCTTTCGCCAATCGGTCATTAAAACAGAATAAACGCTTCTACGGTGTTGAAGTATTGATTCGAATAACTTGCTGTTGGTTTCGGCACAGATTTTGCATCGTTACAATTGTCAAATATACTTTGGAGTTAATATGAAAAGAAAGCTTACCATTCTGTCGGTCATTCTCATGTTACTGCTTGCGAGTTGTGTGCAAATACCGGCACAAGAGACGCAAGTACCTGCCGAACCTGAACTGTTGCCCACAAACACACCTATGTATCTATCACCACTCTACAAGACCTATATGTTTGTTGGTGGTGGCGGTTGGGCTTCCAATTTGGAGCAAAACAAGCTTTATTACACCAGAAATTTTGGTGAGCACTGGTTAAACGTTACCCCGGACGGGTTTGACAGCGCCGATAATGCGGGTTCGGTCTTTTTTGCCTTCCCCAATAGCAGCCTGGGTTGGATTTGTCAGTCCAAAATTGAATCACCTGGCCTTTTGTATGCTACCAACGACAGCGGTATGACTTGGATGACTCAACAACTTGACTTCCCCTGTGGCAATATGGCTTTTGTCAACGCGCAGGAAGGCATGATCGTGGCAGATATGGGTGTCGGTGCAGGATCGCAATATGTCAGCATCCACACCACCAAAGATTCCGGCGTGACTTGGACGGAGGTGTTCATACATGATCCTGCTTCAAGCGATGATCATGGCTTACCATCCTCAGGGATCAAAAGTTCTTTTGCGCTACTCGACCCCAGTACCGCGTTAATTGGTGGGAGTCGCCCTATGGCTGGCTCACTTTATCTATTTCGTACAGTGGATGGCGGCAGTTCGTGGAACCAGGTGGCATGTGACGGGCTGCCAGATGCAGAAAGTTCTGAATTGGATCCGATGGATATCATTCGAATCAATACAACTGATGTGATCGTGCCTGTTAGGGGATACCTTGAAAATGGTCAAATGGGGACACACTTCTGCGTCTCCACGGACGCTGGAGCAAGTTTCAGGTACCAATCCACTCTTGAAAACGTGGATTTTAGCGACTTTGGCAGTCTAACCACCGGACTCGCTTATGGTCAGGGCAAAATGATGCAGACTTCAGACGGTGGTTTGACCTGGAAAGATGTGACGGCGATGCTTCCGAT
>JBCFBG010000024.1:4015-6937 GCA_038562515.1 Anaerolineaceae bacterium
GAAATATTTGACCACTTCAAGTCCGCTCTGGAACCGCAAAAAGTGATCCTGATGCATGATGGTGGTCTGGATCGCAGTAATACAGTGAAAGCTTTGGAGTTGATTCTGCACGAATTACTGATGCAAGGCTACATCGTCTTGCCCTACTGCACTCAGGACGGTCAGGCAATAAAAACATCGAATTGATCCTTCTTTTATTAACAGTTGTTTAACATTTATATGTTTTCTGTTAGATTTATGTGATAATCAGCGCAATTTCGAGAATGGGTCTTGAAAATTCTGACAAATTGTGTATACTTTACTTGTTAGTCGCTTGGGTGCCCCCCTCACCCAGGCGACTAACATTTTAAAAATCAAGCCGATTTACGGCGCAGCAATTGCTCTTCATAAAAGATAGTCTAATTACATATGTTGTACATTTGTTGCCATTCATTGGTAATTATGTGATTTTTGTAAATTTCTGTACTTTTCCCTTGATAATATTTAGCATTTGTGTATACTTTTATTTGTTAGCCGCTTGGGTGCCCCCCTCACCCAGGTGGCTAACATTTTTAAGTCAACTTTCTCGGATAAAATTACCCTGTGACATCTCTGATCTATTTTGTTGAATGCCAGAACTCATCCTGCGGATTTCGCTTTCCACTTGATTTGGGGACTTTTGAAGGGAAATTTTGTCCTCGTTGTGGTGCAGACCTGCAAACGGTTACACCGCAGATTGAACAATGGCAGCCCAAGTGGAACACTCCGCCCGGCATCCAGCTTGTAGGCGTATTGGATAACATTCGTTCAGCGCACAATGTGGGGTCTATGTTCCGAACCAGCGAGGCTTCAGGCATCAAACATCTTTACCTGTGCGGGTTAACGTCTTCTCCTGCGGACAATAGTGCGCTTGCCAAGGCAGCCTTGGGAGCAGAAGACCGCGTGGGATGGTCTGCGCACCCTAACTCTGTTCATGTAATCAAGCAATTAAAAAGTGACAGCTTTCTGATCCTTGCGTTGGAGTGCACTCCACAGGCTAAAAACCTGTTTGCTCCACTTAAGGCAACCATTCCAATGGGAAAAGTGGCGTTGGTGGTCGGAAATGAACCTGCTGGGGTCGACCCGGGTGTTTTGGCACTTGCTGATCAAACGCTTTACATCCCCATGGCGGGACAAAAGACGTCGATCAATGTTTCCGTGGCGTTTGGCGTTGCCGTGTATGGATTGTTATCTTCCTCGTCAGCTTTCAGTTTGTAAAAACAAAACGGTTCGGATTACGAGTAATCCGAACCGAAACCGAAAATTTGTCACAATAAATTATGGTTGAATCACTGTACCAGCTGGAATCGTGGTGTGTTTCGGTACGACCACAATACCTTCGCGAACCTTATAGAGTTTATGGTCGCTCTCATAGCCTTCCGGGAAGGGTTTAATCACAACATTATCGCCGATACTTGCGTTTTTATCGATTATTGCACCTTGGATATTGCAATTACGTCCGATTCCGAGTGGTGAACCGTTGTTCAATGTGCCATACCAGTCAGCACCCATAACAATCGTATCTCTGATGATCGTTCCAGTCCCAATGACAGAGCGTAAGCCAATTACGGAATGTTCGATTTCTTTTGCGGAGATTTCCGAACCTTCAGCCATTAATACTTGTTTCAATGAGCAACCATTCACGCGGCTGCCAGGTAAGAAACGAGGATGGGTAAAAATTGGATTCTTGGGGTCATAGAAATCGAATGCGGGATCATCTTCAGCCAGTTCCAGGTTCGTTTCATAGAAGGTGCGGATGGTTCCAATGTCCCGCCAATAGCCTTCAAAATTAAATCCGTAGACAGGTCTCTCGCGTTGGATCATAGACGGGATGATATCACCGCCAAAATCGTCCAGTTTGTGGTCGGAGTAATCGGGGCGTAACACTTCCATGAGCGTATCCATACGGAACATATAGATACCCATCGAACCCAGATAAGGGGATTCCGGATCGTCTCTGCTTACCAATTCTGCTAAAAGAACCGGGTCTTTGGGTTTTTCTGCAAAGCGAGTAATCCGCCCATCTTCGTCGCGTTTCAGAATTCCAAAGCGGAAAGCCTCATTTTTTGGGACAGGCTGAACAGCAACTGTGATGTCAGCGTTGTTTTGGATGTGGAATTCAGCCATTTTGGCATAATCCATACGATACAAGTGATCGCCAGCCAGAATCAGCACGTGCTTGGTATTTGAACTACGAATTTCCTGGATCTGTTTTCGAACCGCATCTGCCGTGCCCTGATACCAGTCAGTGTTTTCCATGGTTTGTTCCGCCGCCCAAACCTGGACTCCGCCAGAATGGAAATTGTCAAAATTATAGGTGCGACTGATGTGGCGGTGTAAAGAAACAGACAAAAATTGGGTGAGTACGGAGATTTTAAAAATACCAGAATTTATACAGTTGCTGATCGGAATGTCGATCAGACGATACTTTCCCGCGATTGGAACAGCTGGTTTTGCTCGTTCTGCCGTAAGTGGATACAACCGTTTACCCTGACCCCCACCTAAAATCACTGCAAGAATCTCGTTTGAATTTGGCATACCTCTCCTTTTGCACAGACCAATTTATATTTTAAATTTTTCTATAAAAGAGCCCCACCATAGGTTGGATCAATAACATTGTTACTTTTGAATTGTACTCGCAAACTTGCTCACAGAAGCAAGTAATTCTCTTGCCGTCCGGAGGCTCTGTTCTCCAGGAGTGCCGAGCATTTCAGAGATTTCGGCTACGCGCAAATCTCCTTTTACTTCCAGAACCTGTGTGACTGTCCGGTCATGCAGAATTTGCTTATCGACCTTGAAATGTTGGTCTCCGAAGGCTGCCAGTTGAGGTAAATGAGTTACACACATGACCTGGTGATGCCTGGCTAACTGCCAGAGCATTGAGCCCACCGTCAACCCTACCCG
>JBCFBG010000024.1:7037-28180 GCA_038562515.1 Anaerolineaceae bacterium
GCTTATCGACCTTGAAATGTTGGTCTCCGAAGGCTGCCAGTTGAGGTAAATGAGTTACACACATGACCTGGTGATGCCTGGCTAACTGCCAGAGCATTGAGCCCACCGTCAACCCTACCCGGCCGCCAATACCACTGTCAATTTCGTCAAATACGAGCGTTGGGATCTGATCGGCCTCCGCCAACACATCTTTCAATGCCAGCATCAAGCGTGAAGTCTCTCCACCAGAAGCAATTTTGGCCAACGGTTTAAAGCCTTCACCCGGATTAGTTTCGATTAAAAGTTCAACCCTGTCGATTCCATTGAAATCGAAGGCAACTCCCTGCCCAACGGGCAGACCGAGCTCGTCATCTTGTTGAGTAATCAAAACTTTTAGGCGGGCTTTGCGCATCTCCAACCTGGAAAGCCGCTCTTCCATTTGAGAGGATAACTCATCGGCTGCTTTCTGCCTGCTTTCACTTAGGTCGAGCGCGATTTTGCTTAATGTTTCTTTAAGTTGACTAATTTTTTTGTTGAGTTCCTCTAACTGCTCCTCTACACCTTCGATTTTGTTTAACTCATCTTGGGCAGAGTCGAAAAACTGTAGAACAGCCCCGATGCTGCCGCCGTGTTTCTTTTTTAGGGAGTTGATCAGGTCTATTCGTAATTCAACCTGGTCCAATCGGGTCGGGTTGAACTCAATTTGTTCGTTATAGCGGCGCAATTCGTAGGCGATGTCCGTCAGACCGCTCAGAGCTGCCTCAGCCTGGTCTGCCAGACTTTGCATTTGCGAGTCAATTTTCGCTAACGAACTGAGGTCATGTGAAACCGTTCCGAGCAGATCTGTAACCGCGCTCATTTCAGGTGTGCTGTCGTCGAGCGTTTGAAGCGCTGATTGAGCATAGCGGCTTAACGTTTCGGCATTTGCCAATCGCATGCGTTCTTTGAGTAGGTTCTCTTCTTCGTCCGGTTTCAACCTGGCAGCCTCGATTTGACCGATCTGGTAGCGCAAGATGTCCGTCCGTTCATCGGCATTGGTCTGCAGCTGCTTCAAATCCTGTAGTTCGTTCTCTAAAGCAGACCAAACACGAAACTGTTTTTGATAATCCTGCAAAAGTTCTGAGTTTCCTGCAAAGCGATCGAGCAGTTCACGGTGGCTCTTTACCTTGAGAAGGGAAAGATGTTCGGATTGTCCATGCACGTCTACCAGGACCGCACCAACATCAGACTGGATGCCCAAACTGACACTGCGTCCATTTACACGCGCAATCGAACGTCCTTCTGACCGAATCTCTCGTGAGAGTGTTAGAAAACGTTCGTCCTCCAGCAAACCTTCTTGCTCCAGCAGAGGTCGCAGTGCTTCCAGGGTGACGTTATCCAGTTCGAATAGGGCTTCGACAAAAGCCTGGTTGCTTCCGGCGCGTACCACTCCGCTCTCAACACGAGTTCCAAGAACCGCGCTGAGTGCATCCAGGATAATGGATTTCCCCGCGCCGGTTTCCCCGGTCAACACCACCAAACCAGGTCCAAACTTCAGGGTCAGGTCGGTGATGATCGCAAAATTCTGGATATGTAACTCTCGCAGCATATTACCTCAAAGGCGAATGCCCTTCGTTTGAGCATAAGCGGTGGTTGCGACCATTACGGTGTAGACGACGCGCCAAATCAATGGTGTTAGATTGCCAATAGCGGAGAACATTTCGGAGGGCATGGCAATCACATTCAACATCTGGGGAACAAGCAGCGGCAAGCTTCCTATCAGGGCACCGGCAAGAATGGCGCTGTTTAATGCTTTGCTGCGACGCCGTTTGACAGCCAGTCGAACAGCCTTATAAATAAGCGAGCCAAGCCCGGGTGCGATTAGAATGGTAAAAAAGCCCAGTCTGGGCACAAACCAACTGCCAGCGAAAGAAATGATTCCAGAAATCAAGAAACCGATCAGCACGTCCAGCCCCTTGGTAGTATCAAACACTTTTTGCTGTTGGCGGATGCAGTCCTGGCAGCGATAACCGGTGGGCGTCAGGACCGCGGTTTCGGGGGTTATGGGTTTTCCGCAGCGATTACAGCGTAAAACGGGGGTTCCATCAACATCCACGCCTGTGACTTCAGGTACATGTTCGTGATTATCAGTCATGCTTTTCCATTTCGAGAATTGGATTTCGCTGCATCACTGCTGCTAAATTTCGGTAGAAGTAATTGTGCTCACCAAAACGTACCATGTAGAGGGAGTGCTGGTTTGCCAGGATGCGCACGCGGTCGCCATTTTCCAGCATTACCGGTGCCATCCCGTCAATACTGATCACTACATCGTGTTTGATCGTCGGAAACAGGTTGACCTCAGCCCCTTCGGCTAAAACAACCGCCCGATCCAGGCTAAGATGGGGTGCAATTGGCAGGATTAGAATATTGCGTAATTCGGGCGGTAAAATGGGACCGCCAGCGGCTAATGCGTAACCGGTTGAACCGGTGGCAGTCGATACGATGACACCATCGGCGATGTAAGAATTGAGATAACCTTCATTCAGGTCTACCCGGACTTCGATTGGGTGAACTTCGTTTCCTCTGCAAACAACTGCTTCATTAATGACATCCCAGGATTGCTTGAGCGAATTCTGGGAAAATAATTCCGTCCTAAGCATCATTCGACATTCAAGCCTGTATTCGCCCTTGAGCAATTTGTCCAGGTTTTGTTCCAGGTCAGAATCGTCGAGTTCCACTAAAAAGCCCAGACGCCCGGACCGGATACCCAGCAGTGGGATGCCCAGTGGCGCGCAAAAATGCCCAGCCCTTAGCAAGCTGCCATCGCCACCGATAACGATCAGAAGATCGCTCTCATCCAGGTCTGGAGTGGTTCCAGGTTTCTCAAAATCATAATTAAAGGTCTTTACAGAGACGCCCGCATTTGTTAAATATATTTTGATGCGATCAGCCAGCGCATTCGCCTTTGGAGCGGCGACATTGGGCATAAGCATAATGTTTTGAGGACTAAACGGTGAGAGAGACATCTTGGCAGTATTATAGTCGGATTTACCCTCCAGTTACCAGTTTGAAGGTGAACAAAAGCTCCATTGGTTAGTTCAGCGGCAAATGGCTGCAGACGTTTGGGGTCACGATGTTGGGAGACAAGCCTTGTTCGCAATAGGAGCAAAAAACCTGTACAATTAGACGAAACATGGGACTAAGAACGAAGACTGATCGGGCAAATCCTTTTTTGCAAAAGGTCACGCAGCAGCGCTGGCTATTGCCACTGGTGTCTCTTTTCCTTTTCCTCGGGATTTGGCAGGCGCTTTATGCTCTGCTGGGGTTACCTCCCTTTATCCTGCCCAGTCCTGCTATGGTTTGGGCAAAGTTCCTCGAGGTTCTAAAGAACGGTATGTGGTGGCACAACACGTCCTACACTTTGTTCGAACTGATGTTAGGACTGTTTTTTGGGAGTGTTGTTGCGTCCATACTTGGCTACATTCTTTCAAAAACCCCATTGCTCGAAAAACTGCTCTCGCCTTTCCTGGTTGGCAGCCAATCGGTGCCCGTGGTTGCAATCGCGCCATTGATCATTATCTGGTTCGGACCCGGCTTGTTTTCCAAAGTGCTTATCTGCGCCTTGACAGTCTTTTTCCCGGTATTGGTCAACGTGTTGGTGGGAATGCGACAGGTCTCACAAGACTTGCGCGAACTGATGGATTCTTTCAAAGCTAGCAAATGGCAGATCTTAAGGCATCTAGAGATACCTGCCTCTTTGCCAGTCCTTCTAGGTGGTTTGCGTGTTGGGGCGACACTCTCGGTTATAGGTGCGATCGTGGGAGAATTGGTGGGGTCTGACCGCGGGTTGGGCTACCTGATCAACCTGGGGCGGGGCCAATATGACACAGCACTTGTGTTTGTCGCTGTGTTCAGCCTGATTTTTCTGGCAGCCAGCCTTTATAGTATTGTATTATTCCTCGAGCGGCGCGCCCTAAAATGGCAAACCTGGCAAGAAATTTAAATTGGAGTCATTTTGAAAAAAACAGTCATCATTTTAATTATTCTGATACTTCTTCCTGTCCTTTCTTCCTGTAAAACCGAAAACAATAGCGAGATGGAAGAAATCACCTTCAATCTTACCTACATTCCTAATATCCAGTTTGCCCCAATCTACGTTTCGATCGATAAAGGTTTTTTTGCTGAAGAAGGTCTGGACATAAATCTCACCTACGGAAACGAAGCCGATATGGTGGCGTTGGTTGGCTCGAACCATCAGCAGTTTATGATCGCAAGCGGAGAACAGGTTTTGCTCAGTCGGGAGCAAGGGTTACCGGTCATTTCGGTGGCAAACTGGTACAAAGACTATCCGGTCGGTGTGGCTGTGCTCAAAGAGTCTGGCATCAGCCAACCTTCCGACTTGGTGGGGAAAGATATCGGGCTGCCGGGACTTTATGGCGCAAACTACATCGGTATGGAAGCACTGGCTGCTCAAACCGGCCTCAAAGCTGGTGATTACAAATTGGTCTCGATCGGTTTTACCCAGGTGGAAAGCCTGGTGAGTGGTACGGTGGATGCCGTGGTTGTCTACCTGGCAAACGAGCCGGTGCAACTGCGGGCACGCGGGTACGAAATTAACGTGATCAAGGTCCAGGATTATATCGAGCTTGTTGGCAATTCCCTGGTCAGTAACGAAACCACGGTTAAAAATAACCCGGAGTTAGTCCAAAAAATGGTGAGAGCCTTCAAAAAGGGGTTGGAATATACCGCAGCCAACCCGGACGAAGCCTGGACGATCAGCCAGAAGTACGTAGACAACCTCACGGACGAGGTTGCCCCAATTCAGAAAGAAGTTTTAAGGGAATCCATCAGTCATTGGCAAATTCTTCCGGAAACCAAAGAAGATCAGGATCTGCGCTGGACCAATATGATGAATCTGTTGATCAAGATCGGCTTAATGAAAAACAAACTGAATATTCAGGATGTGTACACCAATGAATTCCTACCCTGAAAACTCCCTGGTAGTGCAGGCCCTCAAGGTCAGCTTTGAGGAAAAAGATGGGATGCTCCAGGTATTGGAGAACGTAAGTTTCAGTCTTCGGAAAAATGAGTTTGTTTGCCTGATCGGACCTTCGGGCAGTGGAAAGAGCACGCTGCTGCGCACGCTGGCGGGCTTGATTCCCTACGAATCTGGCTCTATTGAGTTCCCTGATATTCACGGCAGGCAAGCTCGAACCGGATTAGTTTTCCAAAAAGCCAACCTGATGCCCTGGCGTACGCTGGCAGAAAATATAGCGCTGCCGTTAGAATTGACTAACACGACCCGGGAAGAGATCGACCAGAAAGTCAAAGAAATGGTCGAACTTACGGGACTGCAAGGTTTTGAGAATTCCTGGCCGCACGAGCTTTCGGGTGGGATGGCTCAACGGGTGGCAATTGGACGCTCATTGGTACAAGACCCGGATATTTTATTTCTGGACGAACCTTTCGGTTCGCTGGACGAACTGACTCGTGAACGCATGAGCGAGGAGTTGCTGCGTATTTGGAATGAGAAGCGGAAAACCATTCTGATGGTCACCCATTCGATTTCTGAAGCTGTCTTCCTGGCAGACCGTGTTTTGGTGTTATCTGGTTTTCCCCAAGGAATCGTGCTGGACCTGCCAGTTAACCTGCCCCGTCCACGCGATGACGAGACACGCTATTCTGCCGGTTTCGCCCAGGCAAAAGCCACCCTACACGAGCATTTGAAGATATAGGAATGACCTTGCCATGTTTTTGTGGGCAGACCTGGCACGCATCTTGATTTTTTATCTCCAATAAAAAATGGCTCGCAAGGACGATTTTTTGTATGGTATAGTTGAAATTCCTAATCTCAACGAGGAGTGATTTGTATGTATTTTGCGATTGAAGGTGTTATTGGGGTCGGCAAAACAACCCTGGCGCGCCTGCTCCAGCCTACATTTGATGCCGAAATCCTTTTGGAAGTCTTTGAAGAAAACCCTTTTCTGAGTAATTTTTACAGCGATCGTGAGCGTTACGCTTTTCAAACACAGATTTTTTTCCTGATGAGCCGATATCACCAACAAAACAAGGTCATTCCCAGTGCCCTGGCTTCCGGAAAAACGGTTATTTCCGACTACACCTTTGATAAAGACGCCCTCTTCGCCGGCATTAACATCTCCGGAGATGAACTGCAGGTTTATCAAAAAGTGCATTCCGCCCTTGCAGAGAAAATTCCCAGTCCGGATTTGGTGGTTTACCTTAGGGCGAGTCTGGAAACCTTGATGAACCGTATCGCCCACCGCGACCGCTCTTACGAACGAAATATGGACCCGGCATACATCAAAGAACTTATGGAAGCCTATGATCACTTTTTTGCCCAGGATAAATGGCAGGGACGGGTCTTGGTCATCGAAACCGACGATTTGAACTTCATAGCTGATCCAGCAGACCTGGATTTTATGATTAATCGTATTAAACAGGCGCTGCACCTGGCACCCTATCAACAAAGCTTGCCGTTAGACTAGGAGATCTTGTGAGAATTACCCAGGAAATGCTGATAAAAATTGCCAAAGACCATGTTGCCAAACGGATCCGAAAAGAAAAGGACCTTGTGGCAGTATATTTGACAGGCTCTGTTTCCGGGGGAGAACCACTGTTGGGCGGCAGTACCGATATTGACATGATCTTCGTTCACAAAGAAGAACCGCCGCTCAAACGGGAAGTTTTGCGGGTGACCTACGAAATTTCCCTGGATATCGAACATCATCATCAATCGTTCTATACCTATCATCGCCGCCTGCGCCAAAATCCATGGATTGGATTTGCGCTCTGCAACCACCAGAACATCCTGGCTGATAAAGACCATTGGCTGGAATTCATCCAGGCGAGTGTCAGCGCCCGTTTTGACAGCCCTGAAAATGTCTACGGACGCTCCCAGCAGTTTGCTGAAAAAGCCCGCACGCTGTGGTTTGATCTGGATGATCCACAGGAAGTGAAATGGGAAGACTGGATGACGCTCTATTTTAAGACTGTCGGTACAGCTGCCAGTGCGATTGCCTGCCTGAATGGACCGGCTCTGACCACTCGTCGCTTCATGCTCGATTTCACCAATCGCGTTGAAGAGTTGGAAAGGCTGCCGCTGGTAGGAGAACTAACACGTCTGCTTGGCAATGAAAATATGAATGAGGCACTATTCAAAGAATGGCGTCCAGTTTGGGAAGAAACCTTGAACGCTGCCAACGAGCAGGAAACTTGTCCTGTAAACATTTCCCAGGTCAGAAAAGCCTATTTCCTGCAGAGCGTGGATGCCATGGCAGAAAGCGGGACCTTGCATGCCGTGCTCTGGCCAATGCTTGAGACCTGGCAGCAAGCCCTCACCTGCCTGGAAGCTGAAAAACACCATCAAAAATGGCAGCTTTTTCTGGAGTCGCTCGGTTTTGCGAAGCAGCTGCAGCGTGAAGATCTGCTGCACGATCTGGATCACTTTATTGAACAGGCAGAGCACTTACTGGAAGCCTATCAGAATGAATTCAATTGTTAACCAACTTTGTGGATAACTCGTGCTTTTCTGGGGATAAGTAATCCTATTTTGTGCATAATACTGGTGATTGTTTGTAGTCTGTCGGTTGAAAACCTGTGCTCAGTTTTGGATAAGTTTGGCGAATACGGTCAATTCAAACGAAGTGAAAAGAACTATGGGGATAAGTGGCGCTTTACCCACACCGCTATTGGATTTTAAGAGAAGAGTGTTATCCTCTCGTCGGTTTGTATGAAATTGCGTGATAGTCTCACCTTTTCCCCACTTTCCACAGGTTCTATTACTTATTACTACTTAATACATAAAAAGATAAATGAATAATATTAATCTGTTCCTCTAAGCAAAAAATCACTTCAATGTGATCATTGGAAGAAATAGCCTGTAGGGAATAAATACATCGATCGCACTGACCAGACCTGGATTGCTTGGATTGCCATCGGATTCCGTATCCCATGCCTGAAAGAAAATGCGATGATTGCCAGCTGAGAATAATGAATGATCCATTTCAATTGTAAAGTCAGATATCCAATCAGACTGTGAATCTTGTGTCAGGTCTGTGATCGGAAAAAGTGTTGCATCTGGATGCCATGGCGGCAAATCAATCGAAAACTGGACGCTTTTCACCTGGCTAAAAATATCGGCACCGTCAATCCAGGTTTCAAAATCGTTTGCGCTGCCTTCCACATTCACGCTATTGATGTCCTGGCTGACATGATTTATCTCGATTTCTGGTCCGTAGATCTGGTGATATGGATCAGCACTGACCTTGAGAGCTCTAATCAAGGCAGGAATATTGTTTTTAATAAGATGATCATTAAAATACCAACAATAGCTACTATATCCGCCTGCAGATTCATATCCCATTCTGAAAACCAATGAAGGAATATTAAGTGTGCCATAGGCATAATCGATCAAAGTGCCGTATGAGGGTTGGTGGTCTGGGTCGCCTTGTGGAATTGGAACGGAAAGAGTGTTGTAGCCAATCTTCTCTGCCAGCGTATAAAGATCAGTTAAATGGGGATTATCGCCGGTTGGCGAGGACAGATAAGGGCTGAGAATTTCATTCTGGTAACTGTCCAGGTTGAGCAACATGATCTTTTCAGGCTGAGAGGTAAGGTCTTGCAGGTAGCTTATAACAGTTTGCGTTTCCGGCTCGCTTGCAGCCATTCCACCTGCATAAGCAGAGTCGCAAGCTCCAGCTTCCGAAGCACGCCACTCATAGGGAAAATTGTGATTCAGACGTACACCAATATCCTGGCTGGGGCAGGTGTCGTGGGTGTTGTTTTGCCAGGTGATGTCATTGCCATTCAAGGCTTGAATTTCTGCTTTCGCGCGTCCGTCCGGATTAGCCAGTACGATCAGGTGGATTTCGAAGTGATCGAGCAACCATCCATTCTCTGAATATTTGCCATAATTAGCAAGAAGTTCTTCTGCGAAGCGCAGACTCAGTTCCACTGGTGCGAAGGCATTGGCACGCAATCCGCTTACTAAAACCAGGCGCGGTTTAGGTTCAATTTTTAACTGATTGGTGAGTTTAAGAGCGTAAATTGGCTGTTCTTCCCATGAAATTCCAATTATGGAGAGTTGGACCAGCTCAGGATAATCGTTTTCGAGTGTTTCAAGGCTTTGAATAATCGAAATGGAATCGCGATAACAAGCGTAACCAGGAATACTAATTTGGGATGGATAGTCCGCCTGGACGGTAGAGATAGAGATAAGGATGATGACAATCAAAGATAAAAGTAAACGAAAGATAACTGATGTCTTAGTCAATAGTTCCTCTCTTAACCAGAATTCGCCTGGCACGATGTGGATGGCTATGTAAAAAAATTTAAAAATGTTGAATAAACATATAAATTTTACACGTGAGTGAAAAGATTGTTATGATTAATGTCAAGAAACGGAGTTGCAATGATGACAGAAAGCAATTGGCTGCTAAACCTTTGTGTGCCCACCCTACGCGTGGCTGATGTCAATTTCAATACTTCCCAAATTCTGCACATTCTAAACGATGCCGGCGCAAGCTCCCAGCAGCAGCTTTGTCTGTTTCCTCAATTAGCTCTCAGCGGCAGCACATGTGGGGATCTCTTTTTCCAATCGTTGTTAACGAAGGCATGTCTGCAAGCGCTTGAAAAAATTGAAAACGCGCTTGCCAGTACCCAACTGAGCGTCGTGCTTGGGCTGCCACTGATGCTTGAAAACGCGCTTTATGACGCTGTGGCAGTGATTGAACCGCAAGGGTTGCGCGGATTAATTCTCAATCAGCAGCCAGACCCCCGATATTTTGATGCTCCAAATCAGGGAACGCCTTCAGACTTAAGTTGGAAGGGTCGCCAGGTTCAGATTTTTGATCAAGGTTCATTGGAATTTCTCGCTCTGGATGGTCAAAAGACACAAATTATCATTGGTAATCTGCCGGAAGGGCGACAGTTTACCGACGAACGTCTGATTCTCAACCCCACCGCCCTGCCAGCCCTTGCTGACAGTAGCTGCGATGTTAAATTTCCCCAGTTTTCGAGCCAAAATCAGGGTTTGTTGGCTGTTTGCTCAGCCGGAGCCACTGAATCCAGCGCGGAGGAGGTATTTTCGGGGCTTTGCCAGCTTTGGAGAGATGGAAAATTACTGGCAGAGGATCGCGAACTGACTTTCGAAAATAAGGTTTTGCAGATTGACCCGCTACGCTTTTTGACTGAGCTTTCCTGGACAACAGATAATCAACGCGACCCCAGGCTGCCATTCTTGCTGGTTGATGACCAGGATAAGCAGCTGGAGACAGCCTTTGAAATTCAAACAGTGGGCTTGATGAAGCGCATGCGCCACATCAAGGCTGAAAAGTTAGTTTTGGGTATCAGCGGCGGCGCCGATTCATCCATGGCACTGCTGGTTTGCAGTTATGCACTGGACCAATTAGGTTTACCAATAGAAAACTTAATGGCTGTTTCTATGCCGGGACCTGGAAGTTCTGATAACTCGATGAATAATTCTGGTCAGTTAACAAATCTGGCTGGAATTAATGCACGTGTTATCTCAATTAGCGAAGCATTAAAGGCGCATCTTGCCGATATCGGTCACGATGGGAACACTGCGGATGTTACCTTTGAAAACGCCCAGGCACGGGAACGCACACAAATCCTGATGGATTTAGCCAACATGCACAATGGATTGGTGGTTGGAACCGGCGATCTGTCTGAGATCGCGCTGGGTTGGTCAACTTTCAATGGCGACCAGATGAGCATGTATAACGTCAATGCCGGTTTGCCAAAAACGATCTTGCTTCGCCTGTTGGTTTGGGCAGCGGACTTCCTTTTTGGTGATGAAGGCAAACAAATTGCTCAAAATATTGTCAGTTCTCCCATTTCACCTGAACTGAAACCCCTGGACGCGAATGGACAGCTGAGCCAATCTACAGAAAAAACCTTGGGACCTTACCTGTTGCATGACTTCTTTCTCTGGCATATTGTTCAGGAACGCAAAACCCCTGCCGCAGTTTTTGATGAGGCATGCCAGATTTTTGAGGGTGAGTTCGAGCCCGGATTTATTCTAAAAACCTTACAAACCTTCTATCAACGTTTTTTCCGTCATCAATTCAAACGGACGGCTTCCCCGGATGGTCCGCGCCTATTCAGTTTGAGTCTTTCGGCAGGTTCCGGTTGGCGTATGCCTGCCGATGCCAGCCCCGCATTATGGCTGGAACAACTTGAGCAAATCGAGCAATCGCTTCAGACAAACGAAGGCAGGCAATGAAAAAACAGCTCATGCTGGTATTTGGAACTTCCGCCGATCCGCTGCATGAAGGACACATAGAGCTGATCGTTGATGCGGTCCAGGCGCTGTCTGCGCGCGGTTTCGAAGTGGCGGAGGTTGTTCTGATGCCGGTTTTCAGGCACCACAACATCCGCGAAGGCGTCAAAAGCTCGTTGAGCCTGACCTATGAACATCGTTTTGCAATCTGCCAACTGGCAGCTGATGAGATTGCACAGGCGCTCGCTGGAATTGTGGAAAAAGTGACTGTTAGCGACCTGGAGCGTGAGATGGTATGGCAGAGCAACCGCCCCAACTTCACTGCTGAGACTCTGGAAGCCTTGCGTGCTCGCACTAACACACAAGTGGAACTGGCGTTTTTGGTGGGTGCCGATAGTTTTTCTGGCGATAGTCCCGCTTTCTCGCAATGGTACCGCTGGGAAGAACTCGCCAAAACCGCCATGCTGGTGATCAGCCCGCGGCAAGGATTTAACCTCAACCAGGACTTTTTGGCAGGTCTCACAGAATTGGGTGGCAGAATTGTCTACCTTGAAGAGATCGAAGTCTCTGATGTTTCTTCCAGCCAGATGCGAACCCGACTTGAAGAGGGCGTTGAACCAACTGTGTTGGCTGAAGAAGGATACCTGAGCCGGAAAATCGCCGAATATATTGCCCAACACGATATTGTCAGCATTTGGAAACAGATCGATTCCAAGTCGCCCGCCCAGGTTGTAACCGAAACAATAGAGGATACAGATAATCTTGAAACCCGCATTGGCAAGCGCTTATTTGAGCAAAAGCTGACCCTTGGTATGGCAGAAAGCTGCACCGGAGGGCTAATCGGGCACCGCCTCACCAATGTACCTGGCGCTTCAGAATACTTTATGGGCAGCATTGTGTCTTATGCCTACCAGGCAAAGGTCAAACTGCTGGGGGTCAGCTGGGAGACTTTACAGAAATATGGTGCCGTCAGCAGCCAGACCGTGCTCCAGATGGCACAGGGCGCCCGCCAGGCTTTCAGCAGTGACATCGGGCTTTCAGTTTCATGTATCGCCGGACCGGGAGGGGCAACCACGGATAAACCTGTGGGCACCAGCTGGTGCGGGCTTTCGACGCCGCAGGGCGACTGGTCTTTCCATTTTCAGTTGGTAGGCGATCGCGAGTCGGTCAAAACCCAGCTGGCGCAAAAAGCGCTTGAAAAATTAGGGGAATACTTGGAAGGAAACTCTGGCAAGCCAGAAAAACAGTAAGCGATGAGAGACTTTTCCTCACAGGATGACAAAGAAATTGAGGAACAAAATCTCCGCTCGCGTCAGATCCGTTGGCCGTCTTTTATGCCGTTTTTCTGGCTGGGTCTGGCGGCAGTATTAGGTCCATTTGCAGCCGAAGAGTTGATCTTCCCCTGGTTTTGGTGGGCAGTTTTGGGTTTTGGGGCTTTGTTTTTCACCGTTTTAACAAGAAGACCACCCCAGAATGTCCAGACAGTACGCCGATTTCCAGCGGCGTTGGCATTGGCTGCCTTCTCTCTGACAGCCATGCTTTACCTGTTAAGTTTGCCACAGGCTGAACCCAACAACCTCCTCTATTATCACAATAGGGGCAAAGTAAGCATTACGGCCCTTGTTGTTGTTCCACCCGAAATGAAGCAAAACAGCTTACAGATCCTGGTAGAATCCCGCACTCTTCGTGCAGAAGATCTGGCTGTGCGGGAACCGGAGGTGAAAGGAAAAATTATCTTTTACCTGCCTTTGGGTACCGAAGTACGGTATGGCGACGTCGTCGAAATCAAAGGTGAGTTGCTTCCGCCTGATGAGGGAATAGATTTCTCGTGGCGAGAATATCTGAAACATCAGGGTATCTCCTCCACAATGGAGTTTCCTGGTTTTCACCTTGTTGAAAGAGATCAGGGTAATCCATTGAGAGCAGTGCTCTATCGCTTACGGGAGAGCGGAGGAAAGGTGTTGAGCGCCATCTTTCCAAGCCCGGAAGACAGCCTGCTGAAAGGCATTCTGCTGGGCGATGACAGCACCATCTCAACCACACTGGAAGACGCCTATCGCCTGACAGGTACCAGTCACATCATCGCCATTTCCGGTTTCAACATGTCCGTTTTGGCAGGATTGGTGAGCCTGTTTTTCACGCGCCAGTTTGGTAGAAAACGGGGCGCATTAGTGACAATTTTACTCCTGGGGAGCTACAGCCTTTTGGTTGGAGCAAGCGCATCGGTAGTTCGGGCAGCTTTTATGGGCTCTTATGCCGTACTTGGCAATTCCATTTCCCGTAAAGGGAATACGCTGAATAACCTCGGTGTGAGCGCCTTGCTGATGGTGGTATTGAACCCGCATTTGCCATGGGATTTGGGTTTTCAGTTCTCAGTCATGGCAACATTGGGGTTATCATTGTTTGCCGGACCTTTACGTGCGCGCCTGGAGAGCTGGCTGAGCAAACGCATGGAGCAGAAAACCGCCCTCGCTTTCAGCAGCCTGATTTCAGAAACATTTTTACTGACGATGATCGCCCAGGCTTTAGTTTTGCCGCTCAGTATCTGGCATTTCCAGGAAGTATCCTGGCTCTTTCTACTCGCCAATCCATTGATTTTACCGGTTCAACCTGCAGTGATGGTGTTGGGGTTGGCAGCCATGAGCGCCGGTTTGGTGTGGCTGCCGCTTGGACGTGTTCTTGCCTGGTTAGCCTGGCCGTGGGTGGCATACAGCAATCGCATGGTGCTTTGGCTGGCAAGTCTCGCTCCAGAAAACTGGACTTTGCCGGGAATCAACTTGTTTGGGGTGTTGTTGTATTACCTGGTATTTTTCTTAGCAGTTTTCCATCCCAAACCAGGAAAACTTGCCAAAACACTTTACCAACCCCAATACATCTTGCCTGCTTTGGCTGGGCTGACCTTGGTAGTCTGGCTGGCAGTCAGCTCAGCGCCGGACGGAAAACTTCACATCCACATCCCAAACAAGAACGAACAAAACTTTGTCGTCATAGAAGCCGGTCGGGGGCAGACACTGTTACTGGCCGGCAGTGCTGGGTCCGACAGCCTGATCGAGCAGGTGTCCAATCACCTGCCGCTCTTTTCCAACCGATTGGATAGCTTGGTGATCCCAAATTGTGGGCGTGATACCCTTTCAGGCTTGTTTGTGCTGGGATCAAAATTGGAAATCGGGCAGGCTTTTTGGGGATGTGAGCCAGAAACCAATCAAACCAGCAGAAATTTATTTGCATTGTTGGAAAGAGAAGGGACGATACAAACCCGGTTATCAAATGAATACCTTATAAGCGATGGAAAATTGATTGTTGAATTCCAGACTGGCTCAGATGGGCTAACTGGTTTGGCGTTGCAATATGGGGAGCTTGCAGCAGGGCTTCTGATGCCTGGTGTGACGCTGGAA
Source organism: Anaerolineaceae bacterium (assembly GCA_038562515.1). Lineage (GTDB taxonomy): Bacteria > Chloroflexota > Anaerolineae > Anaerolineales > Anaerolineaceae > Mesolinea. The sequence goes on from JBCFBG010000024.1 coordinate 21,651, forward strand.
GAGTGGCAGGCAGAGCGATTATGCGAACGCCTTACTTCAGAATCTCAGCCCAATTCATTGTATTTAACCTGCAATACGAATCCAATTTTGTCGGATAGTGCCCCAAACTCCTCAGAAAAGGTACAATCGAAAGCGAAGTGGTCAGAACTGATCAGTGATGGTTTGCGTCTCATTCTGAGATGACAACCCTGTTTTTCGAAATCCCGAATAAGGCAGGTAGATAACTTTGACACTCACCAACCAAATTGACTATGCTCTACGAGAAATGATGTACCTGGCAAGAAGCGACCAGAATTCCTGGACATCGACGAAGGCGATTGCGGATGAAATGCAGATTCCTGCTACGTTCCTTTCCCGAATCAATATGCAGTTGGTCAAGGCAGGGCTGCTTGAGTCTCAGCGCGGAGCCAGGGGTGGCGTAAGGCTCGCAAAAGACCCTGCGACGATCAGTGTTTTTGAAATGATCAGCGCGGTCGACGGACCGTTGCTTACCAATAAAATCCTGCTTCAGACGGAAGCGCAAGATTTTCCAATGGCGGAACAATATAAAAAGTACTGGCAAAAAATGCAGGATTGCATGGATGCTAAATTGAATGAAACCAGTCTGAAAGAGCTGATTGAGAATAAGTAGTTTTTTTTCTGAAAAAAGGTGATACAACGCGGCACCTGCTTTTCTGCTTATTTGCGTCTTGTATGTCCTCCTCCTGAAGCGCTGTACTTCCGGGTTCAAGTCCGGATCAGGCTTTTCTTTCCTTTGCTTATCCATCGGACTTCTCTCCCCCACATTGTTCTTTTCAAAACAGAACATATGTGCTATAATGTCCTGAATCTTCTGAGACCATAGATTGCGCATTAACAACCAATTAGTATTTACACTCACAAGGCAACCCTGCACCCTCAAAAAACAGTGTAAAAAGTGTAAAAAGTGTAAAAACCCCAGCTGCTTAACCAACCCTCCGTGTAACGATCTGTTTGCAACAGAAATGGAATTGTGTACCGTCAAATAAAGTGCAAATCTTGCAAATGCTACAATTACTTTGAAATTATTGTCTTGCCTGCCCTTAAAACAATCATTAAGGGATAAAATGACCGGTAGCTTGTCTGTCCAAGGCATATTGAACGCCTGAGCATTGCCAAATCCGTTATTAATTGGAGATTTCATGCTAAAAAAGTTCGCTCGTTTCCTACCCATTCTTCTAGCTGTTTTGATTGTTTTTTCCCTGGTCCAATCTGCCCCCGTCCAGGCTGAAGACCCCGTTTATGACCAACAAGTTCTCATTGTTCATTATGTAGATCGCGATCAATTGGCTGATCTGGCAAACCGGTATGATGTGGTTGAGGTCGATTCCGATACGCAGACGGTAAAAATCTTCAGCAACCAGATCACACGTGAGGCCTTAGCTGCCGAAGGCTTTACCTGGACTGTTGACCTGCCTTATACCGCTCTGATCAACACTGAGGTCAAACCTTTATTTGGGCAAACCACGGGAATTCCAGGCTATTCCTGCTATCGGACAGTGGCTGAGATCTATGCCGCTGCTGATACATTAGCAGCAGACTATCCGGACCTTGTCGAATTGCTGGACATTGGCGACTCCTGGGAAAAGACACAAAACCCGAATGCCGGCTGGGATATGGAAGTGTTGGTGTTGGGCAACCGCAATACTCCCGCTGTTCCAAAATCACATGCTTTCTTCATGAGCGGCATCCATGCCCGCGAATGGGCGCCGCCAGAGTTGAATTTGCGCCTTGCAGAATACCTGCTCGAAAACTATGAGACCAATGCGGATGCAAAATGGCTGCTGGATTACAACAACATTCACCTGGTGCTTTCGACTAATCCAGACGGAAGAGTCAAGGATGAGGCGAATCAAAGTGTGCTCTGGCGTAAAAACACCAACAATAATTACTGCGGTAACTCAAATAGCAGAGGCGCAGACCTCAACCGCAACTACCCTTATGCCTGGGATCTTAACCCATCTACCTGTGATGAAACTTACTCAGGACCAACTGCTGGTTCAGAGCCAGAAACTTTGGCAATCACGAATTATGTAGCGAGCGTTTTCCCGGATCAAAAAGGTCCCAATCCGACGGATAAGGTTAATGAGTTGACTGCCACCGGCATGTTCATCGACCTGCACAGCTATTCGCGCCTGGTGCTTTGGCCCTGGGGCTACACTTATGACAATGCTCCCAATGATGCCAGTTTGCGCGTCATGAGTTACAAATTCGCCTACTATAACCAGCATGATCCGCAAAAGTCGACCGAGCTCTACCCAACCAACGGTTCGACAGACGATTGGGCTTACGGTGAATTGGGTGTTCCTGGCTTCTGCTTTGAGGTTGGCGATACGTTCCACCAGAGTTGCAGTGTCTTTGAAAACGACATCAATCCCCGCAATCAGCAGGCCTTGCTGCGTGCGATCAAGATCGCGCGCCGCCCTTACCGACTCACTTACGGACCTGAAGTGACCAATCTTTCTCTTCAGACCAACCCGGTGCAGCCTGGGCAAAACCTGTTGGTCAATTACACGGCGGACGACACGCTTTACAGCACCTACGGGTCTGGCGTGCCAGCCAGTACCATCGATTCAATCAAATACTCGTTCGATAAGCCCTCCTGGATCACGGGCGCCAACGCAAAGACAATTGTTTTACGCACCTCGGTACCCAAATACACCGCTACTTTTGCTGCCTCCACCACGGGCTTGACACCCGGGCAGCATACGCTCTTTGTTGAAGCCCTCGATGGAAGTGGTGCCTGGGGTGCGCCGACGGCCATTTTCTTCACTATTGAGGTGGAAGAGACGCCGACCGATACACCTGAACCCACCGTTCCTCCAGTGGTTTACCAGTATTTTTACCTGCCGATGATCACTAACGAGTAGAAAGTTGGAAAGATTATTAACCAAAGACACCGGCGAAAGCCGGTGTCTTTCTAATGAACAAAAATTAAAGACTATCGCTTGAAGAGCGCGCGATAGATCAACAGGACGATGATGGCGCCAACAAAGGCAGCGAGTAGGATGCCAAGTAGACCACCGGTAGAAAGACCAAGCAGACCGAAAATCCAGCCGCCCAGCAAACCGCCGAGGATACCAGCAATAATGGCGCCCAACAAGCCTACTTTGACACCAGGAACGACCATGTCAGCCAACAAACCTGCGATTGCTCCGACAACAATGGTCCATAACCAATTTAATCCTTCAAACATTTTTTACTCCTTTTCTAAATCTAAAAAAACATCGTTTCTATAATTATCGTATTACTAAAACGGATCAAAGGCAACCGTTATCTTTATACAATAATCTCGTTTCACCTTTTAAAACACGCGTAGTTATAATTAGTTGTGAAAATGGGTTCAGACAGTTAGCACGTCTGGTACATTTGGATAATTAGATAGATTCGAGGATGATCAATGGACAAGTTTATAGTAATTGCGGGGAACATTGGAGCGGGAAAGACGACATTGGTCGAGATCTTGAGCAACAGGCTAGGTTTTTCTCCATTTTATGAACCCCATGAAGAAAATCCTTACCTGGCTGATTTTTATGAAGATATGGAAAGCTGGTCTTTTCATTCCCAGGTTTACTTTTTGACGCGCCGATTGAAAATCCACAAAGAATTATTGCTGGCGGAAGGCTCCGTGGTACAGGACCGCAGTGTTTATGAGGACGCTGAGATCTTTGCGCGCAACCTCTTTCTGCAGGGCGATTTCAGCACACGGGACTATAACGTATACCAGGACTTGTACCATATTCTTGCTTCTTTACTTCCTCCACCCAATTTGATGGTTTACCTGAGAGCATCGGTAGATACGCTGATGCAGCGAATCGCTAAAAGGGGTCGTGAATATGAAGCCGGCATTTCCAGGGAGTACCTAAGCCGCCTCAATAAGCTTTATGAAGATTGGATGACCTCATTCGACCAATGCCCGGTACTGATCATCAACAGTGACGACCTTGACCTGGTTTCAATTCCCCAACACGTTGACCAGGTTGTTGCCTGGGTGCAGAATAAACTAACTGGACGGACAGAAGTCCGCTTATAACTTTCCACCCATATCAAAAGAAAGAAACGGGCCGTCCCGTCTTTGTTTTAGTGAAAATTAATTACTCAACAAATAAGCCAACACCCATTTGGTGGTATCCACCAGGGCATCGGTGTGAGTGCGCTCGTAGTGGTGAGAGCTATCCACACCTGGACCGATCAACGCAACGGCTGCGTTGCCGCCAGCCCGCCAGTAGGCTTTTGCGTCCGAACTGTAGTGTACATAAGTGTCGACTTTGATCGGAATGTCATAGGCATCCGCCAGGTCGCGCAGTTTGTTGGAAAGCTCATGATGGTATGGACCAGCAGCGTCTTTCACGCAAATACTGGCATGATATTCGTCGGAAGCTTGCCCGTCACCGATGGCGGCCATATCCAGTGCTACCAGTTCGTCCAGCCCCTCGGGGAAGTCACTGCTGCCGCCGTGTCCCACCTCTTCAAAATTGCTGATCAGGAAGCAGGTATCCACGGCCGGTTTGAGGTTGGCATCGTGGAGAGATTTGATAACAGTCATAATATTAGCAACACAGGCTTTATCATCCAGGTGGCGCGATTTCACAAAGCCGTTCACAACCTCCACTCGCGCATCAAAAGATACATAATCACCCACATCGATTCCCAGTTTACGGGTTTCTTCGGCGGTCATGACACGTTCATCCAGCCGAACTTCCATACTCAGGTTGTCGCGCTTGCCATCGCGCACGTTTTCGTAGACATGCACCGACGCTTCGTGAGGAAGCAAACTTCCGCGGAATGTACCGTTCGCGCGGGTGTGAACCAGGCAGTTTTCACCTTCGATGCTGCCCCAGGCAAAACCGCCCACTTCCGTTAACTCCAATCTGCCTGAGGGTTTGATCTGTCTTACCATTGCCGCCAGGGTGTCAACATGGGCTGTCAGCGCGCGCTTTGGTCTGGTACTGGAAGTGCCTTCAGCAGGCAGGGTTAGCAGAAGCGAACCTTTTTTGGTCCTTTCCAGCTGAACTTCCGGATATTTTGCCACTTCTTGAGCCACCAGTTCGATGGCAGCGTTGGCAAAACCAGTGGGGCTGGGCGTATCCAGCAGTTTGGTTAGAAACTCGATCATATATGGGGTGTCAATGTTGGGTAAGACTGGTTGATTGTTCATCGCTATGCTAATAACTCCTGGTTGTTTTCGAATGCTGCCAGTTTCTCGCGCCATTCTTGCGAGACAGGTAGGGAACGCTCTTCTGCATGATTATAGGCTACCATTACCACCTCGCCACGGGCAAAAACTGTCTCGTTCTCGCTATTTTCCACCTGGAAGCGAAAACGCAAACTCTTGCTGCCCAGATGTCCGACCTTGATGCCTACCCGAACTGGGTCATCCAACTTAATGGACACTAGGTAATCTATCTTGACAGAAGCAACCACCATGCCAAAACCTGTGCGAATTGTGCCATCCCAGATGCCGCTGGCGCGATAATAACCGGTGCGGGCAGTTTCGACGTATTCGAGGATGGAAACATTGTTGACGTGTTGGAGTGTATCGAGGTCAGAATATCTCACCTTGATTTCTTCATAATAAGGGAATTCCTGGGGATAAGAAGGGGTAATTGTCATAGTTTGCTCCTGTTCAAGTAATTATACAAGCCAGTGAAGGATAGTTATAGTTGCAGTAGACAGATTGTCTGATCGTGTTGAAAAAAACTGCCACTCTGTCTTCACCCCAATTTGATGCAGAGGTTTGACGACAAGACCCGGAATCCAGGAAGATTGTTGTATACTCACTGTACCGACAAAACCAATAAAAGGATAAAAAATGACTGATAAAACCTACACACAATCCCCCTGGAGTCTGAAAGAACTGTTTGACAGTTTTGAAGATCCAAAAATTGAAGAAACATACCAATATCTAAGCAAAAACGTGGAACAATTCGAAGGCTACCGCAGCCAATTGAACCCGGATATCTCTACTGAAAAATTCTTGGAAATCATCGCAAAACTTGAGGAAGGGCAAAAGCTCGGATACCGTCTTTATGGCTTTTCGTCGCTGAGTTTCGCTGCCAATACCCAGGATCAGAAAGCCCAGATCGGCATTTCGAGAGTTCAGCAATTCCTGGCAGAAATCGAAAACCGCACCCTCTTCTTCTCTTTGTGGTGGAAGGCGCTGGATGACCAAAACGCAGCCCGTTTGCTGGATGCCAGCGGTGATTATCGCTACTTCCTGGAGCAAATTCGCAGCATGAAGCCTTACACGCTCAGCGAACCGGAAGAAAAGATCATCAACATCAAAAACGTTACTGGTAATTCTGCCATGGACATGCTCTACGATTCAATCACCAACCGCTACGTTTTCAAAGTTGAAGTGGAAGGTGAGACCAAAGAAATGACTCGCGGTGAACTGATGAGCCTGGTACGAACCTCTGACCCTGACCTGCGTGCGCGGGCTTACCAGGAGCTGTATCGGGTTTATGGTGAGGATGCCCCAATTTTGGGTCAAATTTACCAGAATGTTGTGC
>JBCFBG010000093.1:0-3153 GCA_038562515.1 Anaerolineaceae bacterium
CAGTGAAGCAAAATCGACATTCGCGCCGCTGGTACCCGAATCGAGGTAAGGATAAGGGTCATCACACGAAGTAATTCCAGTGACGAAGGAAGCAAGGCAGTGTGAACTACGCCCATCAGCATGCAATAAGAACAATTCCTCCCCTTCCACTTCAAGGTCGACCGCATTGGAGAGATCCACGAGTTCTTCATCGAAGTAAGTTGATGGCTCGTTGTTAAAATTTGCAGTAAACCCACGATAGATCCAGAGCGCTTTGTTTCCAGGGTCAAGGACGTACAGCCGATTACTGTCGAATATCATCCTTTTCAAGGCAACCCAACCGAGCTCAGGGGTCGGCAAATGAGCGGCGCTCGGACTGCTGCCAGGAGAGCAATAGATCAGGTTCCCCTCAGCGTCGATAGCCATGATAGGAGCTTTGGCGGGGTTGTTCAGGGGTATGCTGATTAGATCCACCAACTCACCCACCTGGACACCTTCGTAAGTGCCCGGTCCGCATACAAATTCGTTGGCCATTGAATAACCAGAGTTTGTCAAGCGCAGGTATCTCACCGAACCGCTGGCCCTGTCCAGCAAATAGAGATCGCTGTTCAAAGAAACGATGGCGTCGATTTCCAATGTTGGGTAAAGAGAAGGGGCAAAAGCGGCTACGTATTGCAGACGCCTGGCGCCATCCAAATCATCCAGGGCGGTTTGGGCTTGCAGGCGCAGGGCTCGCACTTCGGCAGTGTCCTGGTAAGACGCGGCTTGGTTCAGCCAATTCAGGGCTTGTTCCCAACCTTCCCGCTGCAATTCTGTGGTTTGCATCAAGGCAGCATTGCTGACAGATGCCTGCGCTTGAGTCAGGTAGTAGGCATATTCATGGTCTTCACCACGATTGAAGAAAACCAACGCCGCCACAACTATGATGATTAAAGGCACCAAAATGGCAATCAGGGCTTTGGTCAATGGGGAAAGTTCTTTGCCGTTGCTGCTTTGTTCGCCTTGGACAGACTGCTTTCCGACAGAAGCGATGGCCTCAGCCTTGTCTTCCACATTTCGCAGCCATCCCGCGCCTGAGGCAACTCCTTGAAGGGCTTTATCTTTGATAGCTTCGAAATCAGGACGCTCATGTTTGCTTCTGGCAGGAAGCTCTCCAAGCAATTCTTCCTGGTCTTCATCGAGTGGGACTACTTCAGGAATGGTGGACTCAGGTTCCACTTCCAGAGGTGGCATTTCTGTTTCCTCATTTTGTTCCGGTTCATCCTGGATTGGTTGCGGATAGAGCACAGCCTGACCAAAAAGATCCTCTGCCAGGCTTGGTTCAGTGGAAATTGTTTCCGGTTCGTCCTCCGGTGCAGCTTGCTCTGGCTCCACTTCTTCTGTTAAGGTCTCCACTTCAGAATCAGGTTGTTTTTGGTCAGGAGGTAACAGGGACACAAAATGAAAAGTGTCGAGGGAAGCTATATCAATTTTCCCAAAGCCAGTTCTGATCTGGGCGATTCCTAAAGCCTGGTTTTCTTCCGACCTGAGGGTTAGTTCGCCAACCAGCAAGGAAAGGTCGTCTGAATCGAGCGTTTCTTTTTCAAGCGGTGCGCAAAAAACGATAATTTCGTCGCCTTTTAAAGGCGATTGATAATAACGAGGGTTGGTCACCGTGGCAACACCTAGGCCCCGTTGATCGAGTGTTTCATCGAAAAATGGCTCAATTTTGCCGTTGGATAGGACCAGTACCTGGCTGGCTCCAACCTGGGCAAGGAAGAGCGTGTCTTGGTGAATCACTCCCAACGAAAGGCTGGCAGTCTGCCAGGATTCTGGTTGATCAAAGCGATGGTTTTTTTGCAGAAAAGAACGGTTTAGGCCATCTACAAACTCCCTGATCGCCTTGGTGACAGAGCCACTTGTCTTGAAAAAAGCGCCAGCAAGATCCTGCAACTCGGTTTTAAACAAGTCAGCGCTATCGAAGTTGTTTTTCAAGCTCAGAAATACCAAAAGGAGGTCATCCTCCCTGCCCCTTGCTCGTTGTTTTGGGCTGTCAAAAACCAACATCAATCCTGGTTTTTGGTCAGATTGGAAGATTGTGAGATTAAATTTCATAACGCACCTTTTCTGTTAAATGCAATAATGCCTGGTACAAACAGTACACAATTCGTGCCAGAGAGTATAATGTCGAGCATGGAATTAACCGTTATCACGAACGAAACTGATTGGATGGCACTGCGCCCTGAATGGGACCGCTTGGTAGCCAACAGTTTCCGCTCCTACCCCTTTTTAGAGTATTGGTATCTTTTCAATTGGTGGGAAACTCTGGGCGGTGGAGAATGGCCGAAAGAAGCTTCCAGACTAAAAATCATTACTGCCAGAGAAAATAGCGAATTGGTTGGCATTGCCCCGCTTTTCTACTCTTATAAACCCGGATTCGAGCCGGCGTTGCGCTTCATCGGTCAAATTGAGGTAACAGATTACCTTGACTTCATCTGCTTTCCAGAAAAGTTGGAGACGTTTCTCAGCCACCTGCTGGATTTTATCGATGGAAACCCGGAATTCAACTCTACACAGTTGGAGTTAGCTAATTTCCAGGATGATTCACCCACGATTGCCTTGATGGAGGGTCTTTGTCAACTGAAAGAGCGCACCTGCGAGATAAACGTCCTGCAACCCTCGCCCAGTATTTTCCTTCCCTCCAGCTGGGATGAATATCTTCAGTCTCTACACAAGAAACAACGCCACGAAGTGCGCCGAAAAGAACGCAATATCGAGCGGGATTACCATTCAGAGCTTGTCTTTTTCGAGAATTCAAACGATATCACTGATGAAATGTCTCGTTTTATTGACCTGATGCGTAACGAAGAACAAAAAGCCAGCTTCTTAAATCCGGTGACTGAGCAATTCCTGTTGGGTCTGGGTATGGCTGCTCAAAATGCCGGGTGCCTGAACCTGGCAAGTTTGCGACTGGATGGGAAGCAAGCTGCTGCTTATATGAACTTCATTGATGACAATAAATTGTGGGTTTATAACACGGGTTGGGAGCCGGAATTTTCCAAAGCCTCTCCGGGTTGGGTGCTGTTGGTCAAATTGATCCAGTGGGCAATTGAGCACGGATTGGATGAAGTTGACTTGATGCGTGGCGGCGAGGAATATAAGTACCGCTTTGGCGGGGTTGACAGACATGTAGTC
>JBCFBG010000025.1:0-27663 GCA_038562515.1 Anaerolineaceae bacterium
TATCCGGACTCAGTCATTACTTGATGGGGAATCTGCCCTCTGTAGTTTCGATAGCAACACAAAAAGCTGCTCAAAACGAGTTCCAGCAGGCATGCTTGGGGGTTATCCAGGGTCAACAACTGGACATACTGTACGAAAAAGTAGATCAGATTAGCGTGGAAGAATACCTTGCTATGATCCGGCTCAAGACTGCCCGTTTGTTCTCAGCCGCCTTTGCGATTGGAGCGAAACTGAGAGATTGCGACCCTGAGTTCACAGAGAGACTCAAACAAATTGGCTGTGATCTTGGGCTAGGTTTCCAGATCCAGGATGATTACCTTGGAATCTGGGGGCACGCTACGGCAACTGGAAAATCTGTCAGCACAGATTTGCAGGCAAGAAAAAAAACTTTTCCGGCGATGACTGGTTTAAAGAACTCAACGTTTTTCCAGCAACTCTGGCATCAAGAAAACCGACCAGACGACAGTCATTTGCTTGAGATGAAAGCCTTCCTTGAAAGAGCTGCCATCCGGGAAGATACCATAAATCTCGCGCGTGTCTATTACATCGAGACTCAAACCAGCTTGAACCAACTGTTACCGATTGATAATGAATATGCTCAGGCTTTAATGTCGTTGGTGACTTCGATGTTTGCGCCAGTTTTGGCTGATTCCTGATCATTAATCAACCAGCTTGCTGAAATCAGACCCAAACCAACCCAATAGTAAGGTAAGCCAAAAGTATCCAGGCTGAACCCCTCAATGACCATCGCCAAAACAATTAGTTTCCCCACCAACCCCATTGCTTTGAGTAAACCGTCAGTTGATCGTCTTTCGAGTTCATGAGCGTTTCGCCAATGGATCAAGACCCAGGAAACGAATAAGGCAAAACCAATGATTCCGGTTTCAGAAAGCAGTCTTACCCAAAGGTTCTTGGCATTAGGAATAAAGTTTTGTGAGAGTACTACTTTGTTAATCTCAGGCAACCGGGTGCCAAAATTAGGCGCTGTCAACGGAAAGTAGTAACCCGGAATTCCGAAACCCGCTCCCAACATGGGATACATTAGGAAGACGTTGTAGGCTGCCATCCAGTAAATGATCCGTTCGGCAAAGCTGAGCTTTGAAGCCCACCCCAGAAAGCCGAAATCGATGAAGCGCTGTATGTCGAAAAGCCCTGCCATTCTGGGCTCAATTTTGGTCATAATGAAGCCTGCCAATAGCAAAACTGCAAGCAAACCGAACAGCAAAGCACTCCATATTCCAAAGCGAAACAAGCCTTGCTTTACCGGGCTAACCTGTGTGTTTCTTTTCTGGTAAATCCCATTAATCCAGTTGTTCGTCATCCTGAAAATTGCATAAGCCGCCAGGATGATCATTGTTATCCATCCGATTCTGGAAAAACTGATGAACAATGTGGCGACTGCCAGCAGAAAAAAGACCCTTTCGAACTGGATCTTATTAAATAGTTTCTTCTTGAAGACACTCTGTCCGCTCAGGCTCAACCCAAACCAGATCGGAATGTAGACCATATTCAACTCGTGAGCCAACCAGGAAGGTTCATAGGCTAACCCAGAAGCACGAGCTGGGTAAAGCCTCCCATTTGCTGTTATGAATGACTGGACCCGATACATCCAATCCGGGTAACGCTCAAACGCCAACCATGTGCCATATTGAATCCATGAGACAGCTATCAGTGCAATACCACCGATGCTGATCCACATTAATGCCGTTCTCAATTTTGCCGGGTTATTTACCATGAAAATGGTAACAAGGTAAAAACCCAGACCCATTGCAAACGTAACCAGAACTTCGGCGCTGTTCCGCAACCAGGGTATGTCCCGAAAAGTTGGGACAAAATGGAAATTCGCTAATAGAGTGGAAATTAAACCAAAGAGAAGGAAAATGATCAGTGGCTTAACCTGGTAAGGCAACCTGAGACCATTCTTAATAAAAGACGGTAACCACCAGAAAATAAGTATGACCGCCATGGGTAAAAATGCCAGGGGAGCAACGCTAGTCCCACCAAAAATTCTTGAAAGCAGAGCAAAACTGCTCACTGGCAATACGACGAGCAGCATTTGCCACAAGAGGGACAATATGCGTTGCGATGGTGTCATTATTAATCAGCCTCAACCTTAAAATCAGGCAGTTCAAACACGACGAATGACAAAACCAATCCTATCAAAGCACCGGCTAGCATTAAATTACTTCTAGTTCCCTGTATAGGTTCATCCGGTACGGAGGCTGGTTGAAACTGACTGATCTGCAGGTCCTTCGTCAAGCCTAAAGCCTGGGGTGCTTCCAAGAGGATCACTTCGTTGGCCTCATCGGTCAGATTATCTGCTTCGTCTGGGGTCAGGTTTTGGCAAAATCCGGTTTCGAGTACCAATGGATCAGTTTGGCAATCTTCGATGGAAGTGACTGTCCATTTGGCTTCAGAAACCAATAACGCATGCGTGTAAGCCTCGCTCAGCCTATTGTGGGCAATTTCTACCCAATTGCTCGCAATTCTAGCGGCAACTTCAGGGTCCTGGTCGCGTACTTTGATTACCGTTGTCATCAGCCTACGCTCGATGAGGCTGTTTTTCTTGAGATTAGCAAGGGTTATGGGGTTGCCTGCAGACGCTTCAAGGCTGAGCACTCGATCCGTAATATCAGGATGGTACATTAGCTGTCCGATCAACTCCAGTTGAGAGTCAACCATGATTTCGGTGACATTGGTATCCTGAACCAATTCAAGATTGGTTATCAGAAAGGATTCCGCTTCGTATTTGGGTGCCAGAAAAAAACTAACTAATAGACCCAGAAGAGTAAAAACAATAATTAAGACAAAACTGACCAGATATTGGTTCTTATTCATCTTCAGAAAGCTTGGTAAAAAGTAATTTTTGGAATCTTCGCTTGTTTTTTTGATCATAACGCTCCTGGTCTCCGACTGATTTTAACATCACCGGGTAAACTTATCAAACCAACAATAATTAAGGCATTAACAATGAGAACAATCGAAATCAACAAACCATTACTCTCCTGCCAGGATACACTGGGCGAATCGCCTTTGTGGGATCATCGACGTAAATCTCTCTTTTGGATTGACATTGACAATGGTCTCATCCATAGCTACAACCCCTCAAGCCTCAAAACTGATTTGTGGTCGATGGGAGAAAAAATTGGCTGTGTTGTGATGCATTCGGATGGCGGTTTTTTGCTTGCGACAGAGTCGGGTCTACGCTTATGGGATCCTGAAAGTGCTTTTAACAATGAGTTCTTACCGGTAAAACACTTACATCCGCAAAACCTGTTTAACGATGGCAAAGTGGACCCTTTGGGAAGGTTTTGGATTGGCAGTAAAGGACCCAAAGGAAATTCCAACCTGTGGATGCTTCAGGATTATCGGCTGGAAATAAAAATCAGTGACCTTTGGATCAGTAACGGACTGGATTGGGCAGTGAATAGTGGCTTCTTCTACCATACTGATTCGGGGGACAAGGTCATTTATCGCTATGATATCGAACTTGAAACGACCAGATTATCAAATCGAACCGCATTTTTCAAACCAGAAATTGGCACTCCAGATGGGTTGACGATGGATAATGACGGAAATATCTGGACTGCAATTTGGGACGGATGGCAAGTACTTCAACTCAATCCAGCCGGAGAAATTCTTACTAAGATAAAAATGCCAGTACAGAGACCAACTTCTGTCGCCTTTGGAGGAGAGGATATGGAAATTTTGTTTATCACATCGGCTTCGGAAGGTCTCTCGCCGTCAGAACGCTTTGCGCAACCATTTGCCGGTGACCTCTTCACGATCGAACCAGGCGTCTCAGGTTTGAAAGCCAATATCGCAAAAATTTAATGAAATAGATCACATTCTGAGTTTGAGCCTGGCTCCTTAAAGGCAAAACCCTTTGATGACGTTTCGGATAACATGTAAGCCGGGTTGCGTACCTACCCTGATATGGGTTCAGCCCGGCTTACTTACAATACTCTACCAATAACGAATCCATCCAATTGGGTGGAAAAGTAGAAAGAGACAATTATAGAACCACTACGCGCAACGCGCTCTTAATTTCTATAAATTCCCTGTTTTATCAAACCGCAAACGGTCGTGGGTGTTCAAAATTCTTTTCCGCATGCGAAGGTTTTGGGGTGTGACTTCCAGCAAATCGTCTGGTCCCAGGTATTCGATCATCTCATCCAGGCTCATTTGCCTGGGTGGATCCAGCCGGTCCTCCAGGTCCTTGATAGACTGACGCATATTGGTCAAATGCTTTTTCTTGGTTACATTGATTGCTAATTCCTGCGCTCTGGCTGTTTCGCCGACAATCATGCCTTCGTATACTTCCTCACCGGGGTTGATAAACAAAATACCCCGTTGTTCTGCATTTTTCAAACCAAAAGTAGTGGCAATTCCATCTTCAATTGCAGTTATCGAACTGCTGTTTCGGTTGACAACTGTTCCTTCCAGTGGTCGTTCACCGATGTAAAAGCTGTTCAATACACCCTTTCCATGCGTCGCATTGAGGAAACGATAACGAAAACCCAACAAACCTCGGGTTGGAATGGTAAAAGTTAGATGAGTGGTACCGTCAGGATTGTTACGCATATCGTCCATTTGTCCGCGCCGCTGACCTAACATTTCGACCACAGCTCCAACATAAGCGGGGTCTACTTCAATATGCACCTCTTCGAAAGGTTCAAATTTTTCACCCAAATCATTTTCAATCACGATTGCTTCCGGTCGGCTAACCTGAAATTCATAGCCTTCGCGCCGCATTGTTTCGATCAGGATACCCAGGTGAAGCTCTCCCCTGCCTGACACCATAAAAACGTCTTTTTGCTCGGTTTCTTCTACTCGCAATGAGATGTTTTTTCTCAGTTCATCATTCAAGCGTTCCATAATCTTGCGTGAAGTGCTCCATTTTCCCTCTTTGCCTGTCAAGGGCGAGGTGTTCACACCAAAAGTCATCCTGACCGTCGGTTGCTGGACTTCAATTCTTGGAAGGGCAACAGGATTCTCAGGAGCGCATAACGTGTCACCAATCTGGACATCTTTTAAGCCTGCAATCGTGATAATCTCACCAGCTTCGGCTTTATCCACAAGTTTCATCTCCAGACCTAAATAGGAATAGATATATTTTGCCTGGATTCGTTCCTGGGTGCCATCCGACTTCATTCGCAACAGCGGACTGTTGGTTTTGACCGTCCCTGCATAAATTCGTCCAGTGGCTGTAACCCCACTGTATTCATCGTAGCCAAGGTTGGTTACCAACATTTGGAACTCGTTGTGCATATCAACGGTTGGGCCAGGTATCTCATTCAGAATGGTCTCAAAAAGAGGAAGCAAACTATCCTCCAACTCGGGTTGTTTACCTGACCGTCCAGTAATACCTTCAGCATAGATGATAGGAAAATCCAAAATCTCACTGTTCGCGCCCAGCTCAACAAAGAGGTCAAATGTGTTGTTGATAGTTTGCTCGATATTGATATCTTTTCGATCCAATTTATTGATAACAACGATCGTTTTCAGGTTTTTAGCGATCGCTTGTTTAAGAACAAACCTGGTTTGTGGTTTTGGACCTTCAGCCGCATCCACCAGAAGGAGGACGCCATCAACCATGTTCATAATGCGTTCAACCTCTCCGCCGAAATCGGCGTGCCCAGGTGTGTCGACGATGTTCAGTTTGACCAGTTCGCCAGTCACAGGGTCAGGTATGCTTATCGAAGCGTTTTTCGCCAAAATTGTGATTCCACGTTCTCTTTCGAGGTCATTGGAATCCATTACGCGCTCAACGACTTTTTGATTCAGCCTGAATACTTTAGCTTGTCTGAGCATTGAGTCAATCAACGTGGTTTTGCCATGATCAACATGTGCGATGATGGCGATATTGCGGATGTCTTTACGTTCAATTTCCATTTTTATCCTATTTTCTTCCAAGAAAAAACCCGGTAGCCCGGGTTTTCATTTCACAATCCAATAACGCCCCAAAAATATGGCGGTGGTTCAACCGGTTCTTCTGATATTTGTACCGATGTTTTCAATTTTTGAAACACGGTTTCGAAAGCTTTGCGATCGTTGACATGGACATCAAAGAGGGTTTGCCCAGCGTTAATTTTGTCGCCAACCTTAACTCTGACCATAATTCCAACAGCCTGATCGATGACGTCACCTTTTTTGGCCCGCCCTGCTCCGATTTCTACTGAACTTTCACCGACAGCCTGGGCATCCACGACTTTGACCCAACCTGCAGAGTCCGCTGTAATCGGGATAACCAGTTGTGCAGCAGGCAGTAATTCGGGTTGTTCTATGACACTCACATCCCCGTGTTGGCTTTGGATCAATTCTTTGAACTTCTTCAAGGCGCTGCCATTGTCAAGTGCTTCCTGTGCCATCTTACGTCCCGATTCGAGGTCAGCAGCTTTTTTACCTAAAATCAACATGTAGGCAGAGAGGTCAATACAGTGAACATGGAAATCGTCCGGTCCGCTGCCATTCAGCATTTCGATCGCTTCTTTCATTTCCAATGCGTTTCCGACAGCCACGCCCAGGGGTTGATCCATCTGGGAAAGCACAGCTATAACTCTGCGTCCGCTTAGCTTGCCGATGGCAACCATAACTTCCGCGAGTTCATTGGCTTCTTCGAGGTTTCTCATAAATGCGCCTCGTCCGACTTTGACATCCAATGCGATCGCGTCAGCACCTGAGGCGATTTTCTTGCTCATCACGGAAGACGCAATCAGGGGGATGGACTGAACGGTGCCGGTCACATCACGCAGTGCGTATAATTTGCCATCGGCTGGCGCTAAATCCAGGCTTTGTCCAGTCAGGACGATGCCGTGTTCGCGCAGTTTACTGATAAATTCTTCTGTGCTAAGGTCCGATTTGAAACCAGGGATCGACTCAAGTTTATCAATCGTTCCCCCACTAAAGCCAAGACCTCTACCAGACATTTTCCCAACCGGTAATCCACAGGCTGCAACGATCGGTGCAACAACAAGAGTTGTCTTATCACCGACGCCACCGGTCGAATGCTTATCAACCACCAACCCACCAAACTCACTCAGGTCCAATTGGTCACCAGAAGCAGCCATTGCCATAGTCAAATTCGTAATTTCCTGGTGGCTCATGCCATTCAGGAGCACTGCCATCGCCCAGGCTGACATCTGGTAATCAGGGATTTCACCAGTGGTGAAATTTTTGACAAGAAAAGAGATCTCTTCTTTCGAGAGTTCCTGCTTGTCTCTTTTTTTAATGATGATGTCAACTGCTCTCATGGCAATGGTCTTTCATTAGTCTGCTGGGTGGATATATACCTTGCGATACGGATCTTCACCAACTGATTCGGTAAAAACATCGTCCCGCTTGCGCAGTTCGATGTGAATGATTCGACGTTCGTTGGCGGGCATAGGCTCCAAGGTCTGTTTTCGACCAGTGGAAACCACCTGATCCGCCATTCTGCGAGCAAGTTTCTGTAGTTCTTTTTCACGTCTTGAACGGTAATTCTGAATGTCAACCTGAATTGGGATCCAGCGATTGAATTCGTGACTTATCATCAGGCTGATCATGTATTGAATCGCATTCAATGTTTCAGCATGGCGGCCAATCAGGAAGCTCAGGTCATCGCCTTCAATTTCGACGCTCACAAACTGTCGGTCATCATCTTCAGATTCCTTCACTTCTACTGTTGCAATCGCGTAAGTTTTCATCAACTCAAGCAATTTTTTAACAATCTCATGAACCCGGGTCTTGACCTTGTAATAATCCAACTCCCGGTTAGAATCGCCTAATTCTTCATCTTCTTCCGTTTCAAGTGGTAGGTTGAAATCAAGTGTTTCATCCTCTTCATCAATCACTTCGACAACTTCATCAGATTCTGATAATGGATTCACTTTTTCAGAGGACTTTACAGTAAGCTTGACGCGTGCCTGGCGTGCTGCAAACCGAAAAAGGTTCCTTTTGCCTTCATCCATAACTTCAACTTCGGCATCATCGGGTTCCAACCCAAGTTCATCGAGACCTTTTTCAATCGCCTCTTCAACTGTTGGAGCAATGACTTCGATGGTCATTCTATAATTCATTTTGTGCCCGCCTTACTTTTTCATCTTAGGTCGTTGCCGTTTTGCCGAGGATCTCGCTGACGGCTTGACCAATTTAACAGGTTCTGGTTCTTCTTCTTCATCATCGTCGTCTTCATCGTTATCAACCACGACAGAGAGTTTTGGTTGCTCCGGTGGCTTTACCCAGGGGAGAATTTTGGACCAGTCCACTCTACCCATTGCAGCATATTGAGCGACTGTAGCAATGTTGCTTGCCAGGAAGTAAAGCGCCAAACCAGCAGAGAATTGATAAGCCATCCAGCCCATCATGAAGGGCATCATCATCATCATGCTGTTACTCATGGCAGCGCCCTGGTCATTCCCTTGTGTCGGGGGTTGCATGACCTTGGATTGAATGAAGGTGGTCGCTAAGACAAGAATTGCCAGAACAGGAATCCCAATTGTTCCGATCCAGAGGCGTTCTGGTTGACCCAGATCCATCCAGAGGAAACGGTTTTGAATTGGAAGAATTTTGTTTACATCCAGGAAGGGATAAACAATCCGTTCCAGTTTGACGAGTTCAAGTGGAGTTGATGCCATCACCCGCATAATGGATTGGTACAGACCGATGATAATCGGGAACTGGATAAGGGTTGGAAGACAAGATCCGAAAGGACTGATCCCTTTTTCTTTGTAGATCTTCATTTGTGCTTCCGCGGCTTTTTCGCGGTTGTCCTTATACTTAGCCATTGTCTTCTTATAACCGGGATCGTTTTGAAGATCCTGCATCGCCATGGAAGACTTCAATTGTTTGGCAGTTAAGGGATAGGTTATCAACTTGATCACAAGAGTGAAGAGAACGATGGCAATACCAAAGTTCTTGACCAGCATGGTGATCAGGAGTAAAAGGTTAGTAAAAGGCTGAACGATAATTGTGTCCCACATAGTTGTGCTCCTATTTAGACGGGCTGAACGACCAGCCAGGTACGCCTGCAGTATTGTAGGTGTAGATCAAGGCATCAGCCTTTACAACAGGAACAAAAATCTGATCACCATCAACGATAGGCTTTGAATAGATATTTCCAGGAACGGTTACAGTCCAATCGCCAGTCTGAGATCCTGAAGAGAAATAGGAAATCGTTCCATCTTCGCGGGCAACCAGGAAACCGCTATCGCCAACCAGTGTCGCTCCAGCGATTACGGTTCCACCAGCATTATTCTGCCAGAGGTCCGCACCGGTTTCAGGATCCAAAGCGATGATTTTTCCATTTTTATCCGTGAAAATAAGTTGATTGTCCAGCAAGATGGGGGTCGCCCAAATTGTAGCCAGATCTTCTGTTCCATAAGTCCAGTTCACGTTACCGGTAGCAAGGTCAAATGAAACCATTTCTCGACCGAGGCTGCCTACGAACACAGAACCGGTTTCGGCATCGAACAACGGAGGCGCTAAGACTGCGCCTTTCATTTCTACCTGGTAAAGCTCTTCACCAGTAGCACCATTCAATACCAATACGTGATGATCCTGTGTACTGACAATAATTTTGTCTTCAACCACTACTGGTTCAGCAATAAAAGCAAACTCACCTTGGTGAACCCAGGTTTGAGTTCCAGTTTCTTTATCGAGAGCGTAAATATTGCGGTCAGTGCAAGGAACAATGACCAGGTTTCCATCCAGAGCAGGTTTTGCCTGATACCAACCTTTAGCTTTATCGAAGGTCCAAACAACCTGGTTGAGGTTGGCTTCACTTACTTTGTGAAAATCATTGCCAAGGTCGCCAAAATAAACAAATCCATTATCAGCAACTGGCGGAGCATACATGGCTAAACCAGCGCTTGCTTTCTCAGGAAAGGATGAAAGTCGAGCACCGCTCGTCCGATCAAGCTGATAAACACTATTCATATAAGCCAGATAAACATACTTATCCGTTACTGATACCCCTGGTGTGCTTTCTGCCCGGACTCCAGCAGCACAACCGGTAAGGATTGCGCCAGCTAAAACCAGCAGAATTAAAAGTCGTAAAACTTTCTTGTTCATACGTCTCCGTTCAAGGAACTGGGTCTATTCCACCTTCATTGAAGGGGTTACATCTCACGATTCGTTTCACTGCCATCCACCCACCTTTGATGGCACCGTATTTGTAGATTGCCTGGTAACCGTAGTGAGAACAGGTCGGGTAAAAACGACATGTGTTGGGCGGCAGTGTTTTCGAGACAGTCATTTGATATAGTTTGATCAGCCAAAGTATTACCCGCCGGGGAAAATTTTTCAGGGTAGCAGGCAGATCCTTCAATAGCGGATCTGTATAGTGGCTTTCATGTTCTGCCATCGGTTCACTCATTGATACTCAACAGTCCAGCCTGGGTAAACATTTGGTCAAATGCTTTATCCAACAACTCTGGCTCGATTTTCAGGCAAGCAATACGGGCGATGATTAGAAGATCATTGCCCGGTTTCATTCTGCCTTCTAATTTTGCCACTCTGGACCGAATCCGGCGTTTGCAGCGATTACGTTCAACAGCTCCTCCGACACTTCGGCTGGCGATTACAGCAAATCTGCTGAATCCCAAAGGGTTTACTCTTACTACCAAAACAAAAAACCGGTTTGAATAAGATTTGCCTTCCTTTCGGACCGCATTTATTTCCTGTGAACTTCGCAGTGTTGCCAAACCTAAATTGCCTGGCATATCCGCTGCCTTCTCTTCTTTTTTACCAGCGTACTTTTTTTACGTGGTTATTCGAAGTCTTTGCTAACACTGCACGACCGCGTAAACGGCGGCGTTTCAGCACTTGACGACCATCGGCAGTTGACATTCTTTTTCTAAAGCCATGCACACGCACACGTCTTTTAACCTTGGGTTGATAAGTTCTTTTTGTTGACATTCCTTTAATCCTTTCAGAAAATCCCAGTTAGCTGTTTAGGCACGACTTAACCAGGATTGTTTTTCAAATCCATAACCTCTCAATTCTACCTTAATTACCCCTTCAGTCAAGGCAGACTATGATTGGTTTTAGGTCACAATAACACCATGGAGATCTCCATTTTCATCAATTTCGACAATTTTGACGTTTTCGATTTGATTTATCAACGATTCATCATTCTTGCAAACGACTCGCTGGTAATCAGTAGTGAAACCTTGAAAGTATTTACTCTGGGGTGCTCTTTTCCTGCTTTCAAACAACACCTGCTCAATTTGTCCATATTTTTGTTGTTGATAGTTCTTTTGTTGGCGTTCAAAATGAGCCAATAATTGATTTGTCCTGGACTTGATGGTTGCAGGGTTGACTTTATCAGCCATATCGAATGCCAACGTGCCAGGCATTGGTGAAAAGGAAAAAACATGTCCCCCACTGAAGTTGCAACTCTTGATGAAATCGAGGGATTCTTCAAACAATTCATCGGTCTCACCCGGAAAACCTGAGATCACATCGGTAGTGATGGCTAATTGAGGGCTCGTATCCCTTAACATGGTGAGCACCTGGCTGAACCGTTCCTGTGTTACCGGGCGGCGCATTGCTCTGAGAATCAAATCTGAACCACTCTGCAGAGGTATATGCAAATGGGGCATGACGCGTGGATTATTGAGAAGGTCTGCAAGTTTCTGATCTATGTCCCAGGGTTCAATCGAGGAGAGGCGGATCCTCGGAATCTCACTGTGCACAAGCAAATGTTCAAGTAAGTTGCTGAGATGACTTTTAGGTGTCAGATCTTTACCCCAGGAACCCAATTGAACACCGGTGAGAATGATCTCCTTGATGTCCATTCTCTCAAGCTGCTTTACCCGCTCAATAATCTTTTCTGGCGATGTGCTGATTGATTTTCCCCTGGCAATGGTAGTCAGACAAAAGCTGCAAGCATTGTTACAGCCATCTTGCACTTTGACAAATCCGCGGGTACGGTTTCGGGTACCCAGTTTTGGTTTTCGCTCCAGTTCCACAATCGTGTCGGCTGGACTTTGCAGGAGAAATTCTGGGATCAATTCTTTCTGGTCATTGAAGTAAACCTGGTCGCTAATTTCAACCGCTTCAGGACGATCGACATTCACCCAACAGCCAGTGCTCACCACTTGTGCCGGAAAACTACTCTTGTAATGTCGAATCATCTTCCGGGAATCGGCAGACGCTTTGGCGGTAACACAACAGGTATTTACGATAATCGTGTCAGCTAATGAGGGATCAGAAACGATTTCCGCGCCACGATTTACCAGATCAATTGCCATGGCATCAATTTCCGCCTGGTTCAGGCGGCAACCAACCATATCCAGGAAAATCTTCATCAGGGTTTTTTAATCACAAAGTCGTTGAAAACAACCGCGGCTTCGGCTGTCTCAAAGGTTTCCACAAACAATCCTGCGTCGCCGTTGCCGATTGTGTTGTCTTGAGCGGTGACGATAGTCTCACCATTGACGTCAAGCTTAAGGTTCTCTGCTTCACAATAGGCAGTCATCTCGTTGATACCGTCATCCATCAGAATGCCCTCTACGCGGAAGAATTGTTTTGAACCCAACAACTCTTTAACCCCGTCCACTACACGCACTATGCCGGCATATCCATCAGCACTGATCACAAAGGCATAAAAATTAAATTTGTCTTGAAAACGACAAACCAAACCAAACTGGGTGTCACGCGCACCGGTAATTTTTTGAGTCTCAACGCTGATCGTGGTATTTGAATAGTTTAAATTAGTAGTTGAAATTGCCCTTGAACCAACCTGGTTGACTGATATCATGTAGCCGCCAGTTGAGTAACCTTTTAGTTCGTAGGCGTTGTTGACAACCTCCCAACCAGAAGCATGGTCAGCGAAGTCATCCTCGAACAACACTTCTCCGGGTTCTTTCCCTGGCAGCAGGTCCTGGCTGATCTTTCCGTTGTGAAAAGCAGAGCAACCTGAAGTTAAGAGAGCAAATAGCACAATTAGGATAAAAAATTTATATGGACTGGTCATACTTTGATTGTAATATGAAATCCCCGCTATGCCGTGTGCGAAATGGTTTTGAACCTGCAAAAGCAGGAGTTGGTTCTTCCTCCAAGATCAGTCTTGACTTTCGTCTATCACGTCACCTGGTGTGAGATCAAACCATTTGTGTTGGTGTTGGTACAAAACTGGATTGACGCATCACAAACACAGCAGGGTAAGTAAAATATACCATAAATCATTTGACCTGTTTTAAAATTCTATACATTGTGAGACCTGATGAAAAAGAGACTATTTATTGCCGTTAAGTTGAGCCAGTCCACTCTCAAATCTCTAATAGGCTTTCAGGAGGAATTAAAACAACACTTACCTTTCAGAGGAATTCGTTGGGTTGACCCCAGTTTATTTCACCTGACACTGCAATTCTTAGGTGATACCGAAGTCGGTCAGATCTCAACGTTGATAACAACCCTGGAATCTTCGACAAAAATGGTCAAACCTTTTGAGTTAGTCGTTGAAGGGACTGGCATTTTTGGCTCTAGCAGTGCAGTGCGGACAATTTGGTCGGGTATCAGAACCTCACCTGACTTGCTTAATTTATATTCTCAGGTTGTGACCTCGACAGCATTTTTAAGCGGGGATCAACGACCTCGTTTCTCACCTCACCTGACTCTCGCAAGAATATCCGATTGGTTGACCAGGGATGAGAGTGAGAGGATTGCCAGCATCATCGCTGAAAACCAAATGCAGGACTTTGGGAATACAAATGTTACCTCTTTTGAATTGATTGAAAGCATTTTGAAACCCACTGGACCCGTATACAAAACAATTCAACTTTTTTACTTGGTGTAAAATAACAAAAACAAGGAAAAGAGGTGTTCTACTGGAACCAATAGTATTAGCTCGTGAAATTGTCAATATTCTCGAAGAGAAATTCGCAGAAGAGATATTATTACTTGATTTAAAAGGTCTTTCGGACTTTACAGATTGTTTTGTTATCGCTACAGGTAGCAGCGAACGGCTTTTAGACAGCCTGGCAAGATTCGTCAAAGAAGAGATAAAAAAACAACACGGATACAATGCCTCGGTTGAGGGAAGTGGTCAGACTGGCTGGGTTATCCTCGACTTTGGTTATGTGGTTGTGCATTTGTTGTCCGAAGCTCTACGAGAGTTTTATGATCTCGAAGGCCTTTGGCAGAACGCAAAAATTGTCATAAGCGTACAGTAATCTAATTTTATTACAATGTTTCCAAGATAAATAAAGCCCCTGGTCAAAGAGGCTTTATTTGTTCAGCGTATGGGCTAAAGGTATGCTTCAACAAGCTTAGTAACACAGTATTCGCGTTGGGTGTTCTGTTATGTAATGATCCTTATCAATATTTACTAGAAGGATTCAGATTCTATAAAATATCGCTCAAAATTTCCTGAGCGTGATCTTGGGGTTTCACATCCTCGTAGGTTTTCAGGATTTTTCCTGCTTCGTCAATGACATACGTGACCCGAATAACACCCATATACTCCTTACCCATGAACTTTTTCAGACTCCAGGCTTCGTAAGCCTTTATGACGTTAGTGTCAGTGTCTGAAAGTAATGGAAAAGGCAATGAATACTTTTCCTGGAACTTGGCATGCGATTTGGCATCGTCCTTACTGACGCCCAACACGATAATGTCATTTTTGCGAAATTCGCCAAAACTGTCTCTGAAACTACAGGCTTCCTTAGTGCAACCGGGGGTATCATCCTTGGGGTAAAAGTAAAGAACCACTTTTTTCCCGCGGTAATCCGACAATTTGTGCATTACTTCCTCTTGATCGGGAAGCTCGAAATCTGGTGCAAAATATCCTTCTTTTAACATACATCCTCCTTAGAATAGTGGGTAGACAAGTAAATAACAAACTGCAAAAAAATGGAGAAAGGCGGTGATTTTTATAATTTGCCAGAGTGGCTTCAATCCTCTCGCCATGCGGTCCAGCAGAAACATGCTAAAAACGCCAAAGATTGCGGAAATCAGGACAGGTAAATTGATGCCTAACGATCCGTTTCGATAAAAATAAAGAATGAAAACAAGATAAGTTAGAAACAGGGAAATATTCTGGATCTTGATTCCGTTGTCCCAGCCAATCAAATTTAGGAGGGAACGCTCACCAATCTTATTTTCTCGATCGTATTGTTCAAATAACAAAGAGGTACGGTTGGCAACATAAAGGAAAAAGAAAGCCATCGTCAGTAGAATATGTCCGTTCGTGGGGTTCATGCCTTGCATTCCAGCACCGAACAATAACATCAATGGTGACACGATGATACCCTCGACGATCACATCATACATCTGGTAAAGCATTTTCCCGAGTCTAAAAATTGGCAACAACATCAACATCGTAAGCAAGCTGATGTAGAAAAGATTTACTCCAATGAGTTTGTTCATCCTGAGTGTTATGTAGATAAGAAACAGCAAGAACGAGAACAAGATGAATGTCACAATAAATAATGTGGCTTTCTTGTTGCCGCGTTCAAAATTTACCCGACTGTAGGGGTTGATTTTGGATGAACTTAAATAATTGAAAAGTAATTGCAGCGAGAGGATGGAGGTAAAAACCAGGATTCCTACGATCAGGCTGAAAAAGTCCAGGCTGTTATTTTCAAATCCAGCCAAAATTGCCCCAACCAAGTATGTTAGTAAGCTCGCAAAAATAAAAAATACATTTTTACTCAACATGGTACTAATTTTTTGCATTTAATAAGTTTAACACAAGAAACTTTGGGTGCATCGCGGTTATAATCTACATTGATGAGACTGGGAAAGTTTTTTGTTTTCTTGATAACAATTTTGATCATCCTGTTTGGGATTTCAAGCGCTCCATCGCCTGCCGATGCTCAAACTCCAGCTCCAACTTTGGATATTTTCGTTGCCAATACTGCCAGTCAATGCAGCGGCAAACCCCAGTGCTTTTATAACGATGACCCCGACACACCTCAGTCTGTGGGCTTAAATAAAGCACTCACCTTTGCCCGAAATAACAATCTGGGTGGCGCGCGCATACACATTCTATCTGCTTATAATATTAAGACTGATACCGTTACGATTGATTTTCCAGTGCACCTGATTGGCGAGGATGGGGGCTGGTTGAGCACGTCGAACACTTCGAGCAGTAGTTGTGATTTGCCGATTTTACGTATCACTTCTGAAGTATCCATTAGCAACCTTTATATCACTGATGGAAGTTGCAATGCACCTTCGCGCGACCTGGTTGTTGTTGATAGTAACCTCAACGTCTTGATCGAAAACTCCACCTTCGAGTATGGTCAGAACGCAATTGTCCAAAAAAACAACCTTGGCAACCTCACCGTTCGATTCAACGAAATAAAGAATAATAACGGCTACGCGCTGTTGAGTGAAAATACCGAGATTACCTCTCGCCTTCAGCTGATCGCGAATAACATCTTCAATAACAACAGCAACCAAACCCAGGTTATCTGCCAGAACAACAACAACGATCTCAACCATAACTTTTGGGGTGACGGTATCTCTGCAACCCAGGCTACCCAAGGCTGCCAAGTAGATGATAACTCCCTCGTGTTGGGTGCTCCCATCGTTAGCGCTCCGGCTGGCGTTCAGGCTGCCCTTCAGACCATTAATACAACCTATCCAACAACTGACTTTTATGGCTTTTCGGCGAAAAGTGATTTCGACCTTCAGCTTTATGTCATCAATCACGGTTCTATCATGCCTTTTCCTGATCGATCGGTGGCTGATTTAACTGCCTGTGGTAATTATTTCGACATCTTTCTTGCTGAAGGCAGCCAACCTGCAAACCTGACTTTAAGGTTTTCGTATGCTGCAAGCATCCTTTGCGAACAAGCGATACAGACAATTTCCCTCTGTGGGTCGGGTTCGATGAAAACCTTCCCCCTTATGTGGCAGGACGTAAATATAAATACCAGTGTTACTGCTGGTTGGGACAATGTCGGGGAGAGCCCAAAAGGTACAGGAGGCGACATTTTTTCTGGTCAGGAAACTCGCTGTAATATTACGACCAAGAATATCGAGGTTGTCCTTGATAATGACGGTCGTCCAGGTCTGATTTACGATCTTGCTTTTACTCCATTTGTAGTCGGTTTTGACATCACGGCAGTCGCCGTCTTGCGTCCTGTTGAGCAGTTAAATGGATCTGTGATGGTCAACTGGACTACAAGTAGTGAAAGTAACACCTCTGCCTTCAAAATTATGCGAGGACTATCCGCAACAGGACCCTGGATCCAAGTTGGAGCAACCATGCCACCCTTGGGGGGTTCTCTCGTCGGGAAATCTTATGTGCTTGAGGATAGCACTACCAGTCCCTCCGTTACGTACTATTACCTTCTTCAGGTAATTGCTGATGATGGTTCGGTTCAACAGTCCATCGGCCCTGTTCGTCTGAACACAAATGCACCGACCGCCACACCCCGCCCAACCTCAACCACACGCCCCACAAGCACGCATATTCCCACAAGAACACCCACAATTTTTCGGACGGCAACCAATTCGTTCCGAACTTCGACCCCCACCATGCAGACGAGCACAAGTCAACCGGTAGAAACTGACCTGATGGCAAACACTCCAACGTTGGAACCATTTCAAAAACCAACGAATTTGCAGTCAACCGAAACCAAACGTCCAACCCTGAATTCTGGTGCGCTGCTTGATAAAGAAGAAAGGCAACCGGGGAATAGAAACGTCTTTCTGTTTGTTGTCGGTGGAACGATAATCGTCGGTATTGTTGTTTTATACTTATACTTAACGAGAAAAACGCACTAATTTTTGACATTTGATTTCACTTATGCTATCCTATTTCCCATCCGCAATGAGGTGACAGGGAATGCAAAAAGAGCGAGTATCGGATAATGTTTATTGGTTTCAAAGTGAAGTCTATGCGCAAGTGACAGCTGGCGTAATCATCGGACCTCAATGGGCAATCTTGATTGACACGTTGATGCCAGAAGAGACCCCTGAAATTAAAAGTTTTATCGAAGACGAGCTGATGGTTCCAGTTCGTTACATCATCAACACCCATCACCATGCCGACCACAGTTGGGGTAACTGCATATTTCCAAATGCGACCGTAATTGGCCATGAACTTTGCCGGGAACTGATGCTCGATCGTAGTCAAAGTGCCCTGGCTGAAGCCGGCAAGGAAAATCCACTCTTCCGAAGTCTTTGTATTAAAGAACCCCAGATTACGATTGCCCAGGGATCACTTTATCTTCGACTTGGTAAAAAGCATATCAAAATATTCTCAACACCTGGTCATTCCGATGATTGCGTGTCGGTGCTGCTTGAAGATGATCGAATTCTGTTTAGCGGGGATGCCTATATGCCCATTCCATTCTTTGTTGGTGGTGACATCGATGTTCTGACGAATACCATCACAGAAATTGGCAACATGGGTCTCGAAAACATCATCCAGGGGCATGGCGATGTCGTCTTGCGTGGTGAGATAGACGAAGTTACCAACAGCCACCTGGATTATCTGAAATCCGTTCACAAAATCGTAAAAACAGCTTTCAGACGCCGCGATCCTTTGGAATTCTTACGATCACAATTAGTGGAAGACAGCGGTAAAACCAGGATAAGCATGGGCGGTTTGGCTCAGGATCTTCATATTCGTAACTTGCAGTGGCTTTATTTGACGGAATTGAAGAAACGAAAAGAAGAATCAAAAAATTGAACTCACCACAATCAATATGATCGTCACAAATGACATCAGTATCGGTTCAGGATACTGATGCCATTTTTTTTCTGACCGGTATTGACTTAACCAACTGGATAAACTGTAAAGCAGCCCAGTGAGTAAAATCCCATATTGGATCGGCGGAATAAAAATATAATGCAACCCTACTGCCAGTTGGGTGACAATCCAGGAAGCCAATAAAGCCATCAAATGCTTGTCTGCTCCACCTTCGTGTAAGCTCAATAAGCGAAAAGACACAAACAGGGATGATAACAAAAGCAACAGAAACTGGGCAACCATGCGTACATTGCTGTTTTTGAGTGCAATGGTTAGCAAAAGGAACAACCCAAAAGAGAAACTGATCACCAAAATTGAATAGCCAAGTGAATCAATCCCGGTATCTTCAAATAAGACATATTCAGCCCGCAATATCAAGGCAACAATGATATAGCCAGTCAAAAAAACAATCCACCAGATCGGACTTCGCGCAGATTGACTCAGCACAATCGCCAGGATTAAGGTCGATATGAAGGGCAGCATCAGGTGAGGCAGCATGCGGAAAAAATTCAATTTCTCAATTTGCCAAATGGGATGAGTCGAAAAAATCCAAACAGCCCCAACGACTGCGAGTAAGGCTAAAAGTAACGGAATAAAGCTGTAGTAAGAGAGTTCAAATCGAATGCCAAGGATGTCCAACTCGCTCGCTGTTACATCAGCGGATAACAGGTAAATCATGGCAAATCCTAAGGCGAGGAAAGCCAGGACGATGCTGAAACGGTTCAGATAAAGACTGACGTTACGTTCGTTTTGCATACTAAGATTTTATCACGCTACCAATAAGCACCGTTGTATATTCTGGTACATCGAAAAGGCGGATTTTGCGCTATTCAATGAAAAAGGGTTCAAATTTTTCGTCTGTGGGAAATTACCGTTTGGCAAAAGGTGCATATTCCGGGGTTAAATGGTATAATTTATAGGTTATGAGATTCGTGATTCCGGCTAAAAAACAGCCCAAAGTATTCGATGCGATTAAGGCAGGCTATGACACTGTGTCAGGCAATGTTTACCTGCTTCTCTTTCCCATTGTACTCGACCTTTTCTTTTTATTCGGAAAGCGTTTGCTGGTTGCAAACCAACTTGAAAGAATGATTAGTGATGTCACACTTCCCACTTCTACTACAACTGAGGTAATCAAAACATGGGAAGAATTGAGCACGACCTTTCTTGAGCTTTTCAAGAATTTTAGCCTGACAGCATTCTTACGCAGTTTCCCAATCGGAATCCCAAGTTTATTAGCATACCGCCCTTTAGAGTTCCACCCCCTCGGAGCATTCTCAACTGTTCAGGTTGAATCGTATGGCAGCAGCATCTTATACATTCTGGCTTTCTCCCTACTTGGGTTTCTTCTTGGAGCACTTTTTCTTTCCGTAATCCGGAATTCTGTCCAAAAGAATAACTCGATGACAAACGGTGTTCAATTACTCCGCCAGACACTTTCACTTTTTACCCTGCCAGTACTGGCTTTGCTCTTTAGCATCTTTATTCTTACCCCTGCACTTTTCCTGATATCTATCATCAATTCGATCCTACCTATCCTTGGTTCGCTGGGTTATTTCTTGCTCAGTCTCGGCTTGATTTCTGCCGCGATACCGTTGTTTTTTACAGCCCACGAAATCCTTCTATCCGGCAGCAATTTCGCAACAGCAGCCAGGGACAGTATTCGAACTGTCAGACCCACCAACGGGAAAACATCCATTTTCCTCATGTTGGCAATTTTAACCACATACGCAACTAATTTTTTATGGCAAATACCAAAACAGGACTCCTGGATGTTGATCGTTTCCATCCTCGGGCATGCTTTGGTGACCACAATATTGTATGTGGCAAGTTTTCACTATTATATCGATGCGCATAATTGCGTGCGAGAATCATTAATTTCAGAAACTCCTGTCAATGAACAGACAGGTATATAAGCGGAGAATTAACTTGAAAAACACTAATACAGGAAACTACAACGCAGAAGCTATCCAAATTTTGGAAGGACTCGAAGCTGTTCGCCGCAGACCCGGCATGTACGTCGGAGGAACTGACTCAAAAGCACTGCATCACCTCATTTTTGAAGTAGTCGACAACTCGATTGACGAGGCACTTGCAGGCAGCGCTACCGAAATCTCAATCACTCTTCACCAGGATGAGAGCGTCACGGTCAAAGACAACGGTCGCGGTATTCCGGTTGGTATTCACCCTGAGAAGAACATCTCTGCCCTGCAGGTGGTTATGACCGTATTGCATGCAGGTGGCAAATTTGGTGGTGGAAGCTATAAGGTTTCGGGTGGTTTGCACGGCGTTGGTGTCTCGGCAGTTAATGCCTTATCAGAGTGGTGTGAAGTCACCATTCATCGAGACAATAAGATCTACTTCCAGCGTTATGAAAGAGGCATTCCCAAGGATATTGTTAAAAGCGTTGGAACTTATAAAGGCGATGAAACCGGAACCTCAACGACATTCCGATTTGATCGAACAATCTTTCTTGAAGAGGTAAGTTACCGCTTTGAGACATTAGCCCAACGATTCCGTGAAATGGCTTTCGTCACCCGGGGTGTCAGCATCAAACTGCTGGACGAACGATCCGGTAGAGAAATGACCTTTCATTTTGAGGGCGGCATTGCTTCCTTCGCCCGTTATGTCAACCGTAATCGCGAAGTACTTCACCCCATGATTTATGGTGAAAAAGAAGTTGCTGGAATTAGCATAGAATTTGCTGTTCAATATACCGATTCCTATTCCGAATCAATCTATAGCTTTGCCAACACAATCAATACCGGCGATGGTGGCACCCACTTGACTGGTTTAAGAGCTGCCATTACCCGCAGTGTCAACGATTATGGTCGCAAGTCAGGCAATCTCAAGGATACCGACCCTAATTTCAGCGGTGAGGATACCCGTGAAGGTCTGACAGGTATCATCAGCATTAAGCATCCAGACCCGCAATTTGAAAGCCAAACCAAAGTCAAATTGATGAATGCTGACGTGCAGACTTATGTTCAACAGGTTGTTGGCGAAACAATTTCCACATTCCTGGACGAGAACCCCTCTGCTGGTAAGGCAATCATTCAAAAGTGTCTCACTTCTGCCCGAGCCAGGGATGCTGCCAAGAAAGCTCGCGACCTGGTTATCCGAAAATCAGCGCTGGAATCCATGACACTTCCCGGAAAACTGGCAGACTGCTCCGAACGCGACCCCAGTAAATCAGAAATGTTCATCGTTGAGGGTGAATCGGCAGGCGGTTCGGCCAAACAAGGACGTGACCGACACTTCCAGGCAATCCTGCCATTACGTGGAAAGATTCTCAATACCGAACGTGCCCGCCTTGACAAAATCCTGGGCAACCGCGAAGTCAGATCACTGGTTTCAGCCCTGGGAACCGGTATTGGTGATTCATTTGACCTTAAGGGTTTGCGTTATGGCAAGGTCATTATCATGACTGATGCTGATGTCGATGGCGCGCATATTCGTACATTGCTGCTGACCTTCTTCTTCCGCTACATGCAACCACTGATCGAGGCGGGTCACCTCTACATCGCCCAACCACCTCTATACCGTGTCAGCAATCGTAATCAAATTACGTACGCCTACAGTGATGATGAAATGGAAAGGATCGTTGCAAAAATTGGCGGCAAAACCAAAGCTTCCCTTTCGCGCTATAAAGGTCTTGGTGAAATGAACCCGGAACAATTATGGGAAACCACGATGAACCCGGAAAACCGAACCATGCTTCAGGTGGAAATCGAGGATGCGGTCGAAGCCGATCAGACTTTTGATATGCTGATGGGCGCATTGGTTCCTCCCCGCCGGCGCTTTATCCAAACGCATGCCAAAGAGGTCCGCAACCTGGATGTCTAAAACTAAATCGCCTGCGTCAGCAGGCGATTTTTCAATACCATGATACGTAAAATCATCCACCTCGATCTTGACGCTTTCTTTTGTTCTGTGGAAGAATTGCTTGACCCTTCTTTGAAAGGAAAGGCTTTCGCGGTTGGAGGTAGTCCAAGTGGTCGGGGTGTGATCACCTCAGCTTCTTATGCCGCCCGTATGCGCGGCATCCGTTCGGCAATGCCAACCAGGGAAGCGCTCAAAATTTTTCCTGATTTACTTTTGGTTCGCAGTGGTTACCGTCATTACAGTGAGTATTCCCACAAGGTAATGGATATCCTGCGAGATACATCCCCGATCGTTGAGCCGGTTTCAATCGATGAGGCTTTCCTGGATGTAAGCGATATGCCTCAACCGATTGGTTCAATCGCGTTAGACCTGCAAAAACGTGTGATACAGGAAACTGGTTTGCCATGTTCGCTTGGCTGCGCAACCAGCAGACTGGTGGCAAAAATGGCAAACGATTTTGGCAAGCAGCAGGTGAAGACCGGTCGCTCTCCGCAAAAGATCACTGTGATCGAACCGGGTAAAGAAGAGGAATTCCTCGCTCCATTGGATATTCAGGCACTTTGGGGTGTCGGCCCAAAAACAGCTGCCCACTTGCGGCAAAGAGGTATAACGACCGTCGGCAAGCTTGCCGCACTGAGTGATGCCGATCTCAAGAATTATTTTGGACAGCATGGCGAATCCATGCGTCGCCGGGCAAAAGGCATTGATAACACACCCATCTACCCTGAAAGTGGTGACCCCAAATCAGTGAGCAATGAAATGACCTTCCATGAAGACCAGGATGATCAGGGCAATTTGCTCAAAATCCTGCGCGGTCTTTCAGAGAAGGTTGGTTCGCGCCTACGAAAAGCGGAACTGGCTGGCAGTGTGGTCCAAATTAAGATCCGTTATTCCGATTTTTCAACCTTTACCCGTCAGACAAGCATGAAGGAATGCACGAACCTCGACCAGGAAATTTTCAACGAGGTACAAAACTTGTTTCTGAAGCATTGGATTGCTGGGCGTCCGGTTCGCTTGCTTGGTGTCGGGGTAAGCACTCTCGAAAAGCCCCACCGCCAGCTTTCGTTATGGGAGGACCCGGGATATAAGGAGGAGGAGCTCACCAAGGCGGTCGATGGCTTGCGTGAACGCTTCGGGAAAGACATCATCAAACGCGCCGACACATTGAAACCTAAAAAGTAAACTGTATATTTTTGAGGTCCGAAACGACCCCTGGACTTTTTTCTGGTTTGTTTTCTCTTCTATTATTGTCAAAAAGATTTGGTATAATCGCATCCTATGCCAACGTAGCTCAGTCGGTAGAGCAGACGCTTCGTAAGCGTCCGGTCGGGGGTTCGATTCCCTTCGTTGGCTTTTATTTTTTAAGTGCTATTTTACTGATAATGAAGTCTTCCCATGCCAACAGTAAAGATAGTAGAACTAATCAAAAAAATGGCATTCGATCCTTGTATATCTCAGAAACTATTTATTTAAAGGCTATCACCAAAATCCAGGCGGAAACGGGCCGCGAGATCTACCTGCCAGTTGCCTATAGGAACCAGCCGCCCAAAGAAGAATCGAAGCGTACCAGGCTCTTCCACAAAGCGAAGTCCGCCTATCAAGCCGCGGTTTTCGTACAACCAGGTAATACGATCAACTGCGTACAGAACCTGTGAGAGCGTAAACACTCTGCGTGGCAGAGCAAGACGCACTAATTCCATTTCAGACAAACGTTCAGAGCCATCCGGGTTGCGTTCCTCACTGAGCGTTCCGCGCTCCATACCTCGTATAGCACCTGCCAGGAAAATTGCAGCCGCCAGCGCTCCAGCAGGGTACTGCTCCTGGGGAACGTGATCCAAAAAGCGAGAAGCGTCCACATGGCAGCCGAGTCCACCAGGAGGATCAACCACAGGTACACTGCGCTTTTCGAGTTCGGTGCACATTGCGGCAATAAACTGTGGTCCTTGCGAGATTACATTCTCATCCAAAGTCTCACGCATACCAACAGCCATGGCTTCCATTTCACGCACACTCATGCCGCCATAAGTAAGAAAACCTTCGAATAGGGTTACGAACTCGCGGCACTGGCGAACAATTTCAGGGTTGTTGGTGCAAATGCCACCGCCGCGTGCGAAGCCGAGCTTGCGAGCGGAAAAGTAGATGATATCCAGTGCGCTTGCCAGTTTGTGGGTTATTTCACGCGGGCTAAGCCCGGCGCAGGATGCTTCACGCTGCATTATGAAGTACAGGTTGTCCTGCCAAAGACTGGCGTCCAGCACAGTGAGGATACCAGCCTCCCGGGCAATGTCACAGACAGCCAGAGCGTTTTCAAGTGAGAAAGGTTGACCACCAATCAGGTTAGTGCCGGCTTCAAGACGGATGAAGGGAATGTTAGCCGCACCTTCTATAGCAATCACCTCTCGCAGACGTTCGAGGTCAAAATTGCCCTTGAAGGGGTGTAGGTTTGTTGGGTCAATGGCGTATCTTTCTACCAGCTCTACCACGCTGCCGCCCATGCGGGTGATGTGGGCTTTGGTAGTGGTGAAATGGAAATTCATGGGAACCACGTTGCCAGGCTTGACATAAACCTGAGCCAGAATGTGCTCACATGCGCGACCTTGGTGTGCCGGTAAGAAAAAACGTGTACCGAACAGGAATTCGAGCGACTCGCTCAGGCGCGTGAAGCTTGCGCTGCCTGCGTAGCTGTCATCAGCACGCATCATGGAGGCAAGCTGCTCGTCACTCATCGCGTTCACGCCGCTGTCGGTAAGCATGTCCAGGAAGATGTCCGTGTTTTTGAGCAAGAAGGTATTGTTGCCAGCCTCGCTTAGTGCTGTCAGGCGGCGTTCCAGGGGAGGCAGGGGCAGTTGTTGAACAACACGCACTTTGTGCATCTCGAGTGGGATAGGATCGATGGTGTGAAATTTGATCTGGTTCATTTTCTTTTCTCCAAGGTTAATTGCTGCGCACCATTTGGCGGGGGTGCATGCTGGAGGAAAAAAAACGCCCATCCTCCGCATTGGAGAGGACGAGCGCCAAATCCCGTGTTACCACCTCAATTCACTGGCAGTTCACGCTGCCAGCCTTTTCAAGTACGGCGGAGAACCCGCTTATACTCAATCCCTGTAATGGGAGAACCCATCCACACCTACTTGGGAAGACCTTTCGGCGTGGCTGCTCTTGCGTGTATTCTCATGCCGCTTGCCTGACGCCTCTCACCAACCGGCGTCTCTCTGATGGTGCCCGCCGGTGGGTGAGACCGGTTTTTTTGCATGATACTATTTCGCTGTCAACGCATTTATTCAGGAGTAAAAGCCCCTGTATGAAATTGGAACAAATATACTTCAATTTTCTGGGTTGTCAATTGGGGCAATAACAAGCCCTTCATAGGCAGACGGTCAGAGGATTGATTTCTATGATTGGCTTTTCTCAAAAAAAGTTGTGTGAGGAGCCTCACACAACTAATAAGCTCGAAAGCCATCATATTTCTATGTCAATATCATCCTGCTATCAATTGCAATTACACCTTCGCCCTTTGGGTAAACAATCAGCGGGTTGATCTCGATTTCCTGGATTTCTGGATGCTCCGCGGCCAGGTGGCTGAGCTGGGCGATGACACTGTAAAGTGAAGCAAAATCTGCTATTGGTGCCCCACGGTAACCATTGAGCAATTTTCCCGCCATCGTTTCAGCAACCATCGACCGAATGTCTTCCCTCGATAAGGGAGCCACACGGAATTGGATATCCTTCACCAATTCGACCATCGTTCCGCCCAATCCAAACATCATCAGCGGACCAAAGGTTGCATCTCGGCGCATTCCGACAATTACCTCAATACCTTTGGCAGCCATTTTCTCGACCATCGCACCGATAATGTCAGCTGAAGGCTCGTTTGTTTTGATTCTATCCATCAATTCATTATATGCTACGCGCAGTTCTTCGCTATTACCAAGGTTTAATATTATGCCGCCGGCGTCCGACTTATGGATCAACCCTTCAGCAACGATTTTCAAGACGACTGGATATCCGATTTCTTCTGCAATCCCCACGGCTTGCTCCGTTGTTTTTGCCAATCCACCTGGCACGTTGGAAATGCCATAGGCGTCCAATAACAGCCTTGATTCATATTCACCAATGATTTTACGTTCACCAATTGCCAGCATGGCTTCATCAATCTTAGAGTTGTCAGCTGGTTTATATGACACTTCTTCAAAATTCTGCGTTGCCAAGACCTGCCTGTACTCCCACATACCCTTGAGTACCGGTCCAACCTGGTCCGGGAAGGTATAAACCGGAACGTTATTCAGATTTAGAATTTGTCCGGCTTCTTTCGTACTTCGTTCACCCATCAGGCAGGTTAACAGCGTCTTTTTTGTCTGATTGCCAATTTCCACCCAGGCTTTGGCGACTCCCGCTGTGTCAACCAGTGCTTGTGGCACCAGAATTGGCAGTAAGACATCTACGCCATCGTCCTGATCCAGATTTCCTAAACTCCACAAATAATCTTCCGGGCTGACGGACCCAAGCATATCGACCGGGTTGGAGACCTGCGCGCTGGGGTTTAGTTTTTCTCTCAAGCGAGCCTGGATCTCGGTGGAGATTTTTGCCAATTCAAATCCATTGAAATCAAGGCTGTCGGCTGCCAGGGCTGCTGCTCCTCCTGCGTTGGTGGTTATTGCCACCCGATTCCCTTTGGGAAGAGGTTGGCTTCCCAGTGCCCATGCAAGGTTGAATAGCTCGTTGATGGTCGAGACCTCAATTACACCGGATTGTTTCAAAGCAGACTGATATGCAGCATAAGAACCTGCCAGAGAGCCTGTATGGGAACTAACTGCTTTTGCACCAGCGTCATTCTTGCCAGCTTTTAGGAAGACAATCGGTTTCTTTCTTGAAACCTCCCTCGCTACCTGCATAAACCGCGGACCGTCCTGGATACCTTCAACATACATGGCGATAACTTTGGCATTTTCATCTTCAGCAAAAAACTCAAGCATGTCGGTTTCAGTTACATCCATCTCGTTGCCCAGGCTGGCGAAGTGGGAAAATCCAATTTTCGAATTGATGATAAAGTCGATTACCCCACCGCAGATAGCACCGGATTGGGAGAT